>DASUFP010000031.1:0-6220 GCA_036274495.1 Bacteroidia bacterium
CTTACGGCACAGGAGACAGTGGAAGGAATTGTAAAGGTAACGGGCGCTTTTAGTCCACATCTTGGTCCAATGTACCCGCCTGGTGCGGAAATATTAACGACAGGGGTTCTTGTCAATGTAATGTCGGCGAACTTAGACCCATTATTTCCTAAACAGGTATTATTCAGATTACCTTGGACTTTGACCGTTCCATCTTCGGCTGCTATGGGTGTGAGCACAATTACGTTAGTCGTTTGATGGTAGGTAATGGGACCTTGTATATTGGTCCATTGATAGCCCATCCAGTCGGTATAGTCCAGGAATAAGCATCAACCTCTTTCCGAGGTGGCTGCCCAGCTCCCCCTGTTCCCTGTACGTACATTTTTGGAACAGTTAGTGTTACGGTTATTGGTATTGAATAACAATAGGGAACATTAACGGAATTCCTATAACTACCGAAACTTTGACCAAATACACTTAGAATCGTGTATGTATTTGTTTTAGAAGCGTTTTCAAAGCCACTGGACAATGCATCACAATTTTGCAAAACAACCTTTAAAGTCCCTGTTCCTGTTTCATCATTCCAGATGACCCTAACAGTCCTGCCAATATTGCCTCCCGCATCAAATCTTCCTTTTGTGACCGTCCATTCATATTGACACGCGGGTGGACTACCATTAGGGTTACTTGCGGTATAGGCAATAGCGGTACCGGGACATACGGCATTACTCGTGCCAGGAGTAATAGAAATACTCTGGGCAACAACGTCATTAAGTAGAGCAAGCAGAGTGAGAGAGAGGATCAGTTTTTTCATAATCTTAAAATTTAGTTTTATGGATATTTTCCAGGAGGAGTAAATCCAATTAACAGAATTAAAGAATTCGTCTTAAGAACACCATCCATCACATAATCTCCAATATTCACCAACCCAAGATGGTCCTCAGCTTGAATTGACAGGAAGGACTTGCCCAGGGGTATTTTCACTCCTGCAGTAAAACTTGCTCCAAAATCAAATCGCTCAAAGTTTTCAATAATGCTATTAGTTTGCGTATATCCTGAAAGAAGTTCAGTGTATTTTAGTTGGTGTTTCAATAAGTAGCCGACAAATCCACCACTCCCAAAATAATATTGTTTTTTGCTGCCGAACTTAAATTCAACCGTTACGGGCAAAACCAGATAGTCCAAAAAACTGTTTCCCATCTTACGGGGTCGTAAACATACGTTTGCAGCTCGGGGTCGAAGGCAATGTCTTCAGTATGCTCGTCGCCTTTACGTTCGTACAACAACTTAAAACTAACTTGAAGGTTTTGAATAATTGGCTGCTCTATTCCTACACCCGCCGCATACCCTAATTTGAATTGTCTTCCATTGTCGAAGTCTGTGTTACCTCTAAGCGTTGCTGAACTTGGGCCTGCGCAGAACGTCATTCGTTTTGCTAATCTTGCTAGTGTACGCCCCTGTTCGACAATTCCTCCTTGCATTTGAACCTGAGCAATGAGAGTTGAATGGCAAATTAAAAATGCGAGAAAAAGGACTGCAGAGAGGCTAATTTTTTTCATGCAGATTCACATAACATTCACCCTTATATATTTGTGAAAGATGCCGGGGCTAAAGGGTTGTTTACTAATTTAAGCAACTTTTTCGTTTGTCAGAAGACCTTTGATGAAAAATTATTTCAATCTTCCCATAGTTTCCAGCAGATGAAGGAAGCGACAAGTGATTTTTCAACACAGTTAAGGGTTTATTGAATAGCTCCACGCCTGCCGAGTTCGATCACTTCCATGTTGGAAACTTTCTTACCATTGATCTCAAAACGAAGTAATGTTTTTATGTGATGAAAACCCTGGTTACCCGCCGCGCCGGGGTTGAGGTAGAGCATTTCGTATTGTTTGTCGTGAATTACTTTAAGGATGTGAGAATGCCCGCAAACAAGAATGTCTGGTTTCGTTTCTTTCAATATTTTTTTGACGCGCGAATTATAATTGGGCGGCGCACCCGCGATGTGAGTGATCAAGACGCTCACCTGCTCACAGGTAAACCAAAGATCTTCAACATATCTTCGCTGCATCTCCTGATCATCGATGTTGCCAAATACAGCCTTGAAAGGTTTGAACGCTTCCAGTTTGTCGGCCACCTCTTTTGAGCCAATATCCCCAGCGTGCCATACTTCGTCACATTCCCTGAAGTAATCAAAGATTTTTTCATCCAGGTAACCGTGTGTGTCGGAGAGGAGACCGATTTTCATTTATAAATTTTTTGAGAGGCTAATATAAAAAATGTTACCAATGTGGTAACATTTTTGCATTTTTGTATGTTTAAATTATGCGCATTCTGGCAATACAAACGCTTAAGCAGTATTGGGAAGCGTTTCCACAGGCAAAGCAATCGTTATTGTCATGGTATGAGGAGGTTGAGGCTGCATTGTGGGATCATCCAAATGATTTAAAAGCTCAATACCGTAGTGCTTCTGTACTAAGCGAGAAACGCGTTGTTTTTAATATTCATGGGAATAGTCATCGTCTGATCGTGGATATAGAATATCGTTTGAAGATTGTGTTTATAGTATGGTTTGGCACACACAGGCAATATGATAAGATAGACGCTAAAAAAGTCAAGTATGTTAAAACCAATAAGAAATAATAGACAATACGAGGATGCGCTCTCAAGGGCATACACCTTGATGCAAAAAAACATTAAGGCCAATTCAAAAGATTCAGATGAACTGGAAATATTATCCATATTGATCAAGGAATATGAGAACAAACATTTTCCCGTTCCCAAACCTAATCCTATCGAAGCAATCAGGTTCAGGCTGGATCAGTTGAACATGTCTGAAGCAGACCTGTCTGAGATATTAGGCTATCGCTCCAGAAAATCTGAAATCCTTTCAGGTAAGAGAAAGTTGAGTCTATCAATGATACGGAAGTTGAATGAAGTTTTGAATATTCCGGCAGAAGTGCTGATACAGGTGTATTAACGAACAGATTGAAACCCATTTCGCGGAATTACCAAACCTTTTCTCAGTACTGACCGATAAAGGTTTGAGAGTAAGAAAGGGGTAACTTTTTAATTAACAATCTCCAATCGCTCAGCCCACTCCAATCCATTCGGCAATTCCATTGTATTGAACTCGAGATGAATTGCTCTGCGATGTTTTTGACGCGCTGCTTTTGAAGACGCTCATTCTTACTGTTTCAAACTCTTCACGAAATCGACTACCTGAACTTTCATTTTCTCCAGTACTCCATCAATAGGCAGCCAATAGTCTTTCACCGTACTAACTTCGTATTCCGTTCCGTCATCCTTGGGAAATAGTTTGTTTATCAAAAGCGTTGCTTTCTTCAGCCTCCTTTTTCCCTCCCTATCCATCGGCTTTCTTCCGGACCCATGTGCTCCGATTTCTGGTCTTAGATAATAAATCAACTCCATTAGCTCATTTTTATAAGCCTTTCGACCGGAATGTAGAATCTTATACTTCTCAAGAATACCATAAAGTCGGATCACATAATTTTTGTTATGCCAATTGTTAAGTTTAAATGCGCCGAGTTTAAAGTTTGGTGTGTTAGGTGTAAGTATTTCAATGCTAAATTGAACACCTCGTTCAGAATAGAAGTTGGGACTTATATATCTTTTATGATCAGGAAAATGTTTATTTGTAAAAACTGCTCGGGTAATTAATAGATGTAACCATTGATGTTCGATCTCATCGCACACTTCCTTAATCTGTTCGCTAGATAGTTTTACTTTCTTAACAGGTGTTTTTACCTTCAGTCTATCCAGAAGTGTGTTCCATCTTTTGATAATACTACTTCGAAATTCCACAGTGCGTTTGCAAGGACGTTGGATAAATTTATAAACTTGGTGGCTTGGAATCAAGCTGTAATGCAAGGGGCGAATCGAACACAAAGCCGTTTAAGGTACCACTTTTACAGAGTGGCCCGCTGCCACTTACGGTCTACTTTCCGGGGTAAACTTCAAGCCCGCCGTCACTTAAGCTATGGCGGGCGAAGTCGAGATGGTTGGAGTCGAACCAACGTGCAACCAGCTACGGTTCCGACACTGTATAAGAGTGAGCCGATACATCTCGAAAAGTTTCATTGCTCCCTGGAATTCTCAATTTCCCAATGACCAATGACTACTGACTTTTCTGTTCTGGGAGTTAGGATTCGAACTAAACATCTCCTGATCCAAAATCAGACGTCCTGCCGTTAGACGATCCCAGAATAATTTTACCGCAATCCAGCCTTCCCCCCTGCTACTTGCAGCTCCTTAACGGAGTGGCTGGATATATGAGTCAGCGATCATCCCGATAGCTATCGGGAGAACTGATGACTATCTCTTTTGCAGAGAGACCCCTTAAGCCTCTTGGGTACGCTGACATTTTTTACAAAGTAAGTCTGCATTCACCTCTTTACGAAGGTGACCAAAACAAAAAGCCCCGGACAAACTGCCCGGAGCTCATATTGTTAAACAATTAAAACTAATTCTAAGTCATAACAATTTCATCCGGGCATAACCATAACTGCTGATAACGTATCTGCTGACAGCATTTCATCGATATGGTACGACCTGACTTCATTTTTTTGTTGACACAAAGATAGAGTAAGTTTTTTTATTTAATCAAAGCCGACCGGAAAAAAAGTTGCTTTGATCTGATATCAAGTTTGAATGAAGCGCAGTGCTACTTGATGGGGACCCTTCGTTCGCGCGGACTGGCGCACGTGCTCTCAGGGTGACAGTGAAGAAGGAGAGAAGTAGCATTAAGCGATTCGGGAATAGGGTTACGGTATTCGCTGCGCTTCGTCAACCGGGTTTCCTTTTTCGTGGACAATCATCTTGACTACCTTACTGTTTTCGGTAACAAATTCGAATTGAAGGTCGCGCTCTTTGGAGAAGAATAGTTTCTCGGACTCCGGGTAAATCATAGCGGTTGTTTGACCGGCCTCAAGCCGCAATGAACTGCCATTCGATGTAATGACGACTACGCCAGCTTGTGCAGACTGATAGCGGCCAGTATATTTTTCTAACGTTACTGCTTCAACAGAAATTTCTTTTCTCTTATTGATGTATGGTGCCGGCCCGTGATCGTAACTGAACACCCGCGACATTTTCCATTCATTATTTTTGAACACCCACAATTGCATGAACTTGCCATAACCATCGAGATACTCGTTTTTGCCGGACTCCTGAATGTAAAAAACATGCTCGCCACTGATGATTGCGCCGATGTTGTCCATGGGAAAGACACTTACTGTTCCTTCAATAGCTTCACGCCGCAGTTTCCAGTTGGGGTTGCCGCACATTCCTTTTTTAACAGACTCGATGAACAATGTTTTCGATTCTGTAAAACCTCCTTTATCGTGGTAGAATTCAAGATCATCGGTTAAAAATGCCGCCATCCCATTTACGTCGCAGACATTGTAGGCGGCCCAGAAAAGACTGTCATTGTGAAGAATGACGCGGGTGATTTCTTTTGGATTTTCAGACTGATCATTCGACTGTGCGTTCGCAGCCAATGATACGATGATTATTATAATGATAAGGTAGAATTTCATTTGCCTGGGGTTCGGGAAAGTGTTGTTGTCAAATATGACGCCAAATGTGGAACCACCGTTACAGAAAAGAAAAAGCAAATTGAGTACCTGCGTTGTTCAAAGCCGGACAATCACGTCGATCGGGTTTGAACATAATGAAGACCTGCGGCGCGACGAATGGCCAATGGACCTGGAGCAGACCAGTAACACAATGGTGAAAATACATTGGGCTCAAAAGTGTTGAAGATTTTTTTCGAGGTATTCGTGGGTGTCGGAGGTCGAATGCATCTCGCACAAAAACTTAAACTAAATTCCGAACGGTTTTAAATAAAGATAAATCGCACTTCGCCGATTTCTCCTCACTTGCGAATAGTTAAAAGGTCTCTGAAGCAGCAAGATAAAAACCAGATGACTTATCGCCGAATCCAAAATCGATGGCAAGGTTCGTACGCGATTTCTTATCCACCATGAGACGCAGTCCGGCACCGTATCCTGGCTTAATTGATTCAAATAAACCCAGAGATTGTTTTGGATTACTGGCCGTGGTGGCGTTCAAAAACAAGACACCTCCCCAAAGTCCCCCACAGGAAGAAATTGGAAAACGATACTCCGCTTCTCCATAGACCAGGTTATTTCCGCGAAAGCGACCCTGCGTATATCCCCGTGCACTCCGGCTCCGTTGGTCGTACGCCGTGGCAGGCAGGATG
>DASUFP010000032.1:0-68301 GCA_036274495.1 Bacteroidia bacterium
ACATACAGGTGGGTTTGTGGCCATATTAATTTTTTCAGGGGTATTTTACGGTGTATTTGCTCATTTCAGGGAGCAGGTGTGTCTTGTGGTTTGCCCATACGGCAGGCTACAAGGGGTTTTACTTGATAAAAACTCAATTGTAGTCGGGTATGATTATGTACGCGGTGAACCCCGTCAGCATTTCAAAAAAAATGAAGAACGCAGTGCGGGTGATTGCATCGATTGCAAACAATGCGTAAAAGTTTGCCCAACAGGTATTGATATCAGAAATGGCACACAATTGGAATGCATCAATTGTACGGCATGTATTGATGCCTGCGACCACATTATGGAAAGTGTGAACCTTCCTAAAGGGTTAATTCGTTATGCGAGTGAGGACGGAATAGCCAAGAAGCAGAAACTTAAGTTTACCACTCGTATTGCCTTGTATTCGGTATTGCTGTTAATATTACTGACAGGTTTGGGGGCAGGACTGGCATTCAGGTCAGAAACAGAAACAACGATATTACGCACTCCCGGTATGCTCTATCAGCTGCAACCTGATGGAAGCATGAGTAACCTTTATAACTTCAAGGTTGTGAACAAAACAACCAGAGAATTTCCGGTAACATTTAAACTTGAAGAACCCGCTGCAGGAAGAATCAAACTTGTTTCAGGCGCAAACCTGATAGCTAAAAAGCAAGGAATAACAGAAGGAGAATTTTTTATACTACTTGATTCTGTTTCAGCTCCGGTGCATAAAAATAAGATAAAGATTGGTGTTTATGACGGTGATAAACGAATTGAGATTGTTAAAACCATTTTTATGGGACCAAGAAAATACAAATGAGAAGCAAATTTGAAGTGCACCAATTAAATATTATTGAGATATGAAAATAAATTGGGGATACCGGGTAACACTACTATATATAGGATTTGTAGGGTTAATTTCCTACCTTATGTACAGAAGCATGCATGAAAAAGTTGATCTGGTTACCGATCAGTATTATTCCGAAGAACTTAAATACCAAACGAGAATAGAAAGTAAAAAGAGGAATAATGCGCTTCAGTCTCCGGTAACAATAACATTAAATGATCAGGCAGTAACTGTACATTTTCCAGAGGATTTCAAACAAAAAAAACTAATTGGATCTATCCGGCTCTTCCGCCCCAGTGACAGCAGCCTTGACCGCTCATATCCTATTCAACCGGACGCCGCATTCAACCAGACGATCTTGACTTCAGAGCTCAAAAAAGGATTATACCATTTGCAAATTGAATATCAGCTGAATGGCGAGAGTTATTATGCAGAAAAGAAACTGGTTGTTGGTGCAGGCTGATACTTTCTGAAATTCCTTTAAAAATGAATGTTGACAATTTTCTATTCTCCGCTTTAGTTATCGGATTTTTAGGTAGCTTCCATTGTGTTGCCATGTGCGGACCAATTGCGCTGGCATTATCAGGAGGTACAGAAGATAAATTGGCATATATTGCGGGGAGGGTTATTTATAATGCCGGAAGAATAACTACCTATGCTGTGTTGGGATTAACCGCCGGTTCTATCGGTCATACTTTTTTGTTGGCAGGATTCCAGAAAAGCATTTCAATTATTACCGGGATTTTAATGATTGCAGGTGTATTTTTTGTTTATTGGAATGGTAGCCGCTTTAATATTGGTTCACCGGCTGTAAAACTGAATTTTTTTATTAAATCGATCTTTAAGAATGTGATCCATAAACGCACACGGATTTCTTTGTATATAGCAGGAATGGCCAACGGAATATTGCCATGTGGCTTTGTATATATAGCACTTGCCGGTGCGGCAATTACCCAGCAGCCATTAAATGGAGTTGCCTATATGGTCTTATTTGGGTTGGGCACTTTTCCGGCTATGATGGCTGTTTCAATGTTTGGAAAAGTTGCCGGCATAAAAGCCAGGGATGCACTCACAAGGGCGACACCTGTGTTGATGATTGTTCTGGGTCTTGTATTAATTTTCAGAGGGGTGCAAATGAAGGACAATCAATGTTGCCACCACCCCGTCTCAAAACATCAGGTGGTGATTAAGTAGCCAACATCAGTCTTCACCATATTCAACTGCCTCGTTCAGGTCTTCTCCTGATTCATTTATCAGTAAAGATGAATCAAAAAACAACGTGTGCGTTCTGTCAATATCCGAGGCAAGGGTCACAACATAATCCAAGCCCTCCTTCCAGGTGGTCATATAAACATTTTGATGACCAAAAGGAGAAAACTTAGGCTGGTTTGTTTTTCCTGAAAAATCCAATTCACGGAGCTTATCATTTATCCCTTCACCTGTGAGTTTTAACCAGGCTTCTTTTCTGGTCCAAATAGTATAAAAATACAATGTTTCATCATCACCCTTCAGCTGCCGGAAAAGCTCCAATTCATTTGCATGATAATTGGCCTCAGCAAATCCATCCATGTCAAAATCATTCATGATTTTTTCCAAATCAATTCCAACATCTGAATCGAATCCTATCGCAACCAAAATTCTGTTTCCTGAATGCGAAATATTAAAGTGTATATGAAAAGGTGCATTCAGTAACTGAGGTTTGGTATTTACCAGAGGCGAAAGCTGGAGCGCAACGGGATCTAATGATACGTAATGTGCAAGTACTTTGCGTATAAAGACATGTGCTGATTCATATACTCTTCTGTCTTTCTCAAAATGATACCTGGCAGCACGTCCCATTTCATCCTGTGATAACATAAAAGGAGCCTGACGTAAAAAAGGGTCATCGTAATGGATCACATGGGTCCATATGTGCACTTCGCCCGGATGATTTCCGTGGCCGGGAAGGTGCTTTTCTTTAGAAATCCCTTTAATATTTTTTAAATGCAATTTCATATTCAATTGAAATTGAAGCTTAATACGAAAGTACAAAAAAAATGGAAGAATTCCGGAAATCCGGACACAAACCGGCCTAAAATGAATATGAACTAAAACCCCTGCTCAACAAATCAACTATCAAATGCATCTAAACGGTGTTTTATTAACAAGGATAATTCTATGTTATATGGCTCATCTGTTATTATGGTGTCATTGTCACATCCATCGATAACATCGCAGGTAATTTCACCCTGAACAAGGCGATCCCAGCCCAGTTTATCATTATAAAAAGCCTCAATAGGTTCATTATTTCTGAAAAGTGCTAATTTGCCTTTAAAGTGTTTTTGAGGACTGTAATGCAATAATGCCAGAGAGTGAATTGTTCTAAGGTCATGCCCTAAATGTGTTTTCTCGGGCATATCTATTTGCATTTCTGTAATAGCCGTTTTATCTCCTGAAAATAATTTGGTGATTTTTTGCTGCTTTTCCTTGACATAATTTACTTTTTCCGAGATATCCATTTTCAGAAATTTATTCAATTCCGTTTTTACTTTAAATAAAGTAGGATTTTCAGGTGGTGCATAATTGTTAATCATGCCCAAAAAGGCAACTTCCTCACCCATAGCTTGTAACTGAGTAGCCATCTCATATACAACCATTCCGCTAAAACACAGCCCCATCAAATTGTATGGGCCATAGGGTTGCGCTTCCTTCATTACACCAATATAATAAGTTGCCATTTCTTCTATAGTCGTATGAGGCTGTTGTTTTTCATCGAGGCCTCTTGGCTGAATCGCATATAAGGGCCTGTTTGTTCCCAGGTGTTTGATCAAAACCCTCCAGCGATGAATGTTTCCATTGTGCATGTGTATGCAAAATAAGGGTGGCAAGTTGCCCTTGGGTTGCAGAGGAACAAGGCACGACCATGGTTTTAGTGATTCACTTCGACTGATAACACGGGCCAATTCTTCAATGGTAGGAGCACTAAAGAGTACAGAAAGCTGTATTCTGATTCCTAATTGTTTTTCCACCTCATTAAATACTCTGACGCCAATCAATGAATGTCCACCCAACTCGAAGAAATTATCTTTCCTTCCAACTTTTTCAATGCCCAATACATCGCACCAAATGGTAGCCAGCATTTCTTCAGTGGGTGTATAGGGTTCTTCGTAATGGCCTGAAGGGGTTAATGTGATTTCAGGTTTAGGTAATGCCTTTCGGTCAATTTTACCATTACCTGTGACCGGTATTTTATCCAAAAGAACAAAAGCTGATGGTACCATGTATTCAGGTAAGTCAACCATCAGAAACTCCCTCATACCCGTAAGATCAAATCTGACGCCTTCTTTCAGGATCAGATAGGCAACAAGTCGTTTTTCACCGGGAACATCCTCGCGCGCCATAACAACTTGTTGTTTTACATCAGGGTGTTTTTTCAAAATGGCCTCTATCTCTCCTAATTCAATCCTGAATCCTCTTATTTTAACCTGAGTATCTATCCTGCCAAGGTATTCAATATCGCCCTGGAGTGAATACTTAGCCAAATCACCTGAACGATATAAAGCATTTTCTGAAAACGGGTTATATTCATTATGTATAAACCTTTGAGCTGTAAGTTCGGGACGATTTAAATAGCCCCGACCAACTCCGGCACCCCCAACGTACAATTCTCCGGCAATTCCAATTCCAACCGGCTGTTGATACTGATCTAAAATATAAACCTGCAAATCGGGAATAGGTACCCCAATCATGCTGCCTTGCCCTTTACCCAAATCGTCTAATGAAATTGGCCGATATGTCACATGTACGGTCGTTTCGGTGATACCATACATATTTATGAGTTGCGGATTCTTATCACCATGATGTTCAAACCAGGGACGTAACCCTTCCAGTTCTAAAGCCTCTCCTCCAAAAATCACATACCGAAGGCTGTTTACCCTATTTTCAGGTTCGCTGATAGCGGCATCCTCATTTAAGAGTGCCATAAATGCCGATGGTGTTTGATTCAGAACAGTGACCTTTTCTTTTTTCAGTAATTCATAAAATGATCGTGGATCGCGGCTGATATTGTAAGAAACTATCACCAGGCGTCCACCATACAAAAGTGCTCCCCAAATCTCCCAAACCGAAAAATCGAATGCTGCAGAATGAAACAGGGTCCAAACATCTCTTTCATTAAATCCATACCATGAGTCGGTGGCAGTAAACAATCGTGTGGCTTTGCTGTGACCAATCAGTGAACCCTTAGGTTTACCTGTAGATCCACTGGTGTAAATAATGTATGCAAGATCACCCGGATTGGTTTCAATTCCGGGATGCTCATCCGTTTGCATACCCGGACCTTTGTCCCATTCAGTGTCGATGCAGTAACTATGCGCCCATGACCCAACGTTTTCCTGAAGTCCTTCTGACACTAAAACCAAGGCGCATTTAGCGTCTTCAAGAATATATGAAACCCGCTCTAAAGGATAATTTGGATCAATTGGTACGTAAGCGCAGCCACACTTTAAAATTCCTAAAATTGAAACAATAAGGTCTCTGTTCCTGTAAGTAAAAACGCCGATAAAACTTCCCGGTCTGACATCATTACCCAGCATCCAGTTTGCCAATTGATTTGCACGGGAATCCAATTCGGAATAGGTGGTATGCTGGTTTTCGTAAGACAACGCAATTGCATCAGGATAGGTGGTTGCAGTTTTTTCGAACCAGGAAATAAGTGTTTTTGTAGTCCGGAAATCATTTTCAATCGAATTCCATTTCTTAAAAATCAATTCCTGTTCTTTTTCTGTAATCAGCGGCAATTCATAAATTTTCGATTCCGGGTTGTCGGCAATTCCTTTTAGTAAAACAATAAACTCCTCCATGCGGAGTTGCATCAATTCAGAATCATAAAGATCGGTATTGTGTGTACATTCAAGTATTAATTTCGAACCGGAACCGGTTGCATTGATGAAAATTTCAAAATTCTCGTAATGTCTAGGATTGGTAGAAAACTCAAATTCACATCCTGCAAAAGAAACTCCGTCGGTAATGCCTATGTCCAGGTTAAATGCAACCGGAACCAATGGTATTCTATTGGGAAATCGTAAAATATTCAACTTCCTTATCAGACTGCCGAATGTGAACCGCTGATGATCATAAGCATCAAGTAAGGCCGTTTTTTGAGTTTTCAGAAAATCAACAAACGATTTTCCGGAATCGACTGTTGTTCTTATAGGAAGTACGTTTACACAATGTCCGACCAGATCATTATATCCTGTTGCTGACTGCCCTGAGGCTGGTAAACCCAGTACAATATCATCCTGACTCGTTACCCGATGCAGAAAAACCTGAAATGCTGCTGTAAGAATAGTTACATATGAAGTACCAAACTTTGCACCTGTTTTTCTGATGCCATCAATTGTTTCCGATGGTACTTCAACATCAATTCTGTTTGCCCTATAAGATCTTTTCGAAGGACGTGGTTTATCGCTTGGAAATTCAAAAGAGGGAATGTTATTCTTGAATTTTGACAACCAATAATTTTCAACAATCCTGTTTTCTTCAGAACCTGAGTAAACAAGCTCCTCTTCGGCAAATTTGCTGAATCCTGTTGCAGGTGATTCTACAAATGGTTTTCCCTGAACAAGGTCAGAATAAAACCTTCCAAGATCCTGCATCAATATTCCTAATGACCAACCATCGCAAATAACGTGATGGAAAGAAAGTATGAGCTGGTGATGAATTTCTGAATATCGAATAACTGAAAACCGATAAAGCGGTCCGTTCTCCAGGTCAAATGGCGTTTCAGCTTCTGACACCAGCCTCCGGTTTACCTCCTCATGCTGTTCTTTAGGAGACAGTTTTGAAATATCTATTAAATCAACTTTTGTTTCGGCTACCTGTGTAAACGTCTGCTCCAACCCGTCGTTGCTGAATTTTGTTCGCAGCGCCTGATGGCGTGCTACCAACAACAAAACGGCATCCGTGTACAGTTCATAATCAAAACTACCTTTCAAGGTAAGCGAAACCGATTCATTATAAGAACAATTAGCGGCATCGCCGCCAATCAACACATTGGCGATAATTTCACGTTGAGGTTCTGTGGTGGGTACCGGGCCAAGTGGTATAAATGGATCGTAGTCTACAGGTTCAAAATTCATAATAAAAAAAGCTCACAGAGAAATTATTGTACAAGTTTGTATTTACCGGGTCTGTCAGGATCAGGCACGAACCAGGCAGAACGACCTTCAGGTGTTTTGCCCAGCCTGGCACCGGGAACAGGAGGTGTTTCAGCATGTGATCCATTTATATGATTTGAAGTGGCCGGTTGTCCGGCTGTTGTCAAAAATCCGGCCTGCTGCAATTCATCGATCGATTCTTTAAATTTAGCAATTACCTTCAGAATGTCTTGTTTTGTAAAAGCATCTGTTAAGAAGCAGGGAAATCCGTCATAGATGTGTATACCTTTATGACGCAACAGTAAAAATATCAATTCCCCATATGGATGCTCTTCATCCCATTTCATCTTAAATAATGATCCAAATGAAACTAGGTGAAAAGGAACACCTTTAGATTTTGCATGCTGGTTGACTTCATTCACAAGCATAGTGGTGAATCCATTCAGTTTGTCGTACAATTCCTGTCCTCTTTCCTTGAGATGCAGCAAGACTGCCTTGGCAGCAGCTAATGCTAACGGATGCCGGACAAACGTACCGGCAAAATAAGTAACGCCAACTTCAGGTACAGAGCCATCGCCGAATTTCCAGAATCCGCCATCAAGTGCATCCATAAATTCCTTTTTACCGGCAATTACTCCTATTGGCATTCCTCCTCCTATAACTTTACCATACGTGCTTACATCTGCATGAACACCATAATATGTCTGTGCTCCTCCGGGTTCGAGACGGAACCCGGTGATCACCTCATCAAAGATGAGCAAACAACCGCTTTCACTGGTAATCTTCCTCACTTCTTTTATAAATTCAGTTGGCCGGAAATCTGCGCGACGGCTTTGAATAGGCTCAATCATTACGGCCGCTATTTCATCGGCACGATTTCGAATGATATCGATGGATTCTTCGGTACCATAATCAAGTACCAGCATATTTTGCACCGCTTCAGGCATAATACCCGCCGCTGCTGGAAATGATTTCAGTTTTTTTGTTCCCCTTACAATTACCTCATCATTTATTCCATGATAGGAACCATTGAAACATACTATCAAATTTCGGCCTGTTACAGTCCGGGCTATACGCATAGCACCTAACACAGCTTCGGAACCGGTATTGCAAAATCCGGCACGATCGTACCCTGTGAATTCACAAATAAGTTTAGCGACTTCTCCGGCAAGAGGATGCTGAGGTCCAAGCTCAATTCCATTTTCCAGCTGTGCTTTGCAAGCCGCCATCACAATCTCTGAGCCATAGCCTAGGAAGTTCGACCCAAATCCATTCAGCACATCAATATATTCATTACCGTCAATATCCCAAATTCTGCATCCTTTGGAACGGTCTGCAACTACCTGGTAAATAAGCTCTTTGATTGTGGGTTTAAAACCTGTTACAACTCTCGGATCGGCAAGGTGGCTGCGATGGTCCTGGGTATAAGCTTTTGACTTAGCAGTTCTCTTATTGTATTCTGTTGTAAACCCTGAAAGCCATTTTTTCTGATCAGGTGTTAATTCACTGCTCGCCAACTTCTCAATGCGGGCAATGGCTCCGAATGGTTTATCAAGATCAGCCTTTTCATTTTCAACTACTTCTTCCTGTGAAGCATGATGTTGAACAGGAGGCTGAGCGGGTTGCTGAATCGGCTGCGTTTGACGTAACATTGCCAATTGTGTTTGCATCATCTGCATTTGCTGCATCAAAAACCACTCGATAGAGCCTTGCTGTGCATTCTGTGGCATAACAGCGGCAAAAGGTATTTCAGGAGCAGCGGTTGCAGATGATGGAATAGATACCTGCTTTTCCTCAGGCAGTTGCTGATCGATATAAGCGGCAAGTGCATTGAGTGTAGAATACTCCTCGTTCAGCTGGCGAAAGGTGACTTTAGTGGCATATTTCTTTGAAATAGTCAATGCTGCCTGAGTGAGGAAAAGAGAATCCATTCCAAGTTCAGGGAATGTAGCATCTGCCGGCGCAGCCGTAAGCTCAATTCCTGAAGCATCTTCCATTACCGCTTTGAGTTCGGCAATAATCCGCTCTTTTCTGGGAGGTATATTCATAGTGTGAGTTGGTTGTGTATCAGATGTAGCATCTGCTGCAGAAGGTTCAGCAACAAACGGCTGGTAAGGATGAAAGGTAGCCGGTGATGAGGCTAGCGGAGGGTTAACCCAAAACCTTTTTTGTTCAAAAGGGTAAGTTGGTAATGCAATATGTTTTCTCTTTTCAAGTGCATAAAATGCTTCCCAGTCAATGTTAATTCCGCTCAACCAGAGCTGACCTATTGCAAACATCATTGAATACCACTCTGCTTCATCAGTTGATGTATCGGCCAGAGAAGGTGCTGCAAATTGTTTGGTGGGATCAGATGCCTGCATCCGGGCAAGAGCAGTTGCGGTATTCCTGGGTCCCAATTCAAGTAAAAACATTGAAGGGTGATCGGTCCAGATAAGTTTAATGGCTTCGGCAAAACGAACCGGCAAACGTAGATGAGCTGACCAGTAACCGGGATTTGTTGCCTGTTCTGGTGTCAGCCATTCAGCTGTTGCTGTTGAAACAATTGGTATGGTGGGAGAATGCAACTTGACCCTGGCTGCCAGTTCCCTAAACGGTTTCACAACCGGATCCATCATAGGAGAATGGAAGGCGTGACTGGTAACCAGCTTTTTGGTCGCTATTCCCTTTGTCTCCATTTTTAAAGCAAAGGAATCAATATCGTCGTGATTTCCTGAAACCACGCATAATGAAGGGCCGTTAATGGCTGCTATAGAAAGCGACTCAGGCAACTCTGATTCCAGTTCTGAAGCGGAAATGCGAACCGTAAGCATTGAGCCGCCCGGTTGTTCCTGCATCATTTTACCCCGGTGAGCTACAAGCATTATGGCATCCTCCAGACTCATTACTCCGGAAATACATGCAGCGGTAAATTCACCAATACTATGACCTACTAACGCCTGCGGATATATCCCCCAGCTCATCCAAAGCTTCGATAAGGCGTAACCAATGGTAAACAGGGCCGGTTGAGTATTGGAAGTTTTCTGCAATTCGGCCCCAGCAGTATCTTCACTCCCTTTCGCAGGATACAGAACCGTGCGTAGGTCATAACCGATGTGTTGCCCGAACAACCCGGCACAACGATCAACAGCCTCCCTAAAGACTATTTCATCGCGATACAGGTTTGCACCCATTTTCACATATTGTGAACCCTGGCCGGGGAACATAAAAGCAACACCGGATGACGGAGATTTTATTTCACGAGCGGCAGTTTTGCCAGGATTAGGGGTATGCAATAGATCAATTGCCTGAACAACATTTCCGGCAACTACAAATCTGCGGTGGGCAAAAGCCATCCTTCCCGTTTGTAATGTGTATGCTGCATCTGCCATATTTACAGATGGGTGTTCGCGCAGGAAAACTTCCAATTTTGACCCGGCTTCGGAAAGTCGTTCGGAATTTTTCGCGGATAGGGTTAACAGACATACTGATCGTGAAGGGCCTGATAATTGCTGAGGAGGAGCTTCTTCAAGAACAACATGAACATTGGTACCACCTACTCCAAATGAACTCACTCCGGCCCTTCTTGGATTGCTGCTTTGATTCCATTCGAGATTTTCTGAAGAAACATAAAATGGGGATTCAGCGAAGTTAATTCTTGGATTAGCCTGCTTGAAATGAAGGGTTCCCGGAATTAATTTGTGATGCAGGGCAAGTACTGTTTTTATTAAACCGGCTACTCCGGCCGCTGCAGTAAGATGCCCAAAATTACTTTTTACTGATCCCAGCAGACATTTTTGTTTATCGGATGTAATGTTTCCGAATGCCTGCGTAAGTGCTTCCACTTCTATTGGATCACCAAGCGGTGTTGCCGTTCCATGCGCTTCAACATATGAAATAGAATCAGCTGTAACACCTGCGTCAGCCTGAGCCATTGCAATGGCTACTGCCTGTCCTTCAACTGAGGGAGCCGTAAAGCTGGCCTTATCAGATCCATCATTATTAACTCCTACACCACGAATAATTGCATAAACTGTATCACCATCACGAACAGCATCACGGTAACGTTTTAAGACAACAGTACCAGCACCATCACTGAATACTGTTCCTGATGCTGCTGCATCAAAGGGGCGAGTATGTCCGTCAGAAGAAAACATCCCACCTTCCTGATACAAATGTCCGCTGTATACAGGACTGGTAATTGCAACACCTCCTGCTATTGCCATATCGCATCTTGAATCCCATAAGTCACGGCATGCAAGTGAGACGGCTGTAAGCGAGGTGGAACAAGCGGTGTGAATGCTAAGTCCCGGGCCTTTTAAATTCATAAAATGACTTACGCGGGTGGCTATATAATCTTTTTCATTTGCCACCATCACCATAAACGAACCAGCCTTTTCAATTTCCGCTTTATGATGCAAAACATTGTTGAAATAATAGGTATTGTTACCCATTCCTGCATAAACACCAATCAGTCCCTTATAACCCGGACTGTAACCTGCATTCTCCAGAGCTTCCCAGCACACTTCCAAAAAAACACGCTGTTGGGGATCCATCAGTGAGGCAAGCTTCGGATTGATGCCAAAAAACGCTGCGTCAAAGCGGCCGGCATCATTTAAGACACCGCGTGCTTTTACATATCCGGGGTCATTAGTAATTGCAGGTTCAAGTGAGGGATCGAGTTGATCGCTGCTGAAAAATCCGGTGGATTCCTTTCCATCCTTCAGATTTTGCCAAAATATTTCAATGTTGTCGGCACCGGGAAATCGTCCCGCCATTCCTATCACAGCAATACCATCGTCCACACTGCGGCTATGTCCTGATGCGGATATACCAAATTTACGATTGCGTGCAGCATCTACAGCCCCTGTAGTTGCTCCATCGTTATTTAATGCGGCAAGCAAACTTCGTACACTAGGAAATTGATATAGTTTTACAACAGGTATATCAACACTGTATTGCTGCTGCATTTTTGCTATCGACTGCAATGCCAGCAATGAGTTGCCGCCCAGTTCAAAGAAATTATCCTCTGTACCAATGGTGTCAATCATCAACAAATCACTCCAGATGGAGGTTAGTTGTTTTTCGGCTTCACTTTGCGGCTCACGGTAAGGCACGCCGTTATCGGGTCGGGAAGAATCAGGTTTTGGAAGCGAACGCCTGTCTATTTTTCCGCTTGGTGTCCTTGGCATTGTGTCCATCATTACAAAAGCCGATGGAATCATGTACTCAGGAAGTCGCATTAAAAGTTGTGAACGCAGTGATGATGATGTGACCTTACTTCCAGAAACAGGGACCACATATGCAATAAGTCTTTTGTTTCCGGGACGATCTTCTCTGACCGTAACAGCAACTTGTGAAACACCATCAGATGCAGCCAATGCCACTTCCACCTCACCAAGTTCGATGCGGTAACCACGAACTTTCACTTGGGTATCGGCTCTGCCGAGGTATTCGATGTCGCCGTTTGTTAAATACCTGCCCAAATCTCCGGTTTTATATAAGCGGCTGTTACCGGAGACATCAAATGGATTTTTAACAAACCGCTCCGCAGTCAGTTCAGGAGCATTGATATAACCTGCAGCAAGAGCTTCACCTGCGATCCACAATTCACCTTCTGCTCCTATTTCAACAGGTTGCAAATCTTCATCGAGGAGATAAGCATGCGTATTGTCAATTGGTTTGCCAATCGGCGGCAACGCAGGCCAGTCGCCCGGATGTTCTGGCAAAGTGTGTGCAGTAACTACATGTGTTTCGGTTGGACCATAATGATTGTGAAGCCGGCATCCTCTCATATGTGAGAAAAACTCACGGATTTGGGGAGTAATTTGCAATTGTTCGCCGGCAGTTATAACCTGGGTGAGGTTATGAGGATATATTTTTCCGTTTACAGCTACTTCAGCAAGATGTTGTAATGCAATGAACGGGAGAAAAAGCCGCTGAATATTTGTGTCGCGTATAAACTCCAGTAACCTGATAGCATTTAACCGCATTTCATCACTTATCATTACTAATGTTCCGGCTGTTGACCAGGTGGTAAATAGTTCCTGAAAAGAAACGTCGAAACTGATCGGCGCAAACTGCAACGTACGGGCCGGAACATCGAGCCCCGGAATATTTTTTTGCCACTGTATCAGATTCATCAGTGCACGCTGCTTCATCGCAACTCCCTTTGGCTGACCTGTTGAACCCGATGTAAACAATACATAAGCAATATTGTCGGGATTGGAATTGATCTGAGGCCCGGAAGACTGCTTGGCAGCATCATTCGTAAAAAACAACTCTACACCGGAACCCTCAAACAACCCGGACCATTCAGGCTGAACAAAAGCCAGTCGTATGCCTGATTGATGTATCATATAGATGATTCGTTCGCGAGGATAAGCAGGGTCGAAAGGAACATAAGCAGCTCCGGCCTTTACGATTGAAAGTACCGCAATTGGAAGATCTGCCGAGCGCTCGGCACACAACCCGACCAAATCGCCCGGTTTCACACCCCTCTGTTGCAGCAAGGATGCAATTCGGTCCGATTCAACATCCAGTTCCCGGTAGGTTAATGAGTGGTTTCCCCATTCCAGAGCAGGTACATCGGGGTGGTTCCCGGCAGCAATTGAAAACACATCTGCCAGGCCCGGAAAACCGGACACATCACCCAAAGGGGAATTAAAACGTAACAATGAATCAGGAATCTTCAATTGAAAGGAGCAGTTTTACTGAAAGCTAAGGAATATTTTTAATACGATTTTTGCCCTTTTAAGTTGCGGAAAATCATACTCAATACTGATATAAATCCATCAACTTTACTGAATCACACAAATGGGATTATGTTCAACGGTATATCCCAATACACAAAGGTAAGTTAGACAGTTTTGAAATAGGTAATCCTTCACCCTGAAATGCAGATGGTTAGCCAAATGTTTGAAGGGGAAATTAGTGATTACCTTTGCACCATATGCCAACTCTTACTTTAGGGTTCTCACCCTGCCCAAACGACACCTACATATTCCATGCACTTGTCAATGGTTTAATTGATACCGGAAATCTGCGTTTTGAGCCGGTAATGGCGGATGTGGAGGAATTAAACGGTATGTCGGCTGAAGGAAAACTGGACGTAACCAAGTTAAGCATTGGTGCCTATCCTCAGGTTTCAAACCGGTATGTCATCCTGGACGCCGGAGCGGCTTTGGGCAAAGGAGTAGGCCCGCTTCTCGTAAAGAAACCCGGAACAACCATGGAGGCTGTAGAATCAGGTCTGGTAGCAATTCCAGGGAAACGTACTACAGCGAATTTCCTGTTATCGTTATTTTATCCTCAAATTAGAAACAAGAAAGAGTTGATATTCAGCGATATAGATAAATCTGTCAAAGACGGTACTGTTACAGCCGGATTACTGATTCATGAAGGCAGGTTTACCTATCAGTCACATGGCCTGGAACTTATCAGTGATCTTGGCCTTGTATGGGAACATTCAACCGGTAAACCGCTGCCACTTGGAGTAATTGCAGCAAATCGTAAACTTGAACCGGAGGTAGCCCGGCAAATAAGCGATCTCATACGTGAAAGTATTTTTTACGCCCGTATGCACCCCGATGCGAGCAAAAAATATATCCGTAACCATGCACAGGAGATGGATGAAAATGTTACACAGAGCCACATCAAATTATATGTGAACGAATATTCGGTAGATTTGGGAGCGGAAGGAAAAGCGGCCATTTTTGAACTTTTTGAAACAGGAAAAGCGAACAAATTAACCGGGGTTGCTGCTGCAGATATTTTTTTAAATTACCAAAAGACAACGAACACCTGAAATAGTATTTTATTGAATATTAAACAGACATTATGATTATTGTAACCGGTGCCGCAGGCTTCATAGGAAGTAGTCTTGTTTCACGACTCAATGAGGAGGGGTTTAATGATATTGTTGTAGTTGACGACTTCAGCAATGATCAGAAAAACAAAAACCTGGAAGGTAAAACGTTCTCACAAAAGGTTCATCGTGATGAGTTTATTTTTTGGCTGCGTCAAAATCACAAACTCACACAATTTGTTTTTCACATAGGAGCACGCACCGATACAACCGAATTTGATGTTAAAATATTTGACCGGCTCAACCTGAATTATACAAAAGACGTCTGGAACAGCTGCGTTGAATATGGTTTACCATTGGTATATGCTTCCTCTGCCGCAACCTATGGCGATGGAGCAATGGGCTATGATGATGATCATAACATAATAGCTAACCTGAAACCACTTAATCCATATGGTACCAGCAAAAACGATTTCGATAAATGGGCCATACAGCAGGATAAAAAGCCCTACTTCTGGGCGGGGTTAAAATTTTTCAACGTTTACGGACCAAATGAATACCACAAGGGCCGTATGGCATCCGTAATTTTCCACACTTTTAACCAGGTAAACAACACGGGTAAAGTCAAACTGTTCCGTTCACATCGCGACGATTATGAGAATGGCAAACAGCTTCGTGATTTTGTTTATGTTAAAGATGTTACTTCAGTGTGCATGTTCCTGATGCTCGACCGCAAACACAGCGGAATTTACAACCTTGGTACCGGAGAGGCCCGAACATTTCTGGATCTTGCGAATGCAACATTTGATGCGATGGAAAAACCATCCAACATTGAATTTATTGATATCCCTGCCGATATCCGGAACACCTATCAATACTTTACGGAAGCTAATATGAACAAACTTCGGGAGGCCGGATATGATAAGCCTTTTTATACGTTGGAAGAAGGAATTCATGATTATGTTAAAAACTATCTAACGGAGAACACGTTTCTGTAGCACTTCGAATTCATTTTTGAATTTCGCAAACAGGAAGCGTTGAATGAAATCCGTTTCGAAAGCTCTATCCGCCCCTTCATATTCAGGAATATTACACAAGAAAATATGATTCAGAAAATACTTAACAATAAAGTATTCCGCTATTTCATCGCGGCGGGACTCGCCACCGTGGTTGATGTTGTGGTCTACTTTATTACTTACAATTACATCCTGTTTAAACAGGATTTTTCCATTACGGATGTCATTGTTGTTTCGGCACCCTCGATTTCACTTGTTATTTCGTTCAGCTGCGGACTGCTGACCAATTTTGTGATAAGCAAATATTATGTTTTTACAGAATCCAACATAAGGGGACGGCATCAGCTAATGCGGTATGTGATGGTAGCGCTTTTTATTCTCATGCTGAATTATTTCTGCATGAGCTTTCTGATTAAAGGACTTGGATGGTATCCGACTGTATCACGTATTGCTTCAGCCTTATCAATAGGACTGTTGTCATTTGTGATTCATAAGGTGTTTTCCTTTAAGGTAAAGAAAAGTGATTAAAAACAAACATCATTTCAGCTGTCAAAAGGAAATTTAATTCATTAGCGGTCGAATTTATTTACCTGACAACAAAATACTAAAGTGACTCTTTCAGCTCGACCAAAAAACCTTTAAGTTTGAGCAGTGAATCGTAAAGTTCCTTGTTTGCAATTGCTTCATCCTTACCCCTGCTTTTTAATTTTTCCTTCGCCCCGTTCAAAGTGAATCCGCGCTCCTTGACCAGATGGTAAATTGATTTAAGATTTTCAACATCTTCTGAAGTAAAAAGTCTGTTGCCTTTTTTGTTCTTTTTCGGTTGAAGCACTTCAAATTCCTTTTCCCAAAAACGGATCAGTGAAGCGTTCACATTAAACATTTTTGACACTTCACCTATCGTGTAATAAAGTTTGACGGTATCTGTTTCTTTGTAAGGCACCTGAATAAAATTAGATTTGAAATGAATGGTTTACGATACAACTCTATTTTTAAAGTGTAAGGGTCTCCCCTGTTAGTTCAATTTAAACCTGACAGGCAGATTTAATGAAACGGGCACATTTTTATTATTAATAGACCCCGGCTGCCAATCGGGCATTAAATTTATTACTCTCAACGCTTCAATATCACATGACGGGTCAAATCCGCGTAACACTTTTGATTGTGTCACCTGTCCTGTTGCCGAAATAATAAAATTAACAAATACTACTCCTTCACTTTTCGACTGAATAGCATCTTCAGGGTATTTTATGTTTTCAGTTATAAACTGGTACATAGCCTTTTCACCTCCCGGAAACACAGGCATTTGTTCCACAGTTGTAAAAACTTGTTCTTCGTTTTGGGCTGACGTTTCTGTTCCGGATTGTGCAACTGCAGCCAAAGGAGCGACCAGCAGCATGGAAATAAACAGCACTTGAATAGTTTTCATATAAAAGTATTTTTAGTCGAATGACTGATTAGACTGTGAGGATATTTCTATCATTTTTTCATACTCATCCGCAGACAAATCGTTATAAAAGAAATTGATCGGATTAATTTTTACACCGCTTTTTACAACTTCATAATGCAAGTGAGGTGCTGTTGAGGTTCCTGAACTGCCTACTAATCCGATCACATCCCCTCGGTTAACCTTTTGACCCTGACGCACAAGAATTTTACTCATATGGCCGTAAATTGTCTCATAACCAAATCCGTGGCTGATTATCACATGATTTCCAAATCCTCTTCCGCCATATTCAGCAAGTTTGACTACACCGTTTCCTGTAGCATAAATGTCGGTTCCGATAGGGGCAGTAAAGTCGATGCCCTCATGCATCTTGGTTGTTTTATAGATGGGATGTATACGGTATCCGAAACCGGAGGCAATCCGTCGTAAATCCTTGTTCGAAATGGGCTGAATACCCGGAATGGAGGCAAGCATTTGAGATTTATTTTTAACCAGATTGGTGATTTCGTCAAATGACTTGGATTGTACATACATCTTTTTTGTAAGCTTATCCAGCATTTTCATGCTGGAAATCATCAGATCTGAATTATCATAACCCTCGAGTTCCTTGTACCGGTTAATTCCACCATAACCAGCCTCTCTCACACTTCCCGGAATGGGTTCAGCTTCAAAAATTACCCTGTAAATATCATCATCGCGTTGCTCCAGATCCTGTAACACCAGCAACGATTGTTCAAATCGTTGTCTCATGATGTCATACTGAAGAGTTAACTGACTGATCTCACGTTTCAGCTGTTTTTCTTTGGGGGAATCGAGGTAGGAATAGGCAATGGCCACAATAATTACACTAAACACCACCGCTGTTGCAAGAAATCCAAGAGCCCTTAACAACTTTTTACCCCAGGAAACAACTACTTTCTCATATTTGAGCGAAGTAGTATTGAAGTAATATTTTGCCTTTGGCATAGCGTGATTGAAGGGAAAACGTAATTTTGCGAAACAGCCACCTGTACAGGCAAATATAACCAAAATTTATTTCGAAGCCCGAAACCTCAATTCAACCGGTTTCAGTACCAATTAGAATTACAGTAATATGACTTCAACTGCCATCCGCAAGGCCTTTCTCGACTTTTTTGCAGCAAGGGGCCACCAGATTGTGCCCTCGGCACCAATGGTGATAAAGAATGACCCCACTCTGATGTTTACCAATGCAGGAATGAACCAGTTCAAGGATATCTTTCTGGGAAACAGCCCCATAAAATACCCCCGAATAGCTAATACCCAGAAGTGCCTCAGAGTTTCCGGCAAACATAATGACCTGGAAGAGGTGGGCGTAGACACCTATCACCATACCATGTTCGAAATGCTCGGAAACTGGTCATTTGGCGATTATTTCAAAAAAGAGGCGATTGAATGGGCATGGGACCTGCTTACCAACGTATATAAAATCCCAAAAGACCGGCTCTATGTAACCGTGTTTGAAGGTGATAAATCAGAAAATCTTGAATTTGATCAGGAGGCTTCCGATTGCTGGAAACAGTGGATTGCGGAGGATCGCATTTTGATGGGCAATAAAAAGGACAACTTCTGGGAAATGGGTGACACCGGCCCCTGTGGTCCCTGCTCCGAAATTCATGTCGATTTACGCAGTGATGCTGAACGTACCAAAACCGATGGAAAATCATTGGTTAATGCAGGCCATCCCCAGGTGATTGAAATCTGGAACAATGTCTTCATGCAATTCAACAGAATGGCTGATGGTTCCTTGCAGACATTGCCTTCAAAGCATGTTGATACCGGTATGGGCTTCGAAAGATTATGCATGACACTGCAGGGAAAGACCAGTAATTATGATACTGATATTTTTCAGCCTATGATCCGGTTTATCAGCAGCAAATCAGGTATCGCGTATGGAGCGGGCGAAAAAACAGATATCGCAATGAGGGTAATGGCCGATCATATCAGAGCCATTGCATTTGCTATTGCTGATGGTCAGCTGCCCTCAAATAACAAGGCCGGCTATGTAATCCGGCGTATTCTTCGCCGGGCAGTTCGATATGCATACAGTTTTCTTAATATCAAAGAACCGGTGTTATGTACCCTTGTACCGGTGCTGGCTGAGGGTTTCGAAGGACAATTCCCTGAATTGGAATCACAAAAGGATTTTATTTCCAGAGTAGTGCAGGAAGAGGAAAGTTCTTTTCTCAAAACACTCGAAACAGGAATAAAGAAATTTGATCAGCACCAGGGAAAACATGTCGACGGAGAGTTTGCATTTGAGCTGTATGACACATTTGGATTCCCAATTGATTTGACTCAGCTGATGTCCCGGGAACGGGGAATGGATGTTGACATGGAAGGTTTCAATAGAGCCATGACAGAACAGAAATCCCGATCGCGTGCTTATGCCGGGAAGGATTTAAGTGATTGGATTCAGGTTCGTGAAGAAGAACCGGTAGCGTTTATCGGATACGAATCACTTACCACTGACTGCGAAATTATCCGTTACCGGGAAGTCAAAACAAAAGAGAAAACTTTTTATCAGCTTGTCTTAAACAAAACACCATTTTATGCCGAAAGCGGCGGGCAAGTAGGTGATACCGGAACACTCAGCAGTTCAAACGAACAACTACGCATTTTTGACACGCAAAAGGAAAATAATCTGTGGGTGCATTATACCAACAAACTACCGGCTGACCCGACAGCGGTTTTTAAAGCGGAAGTGGACGGGGATCGAAGAAGGTCCATCACTTCCAATCATTCAGCAACCCATTTATTACATAGCGCACTTCGCCATGTATTGGGAACACACGTGGCTCAGAAAGGTTCACTTGTAAATGAGCAAATCACCCGATTCGATTTCTCACATTTCACCAAAGTAAGTGATGATGAACTGGAAAAGATTGAACGGATGGTGAATGAAAAAGTGCGTGAAAATATTGCTTTAAACGAGCAACGGAATGTACCTATTGCCAAAGCGATTGACATGGGCGCCATGGCCCTTTTTGGTGAAAAATATGGTGAATATGTCCGGGTAATAACTTTTGACCCCTCCTACTCTGTTGAACTTTGTGGCGGTACACACGTAAAGGCAACCGGTGAAATAGGAATGTTAAAAATTGTTTCAGAAAGTTCCGTCGCTGCAGGAGTTCGAAGAATTGAAGCAATCACAGGAGTTGCTGCCGAAGAATACATGCGCATTCAGTCAAAGGAACTTTCTGAAATACGTACCCTTCTTAAGAATCCAAAAGAACCGCTTAAAGGTATTCAGTCTCTTATTGATGAACAGGATCAATTGCGTAAACAAATAGAACAGCTTATGACTGCCAGGGCTGCTGTTGTAAAATCAGATCTGCTTTCTAAGAAACATCCAGGTAACGGTTTCAATATAATAGCCGAGCGAATTGATCTCCCATCTGCTGAAGCGGTCAAAAACATTTCATACGAAATACGAAATCAGGTTGAAAACCTTGTTTTATTACTGGGCACCGAAATTGAAGGAAAACCACTGCTTTCCTTAATTATTTCCGACAATCTGGTAAAAGAGAAAAACATCAACGCCTCAAACATCATCCGCACTATTGCCAAAGAAATTCAGGGTGGTGGCGGTGGACAGGCCTTTTATGCTACTGCCGGAGGAAAGAATGTAGCAGGATTAGACAAAGCATTGGAAGAAGGCAGAAAAATTTTGACTGCATTCTAAACATTCCATCAACAGGCGGAATAGTTAAATGAACATTTGCATTCGCCCGATTTCGACTGGCCCTTTCAACGCCTTACTACAGCAAACGCCTGCACATCTTTGCCGGTAATTGTTTTGTCACAAAGAATAATCAACCGCTCCACTACATTGCGTAACTCGCGGATATTTCCTGTCCAGTCGAGCTTTTTAAGGGCATCATAAGCATCTTTTGAAAAAGATTTCAAGGGAACTCCATATTCCTGACAAATGATATTCATAAAGTGATCTGCAATCAACGGAATATCATCCCGTCGTTCGTTGAGAGAAGGCACCTGAATTACAATAACGCTGAGCCGGTGATATAAATCCTCCCGAAAATTTCCCTTTTCGATTTCCTCTTTAAGATTTTTATTGGTTGCAGCTATTACACGCACATTTACCGAAAAATCCTTCTCCCCTCCAACACGTGTAATTTTCCCATCCTGGAGAACACGTAACACTTTAGCTTGAGCTGAAAGACTCATATCTCCAATTTCATCAAGAAAGAGAGTTCCATTGTTGGCCTGTTCAAATTTGCCAATGCGTTGTTTGATGGCAGAAGTAAATGACCCTTTCTCGTGTCCGAAAAGTTCACTTTCAATAAGTTCAGAAGGAATAGCAGCACAATTTACCTCTACTAACGGGTTTACAGCACGATTACTTTTCTCATGAATCCATCGTGCCACCAGCTCTTTTCCTGAGCCATTGGGACCTGTAACCAATACACGAGCTTCAGTAGGAGCAACTTTATCAATCATCTCCTTTATATGCTGAATGGGTTGTGATTCGCCAACTATTTCAGTAGTCTTATAAATCTTACGTTTAAGTGTTTTTGTTTCGGTAACAAGTGAGGACCGGTCAAGAGCATTGCGTAAGGTAACCAGCATGCGGTTCAGGTCAAGCGGCTTGGCAATATAGTCGAAAGCCCCCTTCTTAATAGCTTCAACGGCGGTATCAATATTTCCATGACCGGAAATGATAACTACAGGAGTATCAGGTGTTAGTTCCTGCAGTTTCTCCAACACTTCAATACCATCCATTTTAGGCATTTTAATATCACAGAAAATGATATCAAAAGTCCCCTTTTCAACTTGTTTCAGTCCTTCTGATCCGTCCTGGGCATCCGTTACTTCATGACCTTCGTAGGTAAGGATTTCCTTAAGCGTATTTCGGATTGGTTTCTCATCATCAATTATCAGAATTTTTGCCATACCATGAAATTAAAAGCTTGTAATTTGCTGAATACCCGGCAAAGTAAAGCAGAAAAATGAAATATAAGTGAATAGCCGGAAAGTCATTCTGTGCTGAATTTTTTATTTACTTTTCTCTATTGTCTATTTGTGTTTTGAATTACCGAATAATTCTGCTGCTGCACCCTCTTTTAATGAGTACGTTGATAAGTATAATTTCCTGATACCAGATTTTTGAAGTACCACCTTCAGGAGCACGGCAGCCATAACAATCATATCAACCCGCATTGAGGTGAGTCCACGCATTTGTTTTCGCTTGCTCCTGGTACTGAAGATGAGCCGTGAATACAATTGGTTGAAATGATTCAATCTGATTATATGTGATTTTTTACGATAATGGCTTCCGCTCTCCGGATATAAATGCCTTATCATACTTGCAAAGGATTCGAATGAACCCGCTGATCCTATTAATGAAATGGGCTTATTTAATGAAATTGCATCAAAAAGAGATTCTAAAGCTAGCTCTAAATGCTTTTGTATTGCAAGGAGAGTAGCCTTCTTTATCGGGTCTTCGGGCTGAAAGCTCTCAAGTAATAGAGCCGCACCCAACTTGAAACTTTTTTTGAAAAACAGTTCCTTGTTGTTTGCTATTATAAACTCTACACTACCTCCGCCAATATCCATAATGAGGAATTTTTCCGAAGATATATCAACTGCCTGCTGAACTCCTTTTAAAATCATTCCTGCTTCATCATCTCCGCTGATAAGTTTTATTGGAATGCGGTACAGTTTTTTCGCCTCACGGATAAAAATCCTTCCATTAGTTGCATTACGTAATGCGGCCGTACCAAAAGCCCGAACCTGTTTTACCCCGTATCGATCCATATAACTCCTGAATTGTTTCAGGGCCCGCAAACCTCTTTTGAAGGGTGCAGGCGCTATTTCGTTCTTGTGAATGCCTCCCTGACCGAGTTTTACAGTAATCCGGCGATGAAATACACGTTTCCATCCCCGGTCAGTATCCTTTTGTACAATCAGAAGATGAAAGGTATTGGTGCCGAGGTCAAGAATAGCAAATGGGGAATTATTCATTGACCTTCAGTCTTATTTCGTTCGGGAAAAAATCATTCAGGTAATTCCATTATGCCAGACATTCAACGACCGGACTATTCTTTATAAAACAACCATTTTCCGAGCTCTTTCCAACTTGTTTTTTTGCCATACATCAAAATACCTGTACGATAAATTCTGCCAGCGAGCCATGTTGTTAAAATAAATCCTGCAACAAGCAAACCCATAGAAAGTGCCATCTCCCATACGGGGACACCAAATGGCAAGCGAACCATCATGACTACCGGTGAAGTTAATGGAATAATGGAAAACCAAAATCCTATAGGACTGTCGGGGTTTTGAATGATGGTTTGAGCAACAATAAAGGAGAGTATTAAAGGAATTGTTATAGGTAGCATGAATTGCTGGGTCTCTGTTTCATTGTCAACGGCAGCTCCAATAGCAGCAAACAGTGCTCCGTATAACAAATAACCACCAACAAAATAAAACAAAAAAGCGCCAATCAGCAGAGGGAAGTTTACAGAGTCGACAGCAGACATTATTTCAGTAATTTCTCCATTCCCAAAATCAGCATTGTTTCCGTCGTCAACAGCCGTTCCCATTGGAGTGGCACGGTGTACCATTTGTTCTTTTATTGCTTCTTTATCGAAAAAGACCGTTGAAGCCACCGATGAAAGTGTTAATGTAAGTACGATCCAAAGAATGAATTGCGTAAGCCCGACAAGCGCAATTCCGATGATTTTTCCCATCATTAACTGAAAGGGACGGACTGAAGAAATAATAACCTCAACTATGCGGTTGGTTTTCTCCTCAATCACACCTCTCATCACCTGGGCTCCATATAAAAATATAAACATATATACCAATACGCCGCCGATCATTCCAACCGCAGTTGAAAGTCCGGCACTACTCAGTTCTTCACCCCCCTGTTCTGTAAGTTTGCGGGTATTAACACTGACTTTTGTTTTGATTTCTGTCAGCGTGGTTCTATCGATTCCCCGAGCTTGTAATTTCATGTCTTCAATTTCCTGCTGCAACGATTTCTCAATTGCAGTTACAAGGTTCAAATTAGGCTGTTTCGCAGAAAACAACATAACAGAATTGGTATTGTGCAATACGTTACCGGGTATATATAACAGTGCATCGTATTTTTCGCCGCTGAATGTTGCTTTAGCCTGTTGAATGGAAGTTGTATCAAAATCAAATACCATAGTTTCACTTCCGGTGAGTTTACCGGAAAACAACCGGGACTCATCAACAACTTTAATATGCTGGATATCTTCATGGTTGTAGCTGGCAATCAAGACCGGTACCACAAAAATGGCAGCCATCAATACCGGTCCGAGAATGGTCATAATGATAAATGACTTTTTCCGTACCCGTGAAAGATATTCACGTTTAATGATCAGTGATATTGTGCTCATAATTCGGCAGTATTTACAGGTTGCTGGTTGCTCTCTTGTACCAGTTTAATAAAAATATCATTCATTGAAGGGATAATTTCCCTGAAGGAGTGTACTTCAACATTAGGCAGAAGCGATGACAGCAATTCATTTGTTGATTGATTTCCATTCCTTTTCACAACCGCCTTTATGAGGTCATCCTGTTGACTGGTTTCAAGCAATTCGTAGCCGGCCCAAAGCGCATTAGCGAAGGCGATTCCGTTTCCTTTGTATTCAATTTCAAATTTATCAGATCGAAATGTTTTGCGAATTTCCTTAACAGCGCCATCAAGAATTTTTTTCGATTTGTTAATTAAAGCAATATGACTGCATAATTCCTCGACCGATTCCATCCGGTGTGTAGATAAAATGATGGTGGTGCCTTTATCACGCAACCGGAGCAATTCGTCTTTAATCAGATTGGCATTAATGGGATCAAAACCTGTAAATGGTTCATCAAGTATCAGCAAATCGGGTTCGTGAAGCACTGTAATGATGAACTGCACTTTTTGCTGCATTCCTTTTGATAATTCATCTACTTTTTTCCGCCACCATCCTTTCAACTCAAACTTATCGAACCACTCTCTCAATTTCACAACTGCTTCCTGACGGGGCATCCCTTTAAGCTGCGCCAGGTACAGTGCCTGTTCACCAACTTCCATTTTCTTATAAAGGCCTCTCTCTTCCGGTAAATATCCGATCTTACCTATATGGTTCTGCCGAAGTCGTTCGCCGTTCAGCAACACCTCGCCATTGTCGGGACCGGTTATTTGATTGATAATACGAATTAGGGAGGTTTTACCTGCACCATTTGGACCCAGCAGCCCGAAAACGGAACCCCGGGGGACATCAAATGTTACATCATCGAGTGCCTTGTGCGTAGCGTACTGCTTGACAACATGACGAATAGAAAGAATTTCTGGAGTCATAACTAGTTATAAAAGGAATCAAAAATACTAAAAACCAGACGTTTCATTTTCGAAATCAGCTTTCCAATCCCTGCTTCGTATTAAGAAACCATTAACACGCTATTCCAAGCATGTAGAGGACCACTTAAAATGACAGGTCATTTTTTCAGCTGGCTACCCGTTATTAAGAATGGTACATCATCATGCGGCACGTTATTTGTTTATACGCTGTTTAATCAATAATTATGATTAAATTTGGAATTCAAGAGAAAAGGCTGGTTAGCCACTTCACACTCTAAATAACTGACAATGAAACGATTATACTTTTTAGCTTTACTGTTCTTTTGTGCTACCGTCTCTCAGGCGACTGTTTGGATGGTAACCAATTCTGGTTTTACCTTTTCCCCCAATGTAATTACCATCAATTTGGGTGACACCGTAATGTTTAACCTGCCTTCCCAACACAATGTTGTTGAAGTGAGTCAGGCAACGTGGAATGCTAATCAAAATACCTCCAATGGCGGGTTTTCATTACCATTCGGAGGAGGGATGGTAATACCTTCAGCAGCTCAGACCTATTACTACGTTTGTCAGCCACATGCATCGTTAGGTATGAAAGGACAAATAATAGTAAATAACCCTAACGGAATTCAGGATGTTTCATCCTCAGCAATAGGTATTAAACTGAATCCAAACCCTGCAAAATCTTCTGTTCAGGTGTTTACCGGAATTCCTGCTTCACAAAGCGGAACACTTGCCGTTTATGATATCACAGGAAAACTGCTTATTCGTAAAGAACGATTCAGCAGCAATCAATATCTTGATGTCAGCGCCTTGAAAAACGGTATTTATTTTGTTGAAATTACCTCTGAAGATTTTACAAGAACCACCAAATTGGTTGTTGCCAGATAACCGGTTTCTGATTATCGCATAAAAAAAACCGTCCGGAATGCATCCGGACGGTTTTTTTTATTTTATCAAATCAATTAAAATATTCTTTCATTTTTTCAAAAAAGCTTTTTTCATTCTTACCGGGTTGAGGTTTGAAGTTTTCAGAATTTTTTAATTTTTCCAGAATTTTCTTTTCCTCAGAAGATAGTTGACGGGGAGTCCAGACATTTATATTAATCAACAAGTCGCCGCGATTGTAGCTATTAACCTGAGGGAGTCCTTTGCCCTTTAACCGTAACACTTTACCTCCTTGTGTTCCGGGTTCCAATTTAACTTTTGCTTTTCCATCGACAGTAGGAACTTCAACACTTGTACCAAGAGTAGCGTCCGGAATGCTCACATATAAATCATAAAGCAGATTATTACCGTCGCGTTTGAGAAACTCATCTTCAATTTCCTCAATGATCACCAGGAGGTCGCCGGGTATGCCGCCCCGCTCGGCAGCATTTCCTTTACCCGAAACGTTCAGTTGCATTCCTTCACCTACGCCTGCAGGAATGTTTAAGGAAATCACTTCCTCTCCCTGTATGGTACCGTGACCATGACACGATTTACATTTATTTGCAATAGTCTGACCTTCGCCCCCGCATGTAGGACAGGTAGAAGTAGTTTGCATCTGTCCCAAAATAGTATTGGTTACACGACGTATTTGACCGCTGCCATGACAAGTAGCGCATTTGTGGAAAGAAGATCCGCTTTGCGCACCGGTACCGGAGCAGTTTCCGCAAGCAACAGCTTTATTAACTTTAATTTTTTTCTCAACGCCGTTGGCAATTTCCTGGAGCGAAAGACGGACCTTAATCCGGAGGTTTGTACCCCTGTTTACCTGTCTCCTTCCGCCGCCGCCACCAAAAAAACTTTCAAAAGGGTTGTGTCCACCAAAAATGTCACCGAACTGAGAGAATATGTCATCCATGTTCATGTGGTAGCTTCCGTTACCGCCTCCCCCTACTCCCTGATGACCAAACTGGTCGTATCGCTGTCGTTTTTGAGGATCACTCAAAACTTCATACGCTTCAGCTGCTTCTTTGAATTTATCTTCGGCTTCTTTATCACCGGGATTTTTATCAGGATGGTATTTGATAGCCATCTGCCGGTAAGCTTTCTTAATTTCAACTTCAACAGCTGTGCGCGTTACACCCAGCACCTCGTAGTAATCTCTCTTTGCCATGCTTGAATTTATCTCTGCTTACTTTGCCACAATAACTTTAGCATGACGTATTACTTTCCCGTTAAGAAGGTAGCCGCATTCTGCCTCATCAATTATTATATCGTGCTGTTTAGTATCATTTGCAGCTACTATTGAAATAGCCTCATGAAAATCGGGATTGAACTCTTCTCCTACAGAAATCATTTTTTTTAATCCTTTCTGTTCCAAAATCGCATTGAGCTTATTTTGAATCAAAACAACACCCTCAAAAGCTGTGGTATTGCTTTCGGTATTCTGGATTGCATTTATTGCCCGTTCAAAATCATCAAGTACAGGTAATAAAGAGCTTATAGTTGCTTCACCTGCCGATTTCAGTAATTCACTTCTTTCGCGTGCGCTTCTTTTGCGGAAGTTGTCAAATTCGGAATAGAGCCGGAGCAATTTATCCTGACTCTCCCCTAATTCTCTCCTTAATCTGCTGCCCTCATCTTCTTCTGAATCTGATTGCTTTGGTGTCGGTTCCTCCATTTCAGGTGAAAAGGGTTCACCTGCAGCCACCATCTCCTCATGTTCTTTATGGGAGTTGTCTGCCTTTTGCTCTTTCTTCATGCTATATTTTAAGTTTTATTACTGATAGTGTGCAGCCTCTCAAATACTTTGCCATCGCCAATTTGGCAGGCAAAAGTAAACAAAAACGACAGACACCTTTCGGGTGCCTGTCGCAGATAGTATTATAACCTATTGAAAATTAATTATTTGACTAATTTCTGAATGGCTTGTTCCAAGGCCGGCCCTCTCAAATTAGTGCCAACAATAACGCCATTTTGGTCTATGAGAAAATTAGTAGGAATTGAATTTACACCATAAATCTGGGCAGGTTTTGATTTCCATCCGCCAAGATCGCTAACGTGGTAAGGCCAGACCAACTTATCCTGCTGAATAGCTTTCATCCATGCCTCTTTACTTTGATCGAGTGATACGCTATAAACCGTAAACCCTTTAGCATTCTTAAATTTAGCATTCTTGAACTTATTGTAAGCTGCTACGACATTTGGATTTTCGTATCTGCAGGGTCCACACCAGGAGGCCCAAAAATCAAGCAATACAATTTTGCCATGCAAAGAGGAAAGTGAAATCGTTTTTCCTTCGGGACTGCTAAAAGCAAGGTCGATTGCTTTGTCTCCCACATTAGTTCCCTGAAGAGCCTGACGGCTGGCGAATCCAAAGCCGATAGCAGAAATGCCGGCTATTAAAAGTATGATCCTGAATCGTTTCATGATAATTAATATATTGATTTTGTGTTCGTTATTAATGAAATGGGGCTGAATTCCAGATCCAAATTATTAACAAAAATAGTACCAAATTCTAACATAGTAGGATCAGTGCAGATTTAATGACTCAGATGCGCCTGATTTGTGCCCCTAATTTGTTCAGCCGTTCATCGATTTTCTGGTAACCCCGGTCGATTTGTTCGATATTATGAATAATACTTTTACCCTCCGCAGAAATGGCAGCAATCAGCAACGCCACCCCGGCCCTGATATCGGGTGAGGTCATCTGAATACCTCTGAGTGCATGTTTTTGGTTGAGTCCAATAACTGTTGCCCGATGCGGATCACAAAGAATTATCTGGGCTCCCATATCGATCAGTTTATCAACAAAAAACAACCTGGATTCAAACATTTTCTGATGAATAAGAACAGTGCCATTTGCCTGTGTTGCCGTTACGAGCACCACACTCAAAAGGTCAGGTGTAAAGCCTGGCCAGATTGCATCTGCAATGGTAAGTATAGAGCCGTCGATGAAGGTATCAATTTCATAATGGTCCTGTGCCGGAATAAAAATATCATCGCCGCGAAATTCCATTTGAATACCGAGTCGCTTGAACACATCGGGAATAATTCCCAGATGTGAAATACCGGCATTTTTTATGGTCAGTTCAGAGGAGGTCATTGCTGCAAGACCGATAAAACTACCAATCTCAATCATATCGGGTAACAGCCGGTGATGGGTGCCGCCCAGTTGAGTAACCCCCTCTATTGTAAGCATGTTAGAACCAATACCCGATATTTTTGCTCCCATACGATTGAGCATCAGACAAAGTTGCTGCAGGTAAGGCTCACAAGCTGCATTGTAAATGGTAGTAGTTCCTTTCGCCATCACCGCAGCCATTACGATATTCGCAGTACCGGTAACGGAAGCTTCATCAAGCAACATATAAGAACCTGCAAGTGATTTTCCTTCGACTTTATAAAAGGACTCCTTTGAATCAAAATCAAACTTTGCACCCAGTTTCATAAATCCAATGAAATGTGTATCGAGTCGGCGTCGGCCAATTTTGTCGCCTCCGGGTTTTGGAATACAGGCTTTGCCAAAACGGGCGAGCAGCGGCCCAACAATCATGATTGAACCTCTCAGGGCAGATGCATTTTTTGCAAATTCAGCTGTTTCAAGATAACCCAGATCAATGGAGTCGGCACAAAAAGTTACCTCTCCTTCAGCTTTCCGATTGATTTTTACGCCCATAAATCCGAGCAATTCGATCAGTTTATTTACATCACGGATATCAGGTATATTGGTGATTGTAACAGGTTCGGCTGTCAGTAATACAGCACAAATAATTTGTAACGCCTCATTTTTTGCTCCCTGTGGGATAATGTCTCCCTTAAGGCGGGTTCCACCTGTTACTTCAAAACTGTTAGCCATACAAGTAATTATCCATTTTTCCGGTGCTGTCTTCCACCACCATTGTTCGACATGCGGGAACGATTGTTCCGCGACCTGTTATTTTGTTTGCGGGCAGATGTATTTTTTTGAAGTACTTCAACATGCTGTTGCAAACGGGTGTCTTGTTTCACAGAGAGTTCCCCGCCCGACATATCAAACAAATTTTTGAATATCACCTCATCCGTAACGGAATCTTTATTCCAGTTTACGTAAAGCATTTTCATAAAATTTGCAAGGTTAATGATCAGTTGATCACGGGATGGGGTATCCTCCATTTTTTTGAGTTCCCGTATCATATCATCAACTATATGTCCGTAATGGCGGTATTTTATTTTAGCTGTGGGATAGGAAACAGGATGAGGTTTTACCTTGTAGGTTAATTCTGTCGGACGCTCGTAGGGAGAATCAACATCCAGCTTAAAATCACTGATAATAAACAGGTGATCCCACAGTTTGTGTTTGAAGTCGGTGATATCGCGCAGCTGTGGATTCAGCTGTCCCATTACATTCACAATAGCTCTGGCTATTTTATTGCGTTCCTCTCTGTCGTCCAAAGTAATCGCATGTTCAATAAGTTTCTGAATGTTTCTCCCATATTCGGGGATCACAAGCCTGTTACGGCCGGTATTGTATTCCATGATAATAATGTTATCGTTTGCAGTGTAATCAGATCAAAATAGGATCAGTTGTTTCAGATCCCGTTCACGGGCAAAGAGAGCAACTATCTGTCAGCTATTTGATTTGGCTCAAACGGGCTGAAATGAAAGGCTTTACAAAGTTATTAATTTTTATGATAAAAGGGTTATCCTACTATTTTGAGTTTGGCATACCTCAGCAGCAATTGCTTGTGCCCATGGCCCGGAAAAAAAACAGTTGCTTTTCTATCACCCGGATTACCTTCCATCTGCAGCACCTTTCCTGTGCCAAATTTCTGGTGTTCAACCTCCATTCCAACCATAATCTGGCTAGCATCACTACTGACAAAGGCATCGGTTTGAGCAGCGGACGGGTTCAGGGAGCGGGCCTTTTTAAAATTGGGTCCGGGACTTACATGTGACCGTTCAGGCTGACGCGGCACTGTCTTTGGTTTACCAAAACCACTCCAGTTATTTAATCGTTCCTGATGGTGTTTAACGGGCGACGCATTTGTGAGGTCCAGAATACAATTCTGATCCATTTCACTGATAAACCTGCTGGGTTCACATCCGGTTAATGTTCCCCATTTATACCGGCTTACGGCGTAAGAGAGGGTTAATTGCTGTTCGGCCCTGGTTATGGCAACGTAAAAAAGCCTGCGTTCCTCTTCGAGTTCCGAACGGGATTGAACTGCCATTTGGTTTGGGAACAAATTTTCTTCGAGACCGACAATATAAACGTGTGGGAATTCGAGTCCTTTAGCTGAATGAATGGTCATCAATGAAACGGTGTCCTCATTTTCATCATCCGATTCGGCATCGGTAATCAGGGCAATATCCTGTAAATAATTAGCCAAGGAACGTTCCTCCATTCCGGGTTCTGTTTCGGGAGATGGCGCCGGCAAGGCGGTAGTTCCTTTTACAGAAAATTCCTTAATTCCATTCAGTAACTGTTCTACGTTTTCATATTTGCTGACCCCCTCTGGTGTCCTGTCGGAATAGAGTTCTTTCAATAATCCTGTTGCGCCGGCAATATGACTCGCAGCATCATATGCAACCTTTTCCTTTGCAAGTACGCCAAAACTTCTGATCATGTTTACGAAATCAACAATTCTGTTTCGGGTGGCGCCGGCAATTCCGGTTTCAACCGATTGTATGCGTTCCAGTATATTCCAAAGGCTTACCCCTTCGCGGTCGGCGGCAATTATAATTTTGTCAAACGTGGTTTTCCCTATTTCTCTTTTCGGGTAATTGATGACTCTTTTCAGCGCTTCTTCATCAACAGGATTTATTGCCAACCGCAGATAAGCTAACATATCTTTCACTTCCTTGCGGGAGTAAAACGACATTCCCCCATAGATCCGGTAGTGTATACCTCTTTTTCGAAGCGCCTCTTCCATTGCTCTTGACTGGGCATTGGTCCGGTATAAAATGGCAAACTCCCTGTTATGCAGTTGCCGGGTCATTTTTGCTTCAAAAATGGAATTGGCAACCATATGACCTTCTTCATTATCACTCAAAGCTTTTATCAGCCTGATTTTTTCTCCTGCAAGATTATCGGTCCAAACAACTTTTTGAAGCTGATCACGATTGTTTGCAATCACTGAATTTGCGGCCGTCACAATTGTTTTTGTCGAACGGTAATTTTGTTCAAGCTTGAAAGTTTTTAGTTCAGGATAATCTGCTTCAAAACTCAATATATTCTGAATATTAGCTCCCCGAAAAGCATAAATACTTTGAGCATCATCACCAACAACACAAATATTTTCATGTTGAGCAGCGAGTTTCCTTACAATAACATATTGGGCATAATTGGTGTCCTGAAACTCATCAACCAGGATGTATTTGAATTTATGCTGATATTTATGCAGTACTTCAGGAAAATCTCTGAGAAGCACATAGGTATTAAAGAGGAGATCATCAAAGTCCATGGCACCCGCCTTAAAAAGTCTCTTCTGATAAATTTCATACAAGAGATTAATCTGTGGTTTGCCGGCCTGTCGGTCTTCGGTAAGCAGTTCTCCGTTGTCCTGGTATCCTTTCCAGGAAATCAGGTTGTTTTTCGCATTTGAAATACGGTTGTATACAAGCGAAGGTTTATATACTTTATCATCAAGACCCTGATCTCTGATAACATCTTTTATCAGATTTTTGGCATCATCTGAATCATATATTGTAAATGTTGATGGAAATCCGATTCCCTCCGATTCAACCCGGAGCAGCCTTGAAAACACTGAGTGAAAAGTGCCCATCCATAAGTTTCGTGCACCATCGCCTGCCAAGGAAGAAATACGGTGTTTCATTTCTCTGGCTGCCTTATTGGTAAAAGTGAGGGCAAGGATTTGAAAAGGGTCGGTTCCTCCTTCTATAAGGTGTGCAATGCGATAAACAAGAACACGGGTTTTACCGGAGCCGGCTCCTGCAATAATCATCACCGGGCCGTCCTTGCAAATCACCGCATCCTGTTGAGGCTGGTTGAGGTGTTGAAGAAATTGCTGCATCAAAAAGCGGTTAGTCGGTAGTTAAATTTTTACCCGCCAAAGTTAAGTCATTTTAGGTAATTTGGCTTCTCCGTATTCTACTTCCCTATGAGAAACAAGTTATTGATGCTGACGCTGTTGCTGATTCCAATAGCCGGAATGGCACAACGAAAAAAAGCAACTGTCGAATCTGACACCTCATTTTACTGGTCTGTTTACCGCAATGCTGAGAAGATTGGTGACCCTGAAGTAGCCAAAAATGCCCTTTATCAGATAATTGCCAGGACCGGCAACTGCCCCGCCTGCTATGATTCTTTGGCCCATATTTACTATGTAACAGGCGCCTATTCACAATCGTCGGCTGCTGCAGCATTGGCCGGCTCCGATAAAGGCAACAAACCATTGCTCGAATTAAAGGCCTATTCAAGTCGTAACAGTGGGGATTTGAAAGCGGCCTTAGCGTTTTTCGAACGTTTGGAAAAGGAATATCCGGGTCCCGAATATATCTATCAGCAAGCAGCCATTCAGTTCAATATGGAGCGTTATGGTGAATGCATCATGGCCTGTTCGGGTATAATAAACGATTCGCTGAGTGCAGGAAAAAAAATTGTTATCACATATGAAAGTGGAAAGGCCCAGGAAGTGAGTTACCGGGCAGCAGCATATAATTTGAGAGGGGTTGTATTTTTAACCACCAAGAATAAAGTTAAAGCTGCAAGTGACTTTGAAAATGCCCTGAAACTGGAACCGGATTTTATACTTGCTAAAAATAATCTTGAAAGCGCAAATAAAGAATGATCATATTTATTTGTAGCTGCTGATTGCCCTTCACAATCAACTAATCTTCATCATGAAACAATATCTTGACCTCCTCAGCCATGTGATGACAAACGGGACTGATAAAAACGACCGCACCGGTACCGGTACCAGGAGTTTGTTTGGGTACCAAATGCGTTTCGATCTCGCGGATGGGTTTCCGATGGTTACCACCAAAAAACTGCACGTGCGGTCTATTTTTCATGAATTATTATGGTTTCTCAAAGGCGATACCAATATCCGTTATCTTAAAGAAAATGGTGTCTCCATTTGGGATGAATGGGCAGACAAGGATGGGAATCTGGGCCCTGTATACGGTTATCAGTGGCGTTCGTGGCCTTCATCCGACGGGAAGCATATTGATCAAATCACGCAACTTGTAAACCAGATTAAAAGCAAACCTGATTCGCGAAGGTTGCTGGTAAACGCATGGAATGTGGGAATGATTGAAAAGATGGCATTGCCCCCCTGTCATATCCTTTTTCAGTTTTATGTTGCAAACGGTAAACTTTCGTGTCAGCTTTATCAGAGAAGTGCCGACCTGTTTTTAGGAGTTCCTTTTAATATTGCCTCTTATGCTCTTTTGACAATGATGATGGCACAGGTTTGTGAATTAGAACCGGGGGAATTTATTCATACGTTCGGTGATGTGCATATTTACAAAAACCATTTCGAACAGGTGAATCTGCAGTTATCCAGAACACCTGCTCCGCTGCCAAAATTGAAAATAAACCCGGCTGTAAAAAATATTTTTGAATTCAAATATGAGGACTTTGAAATAACAGGTTATAATCCTCATCCGCCCATAAAAGCGGCTGTAGCGGTTTAATAATTTTTCGAATATGATTGTATCATTGATTGTTGCTTTTGATAAAAACCGGTTGATTGGCCGTAACAATGAATTACCCTGGCACCTGCCTGCCGATTTAAAGCATTTTAAAGAAATTACAATGGGACATCACATGGTAATGGGCAGGAACACTTTTGAATCGATCGGCAAACCACTTCCCGGAAGAACTTCTGTAGTAATTACATCTAATCCTCTGTGGATTTACCCCGGTTGTATCAGTGCTCCTGATTTACAACTTGCGCTTGAAGCCTGTGAAGGTGAAAAGGAGGTTTTTATCATAGGTGGAGCTCGTGTTTTTCGTGATGCAATTGCACTTGCGGATAAATTGTATGTGACTGAGATTGATCACCAATTTGAAGGAGATACCTGGTTCCCTGAAATTGACAGAAACATCTGGGAAAGGGTTGAATCAATCCCTCACAAGAGAGACGATCGTAACAACTGGGATTATACGTTTGTAATGTACCGTAAAAAAGAATCAGGCAACTTTTAATTTGCTGATATTGGAGCGGGCAATTTTATCCTTGGCATAGCTAAGTGTCACGGTTAATGTTTGTTCCTTGGTATTCCCCGGAGTATCAAACATCAGGTCGAGCATAATAGCTTCACAAATTGACCGCAATCCCCTTGCACCCAGTTTGTATTCAATTGCTTTATCAACAATAAATTCGAGTACCGCCTCTTCGAACTTCAGTTTCACATGTTCCATTTCGAAAAGAGTCTCATACTGACGTATCAGTGCGTTTTTCGGTTGTGTTAAAATGGCTCTCAATGCAGATCTGTCGAGTGGCATTAAATGGGTTACGACCGGCAATCGACCTATTAATTCAGGAATCAGGCCAAATGTCTTCAAATCGACCGGAGAAATAAACTGCATCATAGCGGACTGGTCGTGCTGATGCTGGTCGGTGCCTGAACGAAAGCCAATGGTAGCACTTTGAAGTCTCCGGGCAATTATTTTATCGATGCCGTCAAATGCACCCCCGCATAGAAAAAGAATGTTCTGGGTATTCACAGCGATCATTTTTTGCTCCGGATGTTTTCTGCCTCCCTGAGGGGGAACATTTACAATGGTATTTTCGAGCATTTTCAATAACCCCTGCTGTACCCCTTCTCCGCTAACATCCCGGGTGATGGAGGGATTATCAGATTTACGGGCAATTTTATCGATCTCATCGATGTAAACAATCCCTCTCTCTGCGGCAGCAACATCATAATCGGCAGCCTGCAGTAATCGGGTTAACACACTTTCAACATCTTCACCAACATAACCTGCTTCCGTCAAAACGGTTGCATCAGCTATGCAAAATGGCACCTTCAGCATTCGTGCGATGGTTCGGGCCAGTAACGTTTTGCCTGTACCGGTTTCACCCACAAGAATAATGTTTGATTTTTCAATTTCTACTTCATCTTTCTGGCGGGCACCAAAAATCAGTCGTTTGTAATGGTTATAAACAGCTACAGAGAGTACTTTCTTTGCTTCATCCTGCCCGATAACATATTGATCGAGGAATTCTTTTATCTCAGAAGGCTTCATCAGCTGAAGACTGGAAGCGATGTTGGTTCTGAGTTTCTCAGCCGATTCCTCATTTACAATTTGTTGTGCCTGAGCAATACACTGATCGCAAATATGACCGGTCATTCCTGCAATTAGGACATTGGTGGCACTTTTATCGCGGCCACAAAAAGAACATTTTATCTCCTTATTGGTTTTCATGAATTACCGGTACTATTATTTGGGAGAAGCTTTGGTTTTGGAGAGCACTTCATCAATCATACCATACGCTTTTGACTCTTCAGCAGTCATCCAGTAATCGCGGTCAGAGTCTTTCCAAACTTCATCATATGGTTTGCCGGAATGAAGAGCAATTATTTCATAAAGTTCTTTTTTCAATTTCTGGATCTCACGCGCAGTAATCTCAATATCCGAGGCTTGTCCTTCGGCACCTCCCATTGGCTGGTGAATCATCACCCTTGCATGTTTGAGGGCTGTACGTTTGCCTTTTGTTCCGGCACATAGTAATACTGCTGCCATTGAAGCTGCCATTCCTGTGCAAATTGTAGCAACGTCAGGGGCAACAATCTGCATGGTATCATAAATACCCAGACCGGCATATACACTGCCTCCGGGGCTGTTTACATATATCTGAATATCACGTTTGGCATCTGTTGATTCAAGAAACAGTAATTGTGCCTGGATAATATTGGCTACATAATCGTTTACGGGTACTCCCATAAAAATAATCCGGTCCATCATCAAACGGGAAAACACATCCATGGTAGCAACATTCAGCTGTCTTTCTTCAATAATAGTTGGAGAAATGTAATTTGCATAGGCCGAATTAATGTAGCTGTCGACATGCAAACTGCTGATGCCACGGTGCTTTACCGCATATTTTGAAAACTCTTTTCCGAAATCCATAAACAGTGGGTGATTTAGTTATGTAAAGTTGTAATATTTTTTTTAATTTATCAGTGATGAGAGTGGTTATGCTCCTTTACGATTTCAACAAATTTATCGTAACTGACTTTTTTAGGCTTTGTTTTGATAACCGATTTCAGGTAGTTAAACACCTTTCGATCCGAAAGGGTTTCAATGATCCGTTCAACAGATTCCTTTTTTTCAAGGTACCTGCTGACAAGATTATCAATGAGGTCTTCTCCAAGTCCGCTGGAATATCCGGCAAACTGGTGCATAATGTATTCTCTGGCAGTATCACGTATCTCTTCTTGTGTGATTTTCAGGTCATTGTCTTTAAAAATCCTGTTTTCGACCAAACGCAGTTTCATCCCTCTGGCATAACCGGAATATTCTTTTTCCACCTGTTCGGCCGAGAGTGGTTTTTCGACAGCTGTCTGGAGCCACTTTTTTAGGAATTCATCCGGAAGAGACAGTTTAAGGTCCTCGATCATAAAATCCTCCAGGTCGTGTTTCAGTTTATGATCGCTTTCCTGAGCGTACATTCCTGCAAGCTCAGAAACGACCTTATCGCGGAATTCAGCTTCATTGTTAACTACACCTTCGCCATAAACCTTGTTAAAGAATTCAGCATCCATTTCTGCTTTTTCAACCTGGTTTACTGTGTCAACAGTATAGTGGAAATCGGCAACAACCACAGACGCCTGTTCTTGAGGAATATTTAACATGTGGGCTATTTCTTCCTTATCGCCGGCAAATGCTTTGGATAAGTTGATTTTAATGACGTCTCCCTTTTTGGTTCCTGTCAGTTGCTTTTTAAGAGACTGATCTTTTACTCCTTCAATGGACAATGTTGACCGGCTTGTAAGTCCTCCCTCCTTAATTGCACCTGAAGCATCCAATTCTGCAAGATCGCCATATAAAATTGATTGTTCATTGGCCGATTCAGGGTTAGAAAACTTACCATACTTTCTGCGCAAGTCGTCCATGTATAATTGCACTTTCTTGTCATCAACTTCAATCTCGTAATAATCGAATGTTTTTGAAGGTGGCAGTGTGAGGTTAAATTCAGGCGCTAATCCTATTTCAAATTCGAACTCAAACTCACCCGGCTCATCGAAATTATTTTTTGAGCTGTCGCTTGTTTGAGGAATTGGATTGCCTAAAATATTGAGTTTATTTTCATTTATGAATTGCTCAAGTGAACCTGAAACAAGTTTGTTCAATTCATCAATCAAAATGGCTTTCCCATATCTCTTTTTAATCAGACCGGCTGGAACATGTCCCGGTCTGAAACCGGGCATTGATGCCGACCGCTGATATTTTTTTATTTCAGACTCGTATTGCTTTCCATAGTCCTCAGGAGTTAACTTAATCCTGAGCATTTCGTTGAGGTTTCCAATCGCCTCCCTGCTGATATTCATCACTTAATTAAAGGTTTTAAAATAAATTGAATATTACTTAATAAACTAATGTTGTGCGGATAAAGGGACTCGAACCCCCACGCCTTTCGGCACCAGATCCTAAGTCTGGCGCGGCTACCAATTACGCCATATCCGCAGCTTGATTTCTTTTTGTCAGAAACACCCTTTTACCAAAAAGGTTTGCAAAGTTACTCATTTATCCATTTGGCTTGTCACTATTGCGACTTACCTCTTTATTTAACTGATTTACAAAGAGTTAAATGAAATATCCGAATACTTCTTTTCTGCTTTCGAAGCCTTAATTTTGAGCCATGTTAACTATCGATCCGAAAGCCATAAAAACGGGCCTCCTGCATGCCCACATGCTAAGTGCCGTTGCCCCACGTCCAATTGCATTTGCAAGCACAATAGACAAGGAGGGGCGTCCAAACCTTAGTCCGTACAGCTTTTTTAATGCTTTCGGGTCAAACCCTCCAACACTCATTTTTAGTCCAGCCAGGCGGGTTAGAGACAATACCATAAAGCATACTCTCGAAAATGTGTACGAGACCATGGAAGTGGTAATCAATGTAGTGAATTTCGCCATGGTCCAACAGATGTCGCTGGCCAGTCATGAATTTCCAAAAGGGGTGAGTGAGTTTGAAAAGGCCGGATTCACCCCAATCCCATCACAAAAGGTAAAACCCTTCAGAGTTAAAGAATCTCCGGTTCAATTTGAATGTGTTGTAAAGCAGGTTATTGAAACAGGAGAATCAGGAGGTGCCGGAAATTTGATTATCTGTGAAATTGTACTGATGCATATTAATGAGAATGTGCTTGACAGCGAAGGCCGTATTGACCCAAATTTGATTGACCTGGTGGCACGTTGCGGATACCACTGGTATTGCAGGGCTTCTGGTCCGGCTCTTTTTGAGGTAACCAAACCCAATTTGAAACTGTGTATTGGTATGGATCAGATTCCGGAATCCATCCGCAATAGCGAAATATTAACCGGTAACGAGCTTGGTGTTCTTGGAAATGAAGAACATTTCCCGACAGAAGAGGAAATTCTTGCCTTTGCAAAAATGGAAGAAATTCAATCACTGGCAACCGAACTGCGAAACAATCCGGCTACGGCAAAAACAGCCCTTCATCTTGCAGCCAGAGAGTTGATTCGTGCTAAAAAAGTGGCTGATGCCTGGAAGCTGTTGCTGATGAAAATTGATTGAGTAAATCGGTTTTGTCAGTACGGTCTTTTATTTCACCTTTCGTCAAGTCCGTCAAGCCCTGCTTCCAATACCCTCTTTAGCGTCGAGGGCATCTCTGAGCCCGTTGCCCAGCCAGGTAAATGCCAGCACCAAAAGCATAATTGCGACCCCGGGCCAAATGGATAAATAAGCCGCATCAAGAATAATGTAACTGTAGTTTTCTTTTATCATCATACCCCACGAGGGTGTTGGCGGCTGTGCACCCATACCAAGAAAACTGAGTCCCGCTTCAAGTAAAATGGCCGATGCGAAATTGGAAGCAGCAATAACCATAACAGGGCTGATAATATTCGGTAAAATGTGTTTGATTATGATCCTTGGGTTTTTATATCCCAAAGCTTTGCCTGCCTCCACAAACTCCGTTTCGCGTAAGGAAAATATCTGTCCGCGTACCACCCGTGCGACTTCAACCCACATTGTTAAACCAACTGCAATAAATACCTGAGAAAACCCTTTACCCAGCGCCATGGTAATTGCAATGACCAGCAATAACGTAGGAATCGACCAGATGATATTAATAAACCACATGATTATATCGTCAACCCATCCTCTGAAGAAGCCAGCAAGGGCTCCTAGCAAAATACCTATAAGTAATGATATGGCTACCGCAATAAGTCCCACGGCCATTGAAACCCTGGTTCCTGCCAATAGCCTGCTGAACAAATCCCTTCCAAAGCGATCGGTACCCAGCAAATATTTTTTTGTGATGAGCCGTTCAGAACTTAGGTAATGTTGTCTGGCTTTTTCCGAAACATATTCGGCAGCCACTTTTGGTGTAACAAATTGACTCCAGGCAATGCTGTCTGTTTCATTTGCTTTTAACCCAATGCCGGCAAATTCACGATACCTGATAAAATTTTCTGAGACCCAGGCAGTATCAACCGGTATTTTAAGATAAGTGGCCGGTGTTCCGAAAAAAAACCTTGAAAGCATACCGGGCGGTTCTGTTATTGCTCTACCCGGCATCAGCAAAAATTGCTGAGAAGTACCGGGCTTGACAGTAGAAACAGCAAGATTCATTTCATTGGCATCAGGAGTATTATCAGGCATAAGCACATAACAAAAAACCGAAATAAAAGCTGCTGATAATATAATAAACAAACCGGCCATACCGGGAATATTTTTTTTAAATCGGTTCCATGTTTTTCCCGAATGTGATGCCTGGATTCCCATTACTTAAAAAATCAGTTTTTGAATGAGCGGTTTTTCCATTGAAATGTGGCCGGAAACAGAAGAAACCATAATGAAAACATAAAATAAAATAATACTATCAAAGCAGAGGGTAAAAATAATAATAATAATTTTCGTCTTCCTAGAAAAGAGGAGACATGGTAAAGTAAAATAAACTCGAAAAAAGATTTGATAACGAAGGCTCCAAGAGGTAACAAGGGATCAACGGTTCCGGAAAGTGCCAGAATTATTAAACCAAGCAGCGATACATTTGCAAGAGAAACCCTTAAACCGGTTATCAAAGGAGTATGTTGTTTATAACCCTTCACCTTCGAAATCCACCTGATTCGCTGTTGTATAAACAAACCAAGCGTATGAACCGGTGCTGCACTTACAATTGCATTCCTGCTCTTAAGAAATTGAATTTTCTTTTTTCCGTTTTGTAAAAACGAAAACATTAAAAAAGTGTCATCTCCCGAAACATATTTGTCTCCTCCGGAATAGCCTCCTGTTTCAACAAAATCTGATTTTAAAAAAACCAGGCCTGCACCGTTGCTCATCAATGGTTTGTTACGAAACATTGAAGCAGCACCGCTCCCCATGAGTCCGGCAAATTCCAAAGCCTGGAAACCTGTAAAAAAGTTTGTCACCGGTGCCAATTCTACAGGTAACAAAATCATAGAAGCATTGGTGTTCATTTGAAATGAAAGGATGGTACTTAACCAGCGTTCAGGGACCACACAATCGGCATCGGTAGTTATAATAAGTTCACCGGATGCAGCAAGTATGCCGCGAGAAAGTGCTGCTTTTTTGCCTATCCCATCTTCTTTTCCAGGAGTGATCAGATGTAAGTTAACTCCCTTATTTTTGAACTTTTCAATGTAACCTGAAACAACTATTGCAGTATTATCATCAGAAAAATCATCGCTTACTATTACCTCCCACTTTCCTGAAGTTTGCTGATGTAAGAGTGATGTGAGGATATTTTCGATAACATTTTCTTCATTTCTTGCAGGTATTACAATCGAAGCCGTTAAGTTATTCCCATTATCAGCAGAAATAAATTCAGGCTCTTTATCCCATGCTAAATTCAGTTTAAACATGACAAATGCATACCAGATTACGGAACACACGAATGCGGAAGCAAGAAATGGTATGACCATTTTATTTTGTAAATCGGATCCACAAAGCACTGAACGCCCCAAAGCTTGCAGGCAGTGCCAGGTTTAGTATCCAGATAAATGTAGAAGCCGATAATACTGCAACCGCATCTCCTGTAAACGGGGTCAGTAAATAGAGGGCTACTGATCCCCTTACCGTAATCTCTGACAAGGCAATTGTTGGAACAACAGCCATAATCAGATAAATAATTGCAATAATCCGTAATCCTTGAACAGCAGGTATTTCTATACCAAATAAATGAAGTGTAATTAAAAACTGGACAGCAAAGACGGCATATCTTATCAATGAAAGCAAAGCGATCCGCAACATAAATCCTGACCTGTAATTTAGAAGCATATCTGTGTATTTATTCCAGTCATCCCTTTTTAGAAGACGTACAATTACCGGAATCTTAAAATAAATCAGCAATGCAACGATTGGGAGTGCTAACGAAGCTAAACGCATCAACATTCCGCTTCCGGCAAAAGCAGATTCGGAAGTCGAAATTGAAATAAATAGTGCTATTGATCCTAACAGAATTGTTATGAGCAATTGCGATAGACTGCCAATAATATTCGCTATGGTTCCCTGAATACGATACTGCGGTTCAAGATGCATTACTCTTCCGGCAAATTCACCGATTCTGTTTGGTGTAAACAACCCTATTGTAGTTCCGCTCAGAACAGATCTGATAGCTTTTGCAAATGAAATTGCACAAACGGGTTGCAACAATTTTTTCCATTTAAACGACTCCAGGCTCCAGTTTAAAGGCATCAGCAGTAAAACCATTAGTAGCTCAAGATAATTATCAGGAAAATGAATCAGAAAACGGAGGACCGACCGGAGCGATTCGGGGCCGGTTCTGTCGGCGATTTTGCCATAAATAAACCACAGGGAAACTGCTGCAATGCCAATCCGCAGCAGCATCCAAAGAATTTTGCGGTTCCCCGAGTTGATTCTCAACAGCATAGGCATTAATGAACAATGTTACTAAAATTAACCCAAGGTATCGGACATAGTAATAACTTTGAATGAACAATGGCTATTGAACAAGTACCGGCTGATAAAATTATTCTTGGCATAGATCCCGGCACCAATGTAATGGGCTACGGTGTGCTTGAGGTCAAAAACCATGTAATCCGGCTGGTATCGGCAGGGATTATCGACCTTCAAAAAGCAGGTGATTATGCGCTTAAGCTGAAAAAAATTTTCGAGCGTGTAACGGGACTTTTAGATGAATACCACCCTGATGAATTATCAATTGAGGCACCCTTTTTCGGTAAGAATGTACAATCGATGTTAAAGCTGGGCAGAGCGCAGGGTGTAGCCATTGCAGCAGCCATGTCGAGGGAAGTGCCGGTATTCGAATATTCTCCAAAGAAAATAAAACAATCGGTTACAGGCAACGGAAATGCCAGCAAAGAGCAGGTAGCTGCAATGCTGCAATCGCTGTTAAAATTTGAAGAGATGCCTCGTTTTCTTGATGCTACCGATGGTTTAGCAGCCGCGGTATGCCACCATTTTCAAACCGGTAATCATTTACCGAAAGGGGTAAAACTGAGTGGTAGCTGGAACGACTTTGTCAAGGACAATCCTGACAGGATATCCTGACAAATGTGATCAGATATTATCGCTGATTAAAGCTGCAGTTTGAATCATCACTTCGGTAGGAAGCGTGATTTTGGGATTTGAGAAATTGATATCACCCATATGGTTGAGTGGCACCAGATGGATATGAGCATGGGGCACTTCGAGCCCGATAACCGCAACCCCTATTCTTTTACATGGGATAGCCTTGCGAACCCCTCCGGCAACTTTTTTCGCAAACAACATCAAGCCGAGATAATCGTCATCAGAAAGGTCAAAAAGATAATCGACTTCCTGTTTGGGAATAACCAGAGTGTGACCCTTAACAAGGGGGTTTACATCCAGAAAGGCCAAAAAACGTTCGGTTTCAGCTACCTTAAAAGCAGGGATTTCACCCAGGACAATTCTTGAAAAAATGGACGCCATATCAGCGGCTAATTTCAACGATTTCGAACTTAACTATTCCGGAAGGAACCTCAATATCAACCACTTCACCCTGTTTTTTGCCTAACAAGCCTTTGCCAATAGGTGAAGTTACAGATATTTTCCCCGACTTTAAATCGGCCTCTGTTTCGGCAACCAGTGTATAAGACATTTCAGCCTTATTTGACAGGTTACGAATCCTTACAATTGACATAACTGATACTTTGGAGAGATCAATTTTGGATTCATCAATCAGGCGTGCATTAGCGAGCACCTCCTCCATTTTGGAAATTTTTAATTCGAGTAACCCCTGGGCTTCCTTAGCAGCATCATACTCTGCATTTTCAGAGAGATCTCCTTTTTCACGTGCTTCAGCAATTTGTTTTGAAATACTGGGCCTCTCGATAGTTTTCAGGTGGCTCAGCTCTTCCTGCAGCTTTTTCAAACCATCTTCTGTATAATAATTCACCTGTGACATTGCTATAAATTTTGCTTTTTTAAAGAATGTAATGTTGTTTTTTATCGCCGGATATTCATTTATACCTTAAATGCAGGGCGGTATTAAAATAAAAGAAGACCCTTATTACAGGGTCCTCCTTCATTGTGGGGTAAAGTTACTGTTTTTTATCAGAGCATAATGCGAACCCCGATTGCATGGGATCCGTCAAAGAAGTCAGTAGAACGGTACGAGTAATCGATGCCAAGCTTCTTGCCACCTTTACCCAAATTTACATCTACTCCAATACCGGCATTTAATCCGGATAATGCCGTTAACTTTTCAGTATCACTATTCATGTTTTTTTCCATCAGATATGAAACCCTGGCAAAAAACATTTTCCTGAATGAATATTCTGCCCCTAATCCATATTGGTCGTAGGTAAAGGAATTGGATGTAAAGGATGCAGCAGCAACAATAAGGTGGTTTTCAGCAGGCTTAATATCATAACTCACACCAATATTTACCAGCGAAGGGAGCTCAAATTTTTCGGCACGTGACTCAATTGTCAACTGATAAGAACCGGGAACCGGAGGGTCGCCGCGAAAAGCGAGACCATCACCAGAAAACCTCATCGGTGTTCCAACATTTTTAAGCGAAATACCAAACTTCAGGTTGTCTTTCTCTTCATTGTTACCGGTGATGTACTGAATACCGGCATCAAAACAAACTCCCTGAGACTTTATATCAGCCAGTGACTGTGAAATTATTTTCACAGTAAGGCCTCCATAAATTGCGTTGGAGAAGGCTTTGGCGTATGAGAATCCGATGTTCAGAAACTGCGGTTTGTAAGTACCAACCCCACCTTCCGGCTGATCGACAGTTGTAACCTGTATATCGCCAAAATTCATGGACATTACTGTGAGTCCGAGAGCTCCGCTTTCGCCTACCTTTTGTGCAAGACCGAAGGTATTTATGCTGATATCGGATCCTTTCAGCCAATTGGTATATGTAAAGCCGATTTCTGTTTTCTTAGTAAAAGCCAGACCTGCCACGTTGTTAAATGTGGATTCAAGGCCATTCGTATTTGCAATGTTAATGCCACCCCACCCGGAGCTGCGTGCCCAGGGATTGATAAGCAATTCGGTAGCACCGGCCTGACCGGCTCTGTCCTCATTGCCGGCATTCGCATACTGGCTAAAGACCAGCATGGAAGCCGAAAGCAGGCTTGTTACTAAAGGTTTTAAAGATCGTGTCATATGGTTGGTGGGTTATCTGAGGTTCTTAATCGGTTGTATAATTAGAAGGAGTCAAGGTCAATAGGTCTGAGGACACCAAACCATTTGAGTGTTCTTTCACCTATTCCATCAGCCTTAACATGTATCAGGTACATGCCGCTGGCAATTGGAATACCCTTATAGTTTTTAAGATCCCAGTCGATAGACGTAGATTCATTTGCTACTCCTGGTTGAATTGCAATTCCTTCCGAATTATCTTTTTTCGCATCACGCTTAAACTTCCTTACAACTGTTCCACTCATGGTGAAAATGGTAATCTCACACTTTGGAGGAAGATTGGTAATCTTAACGCGTGTGTCGAGCTGACTGGTTTCATACCCAGAGTAAGAATAGTATGGGTTTGGCACGACATTGATATAATCAAGTGCTGTTTTAGCAGCTTCAACATTGTTAGTGCTGTTGGCAATGTCTCCTGTACCAAAAGAATACCATGGGTTGAAACCATTCTGAGGAGCGGTTTCAGTGACGGTACCGGCACCGGTGAATGTGGTGTTCATTGCCTGGAAACTATCACCCACATTTGAATAGGTAGTTCCATCATGCGTTACAGGAGTGGACGCTACATAATAGGTAGTGCCAACTGTCAGTGCCTGTGTATTGTTTAATACTGCAGAGGTTGCATAAGTGCGATATGTACGGGCAACACGCAGTCTTATTCTAAGTTCTGATGGAATCTGATCAGGAAGATTCAGGTTACTATATTGTTCTGACAGTACCGGAATACTTGTGTACATACAATCCTTCCATGCATTTCTCTTATCAGTAGTATTCCCCGAACTCAATAATGTAGCGAGAGCTGCGCACTCGTCATACATCGGGACATCCTTTGGTTTTCCTGAAGCATAATCATCGCCGTTGTGGCCGAATACATAGATATAATGCATTCCTCCGAATACCGGCTCATCAGGTAAGGTTGGATCTATGCTTGGAACAGTACGGGTAGTTGTAGGATTCCACTTCATGTCCTGACTGTTTTGATCGCCGAATGCAGAATTCTCACCAAATGCGATGTTCAGTCGTTCACCTGTTTCAAGGTTTACAGCATAACCGGGGAACCATCCCATACCATCACCTGTACCATCAGGCTGTCCGTCTTTACCCACGGATGCCTGTTTACGCAGTTCAAACTGCTTAGCACCGCCGACTGTAGCTGCAGGTCCGGTTTCGATAACAACACAACGTGACCATTTGCTCTTGTCAGCAGTAATAACGATGTCGACACTGGCAATGGCTGTTTTAGAGTTTCCTCCAGGAGACAAGGCAATCTGAGCCTCAGCAATACCTGACCATTTTGGGCCGGGATAATTTTTAGATGTGAGTTTGTATGGAGCCCAGGTACCATTAATCATGGTCTCATAAAACTGACCGTCGTCAAGTCCCGCATTTACATCACCTACTCCACTTCTGATCCAATCTTCAACTCCCTCGTCTTCGGTGTCCCGGATAGGATCGAGCCACTCAACTCCTGAGGGGGTGTAGGTCTGGCTGGCTTCCAGGAAAGCGTTGTTAACAGCGCCTGGTTTACCGGCTTCTATAACAGTATATATGGTGGAAGTAAGTCCCCACTCAGGTAAAATTTGTTCGTTTAAAACAGATATAGGCCTTTCTGACGGAATATACTCATTGGTTGTCATATTGTAAATACTCCAGTTGCTGGTAGGATTTATTCCGTCGAATCGAACATCATATGAATAATCTTTGATTTTTACAGGGTCATAGACTTTCACATTAATGGGTCCATGGCCATTGGTATATTCAGGTTGGTAAATCCGATAAGGAGGGTTCAACAACTCATTCTCATAATTTGATACGAAATCAAGTACTTTTCCGCCGTTACCCTGACCTTCGAGTCTTTTGATTCTCGGACCGGAACCATATTCGGATCCAAACGCCTGTCCTGAATTTTCAGGAGAAGGTATATGTGGAATTGCACTGTAAGTCTTGATATTGTTCCGACCTGCCAGATAGGGTTTTTTCTGTCCGTCAAGTGACAACGGATCATTGGGATCGTATTTTTTATACTGGTTGTATGCATACGACACAATTGTATAATAATACGTTTTGTTATTAACGAGTTTGGGATCGCCCGAAGCAAATAAATCCTGCGTTACAACAATTGTATGCGATATACCATTGTCGGCGCCATTCACCATTTCAACAGGAATATTAGCATTCAGATTAGCATCGTAATTGAAATTCACCAGTTGTTTAACCCCATCTTTCACATCACACTGGTACAACAATCTCACCTTGTCGGGATTTCCGATATCAGCAGTTGTTACAGATGCATCTTTAAACTGATAGATCTGATAACCCTGGAAGCGGAAACGGGAAACGGAATCGTCATAGCCAATGATGGTAGGATCTAATTGGTCATAGAGTTCAATTGAAGCTGTATCGGTATTAAGGAGTGCAAAAATCATTTTGCGATCCAGTTCTCTGATAGCGATATCCGGAGCATCAGGACCATCGATCAGTTTGAAACAGTTATCAAATAATGCCTGTGCCTTAGCGTCTGCCTGCTGTATCACGTTTACAGATGCCAATGGTCCACCTTGTGTAGCTCTTCCCCAAACTACACCTGTGGTGATATAGTTGACGGCTCCCGGCTGAAGCGTAAAGGCTCCGGCCGATTGCAAGAAACGACGGTCACTGGGTGTGTTTCCTGAACTGGCTTCAGTCCAGGGTTGATAAGCAGGAGGCTGAAAATCAACATCTGTATTGTCAGGGAACATGAAGTTACAAAGTGCTCCGGTGTTTCCTGCTGAACCTTGACGACCTGTACCGCCATATGACATTGGTTCATTATCGAGCCAGATACCACGCAGATAATTATAGAAATCGTTCAGGCCATTCGGGTTTCCGTTTGGTGCGTTATTCGTATTCTCATAATAGACAAACTTCGACATGATAATCTGCTCACCTAAAACGTTGTCAGGAATATTAAGTGTTACACCGGACGAATCAAGATATGTACAATCAACACATCCATCACGGTCATTGTCGATACCATCACCTACATCAGCAATCGGACCCTGAAAAAAGTCAACTCCAACTGCAGGAGGGTTAAGTCCATATCCGGTAGCACCATCGTCATCAGCGTCGCCGTTGTAACAATACCCAAGACCTTTTTCAACGTCGCAACCTACATAGTCATCATCATATTTACCCAAATCCGGGTCTACCCACTGACCAAAATAGGTGTTGGTAAGCGTAAGTGCAGATCGGTTAATAATCTGGTACTTATAAAAAGTCATATTGTTGATCTCGTCATTGGTTTTGAAAGCAAATGCCTGAGCACGAATTTCCAAACCAATCGGATCTGAGTTCGATTCGGTGTGAACGTTACCTACATCATTAAATACCCACCAGATGGTTTGGTCACCGAAGAGGTAATCGTTACACAAAGTTTTTGGAGTTCCCGGAACACTTGGGAAGTCACCGGAAAAATTATAGCCGGGATAATCACCAACCTGATAATCGTATTCACCATCAGCATTGACATCGACAAACGGAGCAAGAAACTTTTCTTCGTTGGCGCCTGGAGATCCATAAGAATCGCGGGTTCCGGGCCATTCTTTAATTGCTTTTGTCGCTTTTGAAGGATCAGCGATAAAATTCTGAACTTCAATTTTGGAAACTTTCCAGTGACGATCAAATTCCTGGCATCTGTCGGGAGTAATATTCACAGTTGCCTGATCAATGGGTCCACCCCAGAAGTCAACTCCGGTTTGACGGTAGGTTTGTCCTGCAACTTTGATATTTCCACCGGCGTCGATACCACCTATCCAAAGTGATCCTGCAAAAATGGAATGTTTACCTGTTCCAACCGGTACTTCGTATTTGGCAGAAACCAGATCCCACCACATATCACCTGCAACCTGAATAGTTGTTCTGATATTATTGATATCAAGATCGGTTTCAGCTGTAGTAGGTAAACACGCAGATGCGGTTTTTTGTGCCTGCTCAATTGTGGCACGATGGGTATTCCCGGCAGCACCCGGATTTTCTCTGGCACTCACTGAACAGATGGCTCCTAAAAAGGCTGACAGCGTCAGAATGCCAAGTTTGTGATTAATACCTTTCATTATATTTAAGTGTTAGTTGTTACAATTTAATTTATCAGAAATCAATCTTAATTCCCAAACGCGCCCTGCGAGGAAGACTGTAGTTGTTAGGGTTGTTTAGTTTAATGTTGTACTGGTCGACAAACGCAGAAGGATCTGTTTGCTGAGCAACAGCCTGCTGACCTACAGCAGATGCGAGATAACCATCGTCGTTCGGATTGCCGGTGTATTTGTAAACGCTGATGATATTGTCTGCGTCAAACAAATTCTGAACCTGAATATAAACATTCAGGAAGGCTTTCTTCTTGTTGTCATCGCTGCCGAAATTAAGTTCGAAATCTTTGTCGAGTTTAATATCAACGCGGAACTGCCATGGCAGACGGGCGCCGTTAATTGAACCATCCAGGAATCCGGAACCTATTTGCTGAAGACCGAGATTATTGGCTTCAGTAGTAACGTCGGCCTGACGGCTGTAAGGCGTTCCTGAACCGGCACGGAATACCATGTTTAATCCGGTGTTTGACAAGAACTGAGAGTTTCCAATTATCGGGCCATTGTAATCGGTTCCGCTGCCGTATCTGTAATCGACAGAAAGAACAAGGTTATGGCGCTGATCGAAATCGAGAGGGGCGATGGTTTTCAGATTGGGGAAACCATTTTGTAACAGTTTGTCAGAGGTACGGTCACCTGAACCGGTTCCGTCAGCAAACTGAAGGGTATAATTTGCAGATAGACGCACATTACCGGTTCTGCGCAGATCATAACCAAGTGAGAACCCTTTAACTGTTCCAAAGTCTACATTGTCAAAAGTCAGGTAGTTAGTTGGGAATGCATAGTTAACAGAAGTTTCCTGAATCATGTCGCGCAATTCGCGATAGAATGCAGAAATAGTAATAGCTGAACTCTTTGATAGTGTTTGTTTGAAGCCGAGCTCATAATCGGTTGTACGCTCTGGTTTCAAAGCCGGATTGTTGAGCAATGACCCCTGGGTTTCGATAAAGTAATAATCCAACGGGTTACTGCGTGAACGTGAAGGGGGACGTTGTGTTAAAACATCGTAGTGGGCAAAGAACAGTGCCTCATCAGAAATTGGGAAACTGAAAGCGACACGCGGCATAACCGTTATTGCAGGGTTATAATCTTTGAAACTGTCACTTGGTTTAAAGATGGATTTTTGCACTCCGTTAGTAGCTAAAGCAGGAGTAACAAGATAAGGTGCAATGGTACCGCCGGCTTGTAATTCCAAAATTCCGGGATTTGATACCTGATTACCACTGGCATCATACCAGTTGTCGCCGTCACGGTAGCCCACAATATTAGCGCTGGCAGGAGATGAAACATCATCCACATATACTATGTAGCCATCGCCGATAGAAGAAGGATGATTCGGAGAAACTTCACCGGCAGTTTTAGCAGGATATAGCAGGTATTTATCTTTCAATACTTTTTGGTTAGCATCAAAATAATCTACCCTCACCCCTACGTTAAAGATCAGATCATTAATTGCAAAGCGATCCTGGATGTAACCGGCCATGTAAATCGGATTGAACGATCCGATTGGGCGGGTAAAGTTTCCATTCTCATCTTTTGCCGTCCAGAAATCATCGAAAGAAGGATTGGATGTCGTTTTATTCCCTTTATAGTCATATCCGTAATAACCAACCAGGCTTTGTCCGGAATTCAGTAATTCGTCAGCTGTGAACAAATCCAGAGAAAGCAAACCTGGATCGATTGCATCCATATCAACATAATCTGTGTTTCCCCATGCTCCGGGAGTACCTGATTCCAACATGCGCTGGCGCAAGAACTGATAAAATCCGGGCAGGCCATCAACATCGTTGTAGCTTCTTGGGAACAGTACGCTGTTGCCTACATATATAGGAGAGTTGTAATCCGGCTGCTGGTTATATTCATTTGCCTTTAATCGCATAAGTCCCCACAGTCCCACAGGATTAATACCAAACAAACGGTCCTGGCGCTGCTCGTATTCGAAACCTGCAACCAGTGCATGATCTTTAATATCAGCCGAAATTTGAGCAGTAACACGGAACTGATTGGTTTGGGATTCCTGATACAGGTTATAAGTGTATCCTGTGCTGTTCCAAAGTGCATAAGTACTACGTGGTAACTGTCCGTTAATTAGACCTCCCTGGGTAGCAATGCTGAATAAAGTGCTGTAATATTGCTGATAATCACCATTTGCCAACGAGAAATACTGATCGGTATAGGCCTGAGTAAGCGGATTGGCTCCACCACCTGTATAATTAACTATGGTATCAGTAGGGTTTCCGACCTGAGCATACAAAATTCCATTGCCATCAGGGTCAGTATATTCATAAGTGGTATCACCTGTAGTTTGATCAATTGTATACGCATCTCTGAAAATCGGAGCTTTTACCGACTGAAATTTTCCGATATACCCATAATTAAAGAAATTATTGCCATTGTTCTCATCCTGAACAGTTTGTTTGGTTTGTGTGTAATCAACCTGAACAGAATAATATGCATTTTTGATGGTAGAAGCTGATTTCTCATCAGAGCCTTTTGATGTTCCTAAACGCTGCGTTAAACGGGCAAAAACCCTCCAGGTACTCTGATCATTTTCGCGGTTGTTGTCATAATTGAACAACAAATTGTTTTGGTTAAAATCATTCCGGTTGCTTTGATCGTATGATCCGCCCAAAGTGATGGTCAGGTTATCAACAGGCTGAAAATCAAACTTTCCGGAAAATCTGAATCCTGTAAGTGGGGTATTCGGTTTGATTTTTGTTTTTTCAAAAGAATCATTATTCAGAAACTCGGATTTAAGTCTGAAAACAGTTCCTCCTGATGAAGTTGCAGTCAGTGGTGCGTGAGAAATGTCATCGTAAACATCTCCCTTCAATTTATATAAATCAATTGCTGAAGGATCAGGGTCTTTTTCAGTTTGATATTCACCGGAAAAGAAAAATCCGATTAAAGCCCGGTCTACTTTACCTTCGGCATTCTTCTTAGTTAAAAGCGGACCTGAAATATTTCCACCTATAAGGTTGTATCCATATTTATCGAACAACTCTGAAGTGGCATATTCCAAACCTCCGAAGAATTCTTTTGACGGACCTCTTGTTGTAATATTAATAATACCACCTGTTGCATCACCATATTGAGCAGGAACTCCGCCGGTAACCACAGTAACCTGCTCAATACCCGATTGAGGCAGATTTGTTGAACCGCGTACCTTTATTCCATCAACGTAATAATCAGTGGCATCTGTACGTGAACCTCTCACGTTAATATCATCACCTTCGTCGCGCTGAAATACTCCGGCAGTAGTTGCGGCAACCGATTTTACATCCCTGGTTGGGGCAACCTGAATTTCTTCCTGAGTAATTGTTGTCTGGGTGGATGGATTACCTTTATCGATGATCGGATTTTTATAGGTAGTGATATCAACAGCGGTGATATCAACCGCACCTTTTGTCAAGGCGACATCCTGGAAAGTAATTTTGTCAGCGGACACAAGTACTCCTTTTACTTCAGCAGTAGTGTAACCAACAAAGGTCGCTTTCACATCGTATTTACCCGGTTGAAGTGGTTTGATGGTGAAATTTCCGTCAAAATCGGTTTGAGCACCACCGGCAAGCTGGCCGTTAATTTCTGCGACCACGTTTGCAAATGGTAAGGGCTCTTTGGTCGTTTTGTCGATCACCTTACCCTTGATTGAACCGGTTTGTGCAAAAACCGTCAGCGCACTTCCGAGAATAACAGCGGCTGTCAAAAGGTAAATTTTTCTGAGCATAGGGTTAATATTAGGTTATGTTTCTGTAATTATTTCAAGGCGCGTAAATGTAGGAATATTTGAAAGTAAATTCCAAACAAAATAATTTTTTTGACGATTCAAATACCTTGTCATGGTTTTGTAATTCATTAATGATAAGGTCTTTGTAAAATTTCCGAACCTACCAACACCTTTTGCCAATCCGTTCCCGACTGCAGCCATTCAAGAATTGGGTGTGGTACATCAGCAGTATTTTGTTCGCTAAAATGAACCTGATTTGAAGGGATTGAATACCCGCCCTCCACCGGCAGGTTACTATATGTTGGCTGAGAAGTCCGGGGGGTACTCTTTTTAATGTTTTTCTGCAGCTTGGGCTTCAAAACTTTTGGGCTGGAGGTAGTTACAGTGACTGGCTTTGAACTGCTTGGAGCAGGAACGGGCTCAGGAAAAGAGGTTGATGGCCAGTTTTCCGGCAGGGAGGGTGTTCTCTTCCCCGAGCCTCTCTTCTCGTGTTCTTTTACAATCTTACGGTAATTGTTAAATATTACCCATCCAATTGCAATTACCAGATACATAACAACTTTGAATTCCATTGCGTTTATTTGGTTTCAGACAAATATGCAACTTTTAATGCACCCGACAACATCATTATGTCGATCTGACAATTCTATGGCATCATTTTTACAATGCGCTGATTGTTTTTGAACATAGGTTGAAAAAAGAAAGTGCTGAATATCAAGGAGCTTTGGCCGGAAACCCTTATAAATCGGAAACTTTCTGCTATTTTTGATAAGTTTCACGGGTGTTAAAATCTATTTTTGCACCCTTCTTAAAATTTTCCCCATTTCCATTCTCAGATGCGACTAACTTCCTTAGAAATTAAAGGCTTTAAAAGTTTTGGTGACAAAGTAACCATCCACTTCGATAAAGGTGTAACTGCCATAGTTGGACCAAACGGCTCAGGTAAATCAAATGTAGTTGACGCCATCCGATGGGTGCTGGGTGAACAGAAGACGCGAATGCTCCGTTCCGAAAAGATGGAAAACGTCATTTTTAACGGAACCCGAAACCGCAAACCCGCGAATCTTGCAGAAGTACATCTGACTTTTGAGAACAACAAAGGCATTCTTTCCACTGAATATTCAACTGTTTGCATCTCCCGAAAACTCTATCGGACAGGTGACAGTGAATACTTATTAAATGGTGTAACCTGCCGGTTAAAAGATATTACTGATCTTTTTCTGGATACCGGCATAGGCCCTGACAGTTATGCAATCATCGAGCTTAAGATGATCGATGATATTCTGAATGATCGCAATAATACGATAAAGCTGTTGCTTGAAGAAGCCGCCGGGATTTCAAAATATAAAATACGTAAAAAACAGACTTTCGCCAGACTTGAGGAAACAGATGCTGACCTGAACAGGGTGAATGATCTGATGTTTGAAATTGAAAAAAGTCTGAAACAGTTAGAGTCACAAGCGAAAAAAACTCAGAAATTTTATCGTTTAAAGGATGAATACAAAGAAGTTTCCATGGCTTATTCTTTGTATGCTATTCGTGAGTTCCGGCAATCACTTATTGATTTAGAGCAACGCGAAGCTAAAGTACAGGACGAGAAACTTCAACATAATGTTGATTTGGATGTCAGCGAAGCAAATATTCAGCGTTTGAAATCGGAAAGTGAAGAAAAAGAGAAAGCGTTTTCGGATATTCAAAAAGAGCTTAATGAATTTGTTTTGCAAATTACCAAAGCCGAAAACGAACAGCGTAATATCACCGAAAAAATCGGGTTTTTACACGACAAGAAAAAGCAACTTCATCATCAGAATACAGCTGACCAGGCCACTATCGAGGAACTGAATGAATCCATAGCCCAATTAGCTATTGAGAAAGATGCTGAAGAAGAGGTACTCAGAACACTGGAGTCGCAGTTATCTGAGATGAAACAAAACCTGGAGGATAATAAAGTTCTTTATGATGAATCGGTAAGTGAACTCCGGCAGCTCACCAACGGATTGCATGAGATTCGTCAGGAAATTAACAGGTACGAAACACAGGCAGCCGTCAGGGAAGCCCGCGTAGCCGGTATTGCCGAAGAGTTAAAACGTCTCAATGAGCAAATCGTTGCAAACGAATCTAAACTCTCCCAGGTTCAGGAGGCATTGGAAACAGCTATTCCCGGACGGGAAAAGCTGGAGTCGGATGTTGCCGCTATCCGGAAAAATAAGGAAACGGCAGAAAAAAATATTGCCGATACTGAACAAAATGTAAGAGAACTGAATCAAAAACTTGCTGAAGCAAAACGGCTCAGTGATGTAAAAACGAATGAATACGAGCTTACCCGTAATCTTCTTGAAAGAATGGAAGGTTATCCGGAATCTATTCGTTTTTTAAAATCTTCCGGGTCACGACTCAGTAAGGCTCCCCTAGTCTCCGATTTAATCAGTTGCAACGACGATTTCAAATATGCAATTGAAAATTATCTGGAGCCCTTTTTAAACCACTTCGTTGTCAGTGATCATGCCGAAGCATGGGAAGCTCTTCAAATGCTGAATAATTCCTCGAAAGGAAGGGCCAACTTTTTTGTACTCAGCAGCCTCAGTAAAGTTAACGAGCCCACACCCTTCAATATACCAGGGTGTGTTCCGGCTTTAAAATTCACTGATTTTGATCAGGCATACAGTAAACTGTTTACCCACTTGTTGGGTCATGTCTACATCCATCAAAGTGCTGAAGACCTGACACACATTGATACATCAGGACTTCCTTCCGGTTATGTTATTTTATCGCGCAACGGAAGATTTCTCAGACAGCGTTATGCGATGGGTGGCGGATCAATTGGAATGAGTGACGGCAAACGTACAGGAAAGCAAAAAAATCTTGAAAAATTAAGTTTGGAAATTGAACAGCATCGGGAGGAAGTTTCACGTTTTCAGGATCAGCTTGAGAAAACCGAGACCCAATTGCAGCAATCACGTTCAACACTTCATCAAATCAACAGGGAATTGATGACAGCCGAAAGCGATCTATCAGGTGCAACCGGCAGAATCAGTACGTTAAATAATAATAAGGAGTTTGTGACAGCAGCTCTTGAGTATAACAAGACAACTGTAAATCAACTGAAAGAAGAACAGGAGATGTTGTCAAATCCTGCACATGCTGAGGGTGAAATGCATGGAATTTCAATTGACAACCGCCGCTCGGAATTGCAGCAGTTACTGGATCAGCAAAAAGTAAAGCAGGATCTGTCGAATGACCTTCAAAAGCATGTCAGTGACATGAGTAATGCTGTTAATCACAAAAATATTCAGTTTTTCCAGCAGCAAAATAAAATTCAGAACATTATCCGGGACAGCAGTTTTAAATCCAACCAGATAGCTACTCTTCAACGCAACCGGGAAGACCAGTTGAAAGAGTTGGAAACCATAGGCGGTCAACTGGAACAACTGGATTTGCATGCCAAAACCCTGAAAGAAGAGCTGGAGACGCTTACCGCCAAAAAAGAATCCACAGAAACGATAGTACGTGAAAAGGAGACAGCCTATTACAAATCGAAAGGGGAAATTGATCAGCATGAAAAATCCGTTCACGAAAAGAGAAAACAAAAGGAGCATTCTGATGCACTTATACATCAAATTCAGAATGAAATCAATGAATTGAAGTTGCGAATGAATTCATTGAAAGAACGTCTCAATATTGAGTTCAATATTGACATTAATGATATTATGGATCAGGAGCCTGATCCTGAATTGAACTCCGATGAATTAAGAGAGCGGTCGGAAAAGTTAAAGAATCAGTTATCCGGTTTTGGTCCGATTAATCCGATGGCACTTGAATCGTTCAAAGAAATTAAGGAACGTCACGATTTCATCCTTAAAGAACAGGAAGACTTAAAGGCAGCTAAAGAATCGCTTCTGAAAACCATCGCAGAAATTGATCTTACAGCCCGCGAAAAATTTATGGACGCCTACCATAAGATCCGTGAAAACTTTATTCATGTGTTCCGATCACTCTTTTCCGATGAGGACAATTGTGATCTGGTACTTACTGATCTGGCCAATCCGCTGGAATCGGATGTACAAATTATTGCTCAGCCAAAAGGCAAAAAACCGCTTTCAATACATCAGTTGTCTGGCGGAGAAAAAACACTGACTGCTACTGCCCTACTCTTTAGTATTTATCTTCTGAAACCTTCTCCTTTCTGCATTTTTGATGAGGTAGATGCACCTCTCGACGATGCAAACATTGATAAATTCAACAGGATTATCCAAAAGTTTTCTGCGGACTCTCAATTTATCATAATCACGCACAATAAAAAGACCATGGCTTCAACCGACATTATGTACGGTGTTACTATGGTTGAACAGGGTGTTACCCAATTAGTACCTGTTGATTTACGCGAATATGCATGAGGTTAATGTGGTTTATGAAAAAGCCTCTTGAAGAAACCCGGGGCGTTTCCTGAACTTACATAACTCTTTCCTTTCTTCCTGTTTTTCTTCATCCGCTTGCGCGTTTTTTTATCCTGAAGCTTCATGTGCTCCTTACGTGCTCTGACCTCAGATTTACGGGCCTGCTCCTTTTGCTGTTCTTTTTTTGCTTCTGCCTTTTTTTGCTTTTTTGTTGCCTTACCGCCGTCCTGAGCAAAAACAGTCAACGGTATAAGCATTACAAACAGAAACAACACCCTCCTGATCCAACCTGTTGAAACTTCTTTTCGTATTCTCATATCTTTAAAACGGGACTAATTTCACTATTATTATTTTAAGCCTGCGTTCTCAAGAGAAACATTTTCCAGACTAATCTGTTCGTCACCCTGTTCGTAGGGAAGAAATGTCATTATCAGCTGAAACATCTCGTCGGTAGTTTTCATACTCCCTTTGAGCCCGGTTATTTCCTGAGGAGGAGAAAAAGGATTGTTGGGATTGGCTGATGTATTATCAAATACAGCTTCTGCAACAATTGTGGAATTGGCCGGGATATGGAGGATGTGAGGGAAAGTATAGTAAAACTGCCACCTGAAATCCCATTTTGGAATACTGACTATATGGATCGTATCGCCATCTTGTGTGAGTGCATAAGCTAAAAAGGATTTTCCCAAAAGATGCATGTGGGGATTTACGGTAACAAGAGAAATATCATGAATTATTTTGGCTCTCGTCACAAATTTCATCACTGTGTCGGGAGGAATAAGCAGCGGAGGAACAATTTCTGAAATTCCCAGCGTCCCAAGCTGCGTTTCCATAAAGGGCCTTAAAGGTGGACTTTTTGCAAAGAACATATTTACATGTGGCAGGTCCTGATCTGTTTTAGGTGACGGACCATAATGCAGATCCCTCATGAGAATAACTCCTTTTCTCTTAATGTGGTACCCCCCGATTCCTTCGGGATACAACTGGGGAGTCATACCAGGTAAATAATTGAAGACTGACGGGGTAAGTGTTGGATAGGTGCCGTCATCATTCAAAATCTGAAGATATTTGTAACAGGAGTCGAGTGATCCGGCTTTTTCCCTGTCGATAAACCATGGTCCGGCAAACACATCTTTCTTTTTATCAAAATCAAATTGAATGATATGACCATTCACATGGTGAGATAGTGTTCTGTTTCCGGGCACATACTCAACCAATCGGATAAAAGTATCTGCAGGTAATTCATACGGGATTTTAACAACCATAAAATGATCCGTATTGTCACCCGGAATAATAAAAGGCTCTTTCAGCGTAAATACCAGATCAGGCTTTCCCAATTGAGAGCCTTCAGGGAAATGGGGAGGCGCCGGAACAATGGAGGAATCTCCTTCAGGACAACCGTTTTCCACCCATTCTTGTATCATATCCTTTTCAGTTTGGGTAAGAAATCTTTCACCAACAAAATGACGGTATTCAGGATCCGCCGGCCATGGGGGCATAATCCCTTTTTGTGTAACTTTTACAATCGTTTTTGCCTTCTTTCTGACATCCTTATATGTTAACAAGGAAAAAGGACCTGATTCGCCGGGCCGGTGACAAGGTGAGCAATTTTTGAATATAACCGGCGCAATATCCTTGTTAAACGTATAGGCACTGCCGTTATGATTTCGATTGCAGGAAAGTGCAATTAACCCGGACAGGCCAATTAATAAAACAGCAGTTCTCCCGGTCATATTTATTCGATATAGCATCCCGCAGGCTCCACATAGGCAATTGCCGGCTTACGGCTTTCAAGCAGCGCTGTTATTCCTTCAAAGAGGTATTTATTGGCTGCTGTCCTTTTTTTCCTGCCGGTTTCATACGACCAGTCATCAATAGCACCGCTGTAAACTATATTCCCTTCCCGGTCGAACAATATCGCCTCAGGGGTGACAGTGGCTTTAAATTTTTCAGCTATTTTAAGTTCAGGATCTAAAACATCATGCTCGTGAAGTGCATACGTGCGGCTGAAAGCTGAAATTTGTGTGGCCGAATAGTATTTGCCCGGATATACAAGTATGAAAGAAATTCCGGATCGGGCAAACAAGCTGTCCAGGTCCTTTATTGTTTTTGTATAATTGATACATAATGGACACTCCGGAGAAAAAAACACTACTACAGTGCCTACAGAACCTTTCAGATCGTTCAATTGCACCTTCAATCCTTCAGGTGACACAAATGTTTCGTTTAATATCTCACCACTGAAAACCGGAGCCTTCCCGCAAGAAACGAGAAGTAAAAGGAACGACAGTAAGAATAGCCTTGATTTCATTGGAGTCAAGGCAAATTTAATCAATCTATTTTTTTATGCCAACAAAGTGCTTAATTGGATGAACCAGGGATAAAATGTAAAATACAAAAGTAAAGATCGGCAACGGGAACAGTAATAGTGTAATAAATGATTTCCGGATTAGTCAGTTAAAAAGTATACTCTCCAAATTCATTTACGGTAATTGCTGATGACATAATCGGGTTTTCTTCACCTACTAGTTAATTATATCAATTTTTAGCGTGGCCACCGCTGTTGATGAAAAAGCTTTTACCACGTATACTCCGGTTGAAAGCTGTCCCGAATGAATACTGCCTGACCTGGTTTCCCCGGATCTCAATGGTTCATCCAATATATTCATCAGATACCTGCCTGTAAGGTCAAAAATGGAAACTGTATACCTATCGTCACCGGCTGCCTTAAGTGTTATGTCCGGATTGTTACTGCCATTACCGGAAGTTGCCACCTGAAGTCTCAAACTCTGCTGCACTTTTTCGGGATTGGTTGCCTGAACAAAGGCAGGATTATCATCTCCATAACCTATTCCAAGAGTATAGGTAAATTCTGAGGTGCATCCGGAAGCATCCGTAATCTGCAACAGATAGTGTCCGGAAGAGAGATTCGAGCGTTGCACACTGCTTGAGCCATCAGACCATTCGAAGATATATGGGGGAATCCCTCCTGAAACTTCAGGAATGATAGAACCGTCGGATTTATCAGGCCCCGAGGGGTGGGTTACGATTTCAGATACTATTATTTCGGAATGTTCAGCAATACTATGGCTGAGTTCAACACGACAGCCGTTTTTATCAATAACTGTTCCGGTATAAATTCCGGCAGTTAAACCGTCAACCGAAGCTGTTGCCGCGCCTGTTGACCATTTATATTGGTAAGGCCTTACACCTCCTGAGGGAATCAGCGTCAGTCCCGCCGAATTTGAAAAGCATCCCGTTGAGAACTCCGATAGTGATGCTGTAAGCGGAGCCGGACCTTCAACCGAAATAGAAGCATTTTGAGAACAGCCTGCAGCATCCGTAACCGTAACTGCATAGTCACCCGGTTCAATGAGCATGAGGTCTTCTGCCGGACTTCCGTTTGACCACAAATATTGGTAGGGTTGTTTTCCGCCACTCACATATAAATCAATACTGCCATCCTGATCAAGAGCGCAATTTGCGGAGACCGATGTAAGGAGCAGACTCATCTGAGAGTGAACACCCCCTACTTTTGCTTGTCCCGAAGCTCTGCAGAGTCTCGAATCGATTACTTCAACGGAGTAAATACCGGGGTCAAGTCTGTCCAGGCCGGCAACTTCAGATCCATCTGACCAGTTAAACAGGAACGGACTTTCACCTCCCGCTACTTCTACCGTTGCTGTCCCCCCCTCTTCACAATTGGCATCCGTAGAAGTTATTGACAGCATGATGGGAGCAGGTTCACTGACAGCGAAGGCATACTGCGACTTACAACCGTCGTTGAACTCAATTTCAAGCTGGTAGGTACCTCCGCGCAAACCATCCAGCGAGGCAGTTTCCGCACCATTAGACCATGTAAAAGATTTCGCTGATAAAAGAGCAGCTTCATCCAGTTTGATTGATCCATCGGCAACACCAAAACATGATACATCGTTGGTTGTAAACTTTATCATTTCACTTTTACTTTCCAATACAGATAATGCTGAAGTTTCACATCCGTTACTATCGGTAACCCTAACCAGGTAATTTCCGGCCGACAAGCCATTCATCACTTGTGAAGAAATAATGTTGTTGCAAGTAATGGTATACGGAGCGGTCCCACCTTCAACTTTTAGTTCCATTGAACCGTTATTTCCATTGAAACAACTTGGTTGGGTAACAGTATTTTGAAATCTAAATTCTGAAGGATCAGCAATAAATATTTTTGCTGTGAGCACCTGACCTGAATTGCCCGTAACAGCTACCGAATAGCTGCCGGCAGTTAATCCGGAGAGATCTTCTGTATTGGCTCCGGTCGACCAACTTATGGCGTAAGGATAATCGCTGCCTGTGATACTTAAATCAGCAATACCGTCGGCTCTTCCGCTGCACGTCGGAGAGGCTGATTCAATTTTCAGCTCAGTTAATTCGCCTTTCACAACCACAACATCACTTGTGTTTGTCTCCGTTTCGGCGGCATACAAAAGATGATCATGGCGTATAGACTGCACCAAAATGATTATGATAAGCATCTTGATACCTGTTAAGAGTGTATTTTTCATCGGATTCCGGGCTGGCTGATTAAATGAATTCATTACCAGCTAAAAATATCCTTACAGGGTGCCTGTTGCCCTGAATAATTCGGTAAATAGGGGTTAAATGGGGGTGAATGGAGCCAAAAGCAGCCCTAAAAAGCGGCAATAATCATTTAATTCCTGCGAAAAGGATCGCGTGGAATCCATGCCTGTGTGCCGGTACCTCCAATGAGCGGCCTGGCCAGTGAATTGTAAATTTTGTTGTTCAGCCGGAGGTAACAACCCAGAGCGACCGGCTTAGCTCCTACCGTACTTTTAATTTCCAGTGCGGTACGTCCGAATGAAAGAGAAGTAACTTTTCGCCTGATTGCATCTTCAATATAACAATACAATATATTCTGATAAAGTCCATATTGTTTATTCAAAGAATAATCTAAACCGATATAATGAGCTTCATATCGAATCGGATTCCATATTCCGGAAGTAAAAGCAACCATTTGGTCGCCTAAAAAAAGGCCTCGGAAATCGTATTGATTTCCGAAATGCAGTTTTAACTCTATAAAATAAGTTGCCGAAAGGCGGGCTAATTTGACAGGGGCTTTGGCGATGACCTGATTCAGCAGAGAAGTAATTTCTGTTTCGCGTTTGGCCATTTCGTCAATCCCAATATCACGTACTTGCAACTCTTCCATACGAGATAAGGAGGCGTTTGCACGAACTCTGTATTTTGAAGAAAGTGCCGAAAGATAATCAGGAAACGATTTCCATTCCTGATTAATATTCATCACCATTGCCGGATCTGTATTTAATCTGAAAAACAAGGGAGTTAACAGGGTTTTAACAACTTCATCTCTGCCGGTTTCAAAATCTTTAACCATCCAGGCAACCATTTTTGTACCCGGCTCTGTAGCGGATGAGATATAACGAAACAATTCCGGTATTAATTTCAATGCCGTTTCAAAAGCTGCATCGCTAACTGCCCGTATGCCATGGTCACCGCTCACAAACAAATTTCCACAGACAAGTAATAATGATCGTTTATCCTTACCGGGATTAAATAAAAAGGTATTTATCCCCGACGTAATTGAACCTGCCAGCATACCATAGGATTCCAGATTAAGAACGCCACCCAGTTCATCATCAGAAAGATTTGAACTTTGAAAATAGAGCGCTGCAATAGGCAGACCCGACTCGTAAATCAATATATAATAGTAACTGAGTCCCGGCAGGTTCGATTTTTCAAGCGCTCGCAGATACCCGGATGATAAAAATTGATCATCACTCTGTAAACATACGTTCCAGTCGTTTACCGGTATGATATCAAAAGTTGCAGCAATAAATACTTTACAACCACTTCCGGAAATAAAATCGGTGCTGATTTCCTGCATCGAAACTTTACTTCTGTTGCAGCATTAATTCCCGGATGTACCGGACAGGTGTAGAACCGTAACTCAAAAATTGTTCATTGAATTGTTTGAGTGAATAGGCCGATCCTTTACTTTTTTTATAATCCTCCCGCAGATTATAAATTTCCGTAAATCCGGTAAAATAACTGCATAGTTGTACCTGTGATAACTTAACTCTTCTCCATTTACCTTCTGCTTCTGCCTGCTGCTGGTAAGCTTCTGAGGTAAGAAATTTTATAGCCTTTTCCTGATCCCAACTATTTACATGCACTTCATAATCAAGAATGGTATTACAAACCGAACGCAAATGCCATTTATAATACATCAGCCACATTTCCGGTTCATTGTTTCCATATCCTTCTTCGAGCATCATCCTTTCAGAATACACTGCCCAGCCTTCAATCATAGCGCCGTTGCCAAACAAACTTTTAATAAGTGAGGGAGAACGATTGGCATATACCAATTGCGTATAATGTCCGGGAATAGCCTCATGGATACTAAGTATCTGCAACATATACCTGTTGTACTCACGCAGGTAACTTTCAGCCATTTCAGGTGTATATCCGGTAAGAGGTGATACATTGTAATAGGTGTTTCCATTTTTATCATAGGGGCCCGGAGATGATATAGAAGCTCCTGCTCCACTTCCCTCCATGTATTCAGGAGTTTTTCTGATCACCAAAGGTTTTGCAGGATCAATCCACAACAATTCCTTTTTATTTATAAATGCAATCAATTCCGGAATTTGATGTTCAATGGATAGTTGAAAAGAGTCAGGGGTAGTATGATTCAAACTAATGTGGTCAATTACCTGAGAAATGGTTTTGTTGTCATCCTGCGGTATCGGAGCTGAACCAAAATACTTTGGCCAAAGTGTTTTTGACAATTTTGCCATTTCAGCCTGCACCTCGGTCTTTCTTTTTTGAGCGATTGTGTAGATTTCACCGGCATCATATCCCGAACAAATGTCATGTCCGAATTTCTTATAATATAAATCGCGGCCTATCCGGAAACTTCTGCTGTTTTCAGGAGTCATTGTTGTTCGCATGGCCTTAAGCTTCGCGACATATTGTTCTATGGCCAACTTTGCAGCATCAAGACGCCTGTTAAGCACACTGATTTCCTCTTTACTTAATCCTGATACATTAATTGAATCAGGAAAGGTCTTTGAAAAAATAGAAATTGCACCTTCGTTCTGCAGTATAGCGAGATCGGTGTGCTCAATAGTAGGTGTCTTAAGATTATTAATTGCAGCTTCATAATAGGCAGGAGCCGATCTGAGCCGCGATGAGGCTGACCTGAGCCGTGTATCCAAAGGAGCATATGAACCATTAATGATTTCTGCAAATTCGCCACCTATATTATACCATGCCGGATTCCATTCATAATCCCTGAATTCATTCAGGTAAAAAAGATCCGAATTGATCCTGTCGCGCATCATCCATAAATCGGTTTTACCGGATGCTGACAAGCGGTCTTCTCTGAATACCTTCAACGTATCCGTCAGTTGTTTCAATGTAAACGCATTACTTTCAAAAAAATCGTTATCCGGAACAAATGGTATACTGTCGTTGTTGTGGTAACCCACATAAACGGCTTCAACAGGATGCATTTCCCAATATTTGGAAAGAAACCAGGGCACAAAAAGTGCCAGCCGCTGATCTTCGTTTATGGCAGCCCGGGTTGTATCTTCCGGCTTTCTGAACGAATAAAAACCTGAAATAATCAGGAATATTATGATTGTTAAGAGTAATCCTGAACGATTTTTCATTTGTGAGTTTGATTCAGTTAGTATGATTGAAGAAATTAAATAACTATGTTCCGTGTTTCTTTTTCAGGGCTTCGGTAATCTCATAAACGGCAGGACACACAGCGGTATTTTTGATAATGAGATTCCAGGATTTTTTTATTGGCAATGAGTCGGTATGCGGGTAACTTCGACAGGCAAACGGCCGAACTTCATAAATCTTACACGTATTATCCGGTGCCAAAAACGGACACGGCAACAGCTGCTGAACATAATCACCCTCGTCATCAATGGTAAGATATGTATGAATAAGTTCTGCGGGTTTTATTCTTAAATGTGCTGCAATCCTGCTGATATCCCTTTCTTTAAAAACCGTTTTAATTGTTTTGCAACAGTTTGCACAACTTAAACAATCAGTTTTACTGAAAACTTCGTCGTGCAGCTGCTTAATTTCTTCATCTAAATTCCCGGGCGGCCTGCGCTTTAGTTTATGATAGAAGCGCCCGCTAGACTTCTCTACCGCTTTTCGCTTTCTGTTTAATTCCTCAGGGTGCATCATAATCAGGTAGCAAAGGAGCGAATTTTTTACTTTTTAGTGTAACAAAAGTCACCTTTCGGTCATCTTAATCAGTAGAAATGCCACAGTTTAATTCCCATACAAAGGTATATATACCCTTGAAACACTTATAGTTACGGGTTGTGAAAATTTGCTTTTCAAGGGTGCATTTATTTTTTGTGTTATATTTTTGTGGAATGATTGCTTTTTTACTCGTTCCTCTTTTCCCTAAAATAGCTGCTTTCTTTTGTGGGATACTATTTCTGTATTTTATGATTGAAGGCTACAACCTATTTTATAGAAATCAAGGGCATGGTGGTGAGGATGGAAAAAAATAGTCATATAAATAAACTAGGGACGCTAGTAATGTTGAAAGGCCTAATAAGACACCCCAAATCTTAACTATTACCGAAAATACTCCTAATCGGTATTTTTTGAAATATAATTTTAAGTAATGATTATGAAATGCTGCACTTTTCCCCTTTTCGGTCAAAATATATTGGATATCTGAGTTAACCCTAATCATTCCATCAGCAATTAATGTTTTTAATATTTCATCTCTAAAATTTGGCATGCTTTTTTCGGTAAATTGTTTTAAATGAAACAACCATTTGTGAGGGAGTGTAATTTCAGGATCGGCAATAATATTTAATACTTGGTCTTGCAATAATGCATCTTGATATTCATTGCTGTTTTTTAAAAATAATTCGGCTAAAAATTGTTCGACTATCATAACTATTTTGTTTTTTGTCCTAGATACACCATGTAATAGTTTTGCCTATCAAATTTAACGTAATCGTTAAAATGAATTTCTTTTAAATCATGAAACAGGTTATGAAAATCATTTGATGAAAAATTTTCCTCGTGACCTTCTCTTGATTGGTGGCTTACCTGAACATATAGTATTCCATTTGATTTCAAATTTTTTTTTGCTGCTGTTAACATTGGCAAGTATTTAATTTTGGAATTCTTAAAGAGGCAATTCGATAATATAACTAAATCAAATTCAGAATATCCATTAATTGTTGTAACATTAGGATATTCTACTCCATAATTAACATTTATTATGTTCTTAAATTCATCTTCACACAATAATTTTCTTCGTTCTTGAATATCGCAACTATCTGGTAAAAATTCTGCTTTATAAATTTCGTAAATACTTAAATAATTTAAATTGGGTAAATTGGCATTTCTAATTTTATGGCTTTCTATAGATTTTATTTCAGAGTATTTTTCAAATCCAAAACACCTATCAAAACCAATATCATGATACAAACTCACTAATTGATGTGGGTATTCACAACCTATATCTAGGGCAATTTTATTTTTTAATTTTAGAAAATTCCTAACTTCCGATTTTATATTTCTGAACTTATCTAAAATTCCTGGAGCTGTTAATTCTTTCATATCTACATACTTTACGATTTATATTAATTAAAAGGCAATTAAAAAGCCTCCAAACGGGAGGCTTTTTAAAGTAAAAGTTTA
>DASUFP010000033.1:0-3475 GCA_036274495.1 Bacteroidia bacterium
ACTCCAAAATCATACGTGCTTACAATCAGGTTTCCGGTTTCATCCTGAATAATTGACGTAACGGGTGCTGCCGGAAGTCCGAATTCGGAATTGTAGCTATAGGCTTTCCCTTCTTTCAAATAAAACAATCCTTTGTAGGTGCCAACCCAGATAATTCCCGTGCGGTCTTCAAACAAGACTCTTACTTTATCATTTGATAAACCTTGTTCAATGCCTATTTGCTGAATTATTTTGTTATCGGAGGCAATGTAAATACCCTTATCCGTTCCAAAATACTGACGATTCTCATTATCGTTTAATATGGAGTAGATGATGGAATTATCGAAATAGGGAAACGGGTGAGTAATTTCAAGTGTATTGGTATTGAGCAGGGCTGGTCCGTTTGTGGTACCCAGCCACAGGTCATCGTTATTGTCGGCATAAATTGACCAGATGGTTGAACTTTTCAGACCGCTTGACGGGTCAAGTGTTCTGAAAGAGGTGCCGTCAAAGCTGTTTAATCCGCCGGTTACTGTACCTAACCACACCTTACCGGTTTTATCGGTAGCAATAGACAAGATGTTATTACTGGTTAATCCGTCATCAACTGTATAGTTAATAAACTTGTCGCCGGAGAATTTGCATAATCCGTTCCATGTTGCTATCCAGAAATTTCCCTCTTTGTCTTTGATAATATACTTTACAATATTACTGGGTAAGCCATCTCCAACAGTTATGGAGCTTACTGAATCGTTGAGCAATTTGCCAACACCTCCTCCGTAAGTTGCAAGCATAGCAGTGGTGTCGGATAAATGCAGTACCTGTTCTACGCGATCGGCCTGGATACCATTAGCTCTTGTGTAATTTTTGAACGAATGCCCGTTATAAACTGAAACGCCGAGATAGGTTGCGATCCACATGTCGCCGTTTGCGCTTTGAGTGGCCTGGTATGCGATGTTGCTGAGAAGGCCGTCATCGGTGGTGAGTGAGGAAAATTGTCCATCACGCATTAAATTGATTCCTCCGATGGTGCAAATCCAAAGTGTGCCTTGTTTGTCAAATGAGAGTGATAAAATATTGTTGTTAATCAAACCTCTCAGGGAGGTATATGAATGGAAAAATTTGCCGTCGTATCGGTTAAGGCCTTCGGAAGTGCCTATCCAGATGTTGCCATCCTTACCCTCTGCAAGGGCGTTTACATTGTCGCTGAGCAAACCGGTGGAGGTATTGTAAAATTCAAATGATGTTCCATTGTATTTACAAAGCCCTTTTCTGATGGTCCCAATCCAGATGTTTCCTTCATGATCCTGCATCAGCGATGTAATTGGATTATCATAAATCGGATTTCCTTTGTCGAACCGGCTAAAAGTAAGGCCGTCATAAACACAAAGGCCTTTCATGGTGCCTACCCACAACCTTCCGTAATTGTCCTGCAGCAACGATGTAACCTGATTTCCGGGGAGTCCGCTGGAGATGTTAAATACACTGATGTTATAACGCTGGGCGTTGGCAGAAAAGCTGCCGCACCCCAATAGCACAATAAGGGAGAACAGTATTATACAGAATCTGTTTTTTAGACGGAAAGGCGATTCAAACATAGGATACGTAAAGAAACTAAAATTTGTAATAACCCTAATTTTTCTTGTTTGAAATGAGGTCCATCAGTTAGCCCGCGATCGCCACTTGAACCACGAATGCAGTACTACGGCGGATAGGATAACCAGGGCACCAACAAAAAATCCTAAGTTAAGCATTTCCAGCTCGTTAAAAATCACCATAGCCAAAAGAATACTGTAGACAGGTTCCAGATTTACCGCCAGATTAAGGGTAAACGGGTCGAGTTGCTTTAAGGCTTTCAGGGAAATAGTAAAAGCAAAGCTGGTGCATATGAGCCCCAGCAGCAGGAGCCATAGGATATCGAATCCCCGGGGGATCTGAAAATGTGAGGAGGTGGAAGTGAGGTATAACGGCAGCACAAGCGATAAAATGATGAACCCTGATGATAACTCATAAAAGGTTATTATTTGAGGCGGGTGACTGGCTGTGAGTTTTTTGTTTAATACGGTAAAAAGTGCGCCCAAAAAAGCACTGGCTACGGCCAGTAATATTCCTGTAAGCTGATGTTGCTGAAAGCTGAATATGATATACAACCCTGAAATTACCGCAAGTCCAAATACAACTTCTGATAGTTTTGGCTTTTGGCGCTTTGACAGAGGGTCAAGAATGGCTGTAAATAGCGAAATTGAACTGAAGCAGCTTAAGGCAACACTAACGCTCGAGGCCTTTATGGAACCGTAAAATAAAATCCAGTGAAACGCCACTACCACACCTACCAAAGTAATTTTACCAAGTTCTCTTGCGGAGGGTATTTCTTTTCTGTATTTCCACATAGCCGGTAATAATCCTATGGCACTGATAAGCATCCGGTACCATACAAGCATTCCTTCGTTCATGGAAATGGCTTTGCCGAAAATACCCGTAAAACCCCAGAGGAGTATGGCAATGTGCATTTGCAAATAGGCACGCTTTAAGGTTGCCATTCGAAATGGAGTTTAATCAACTCTGCATATAGCTTTTGCACCGGTAATCCCATCACATTTTGATAGGAGCCCTCAATTTTTTCCACTCCGATATAACCGATCCAGTCCTGTATGCCGTAAGATCCTGCCTTATCGTAGGGAGAACAGGTCTTTAGATAAAAAGTAATCTCCTTGCTTGTGAGTGGTTTGAAATAGACATTTGTTGTATCAAAAAAGGAAACGGTCGTATCGTTTGTACGAAGCGTTACCCCTGTTATTACCTCATGTCGTTTGCCTGACAGTAATTTCAGCATTTCAAAACCCTCTTCAAAACCTTCAGGTTTGCCTATTATTTGTTCTTCGAGGCATACAATTGTATCGGCGGTAATAACCAGATTACCTTCGGCAGCCTCGGTTTTATAGGAAGCAGATTTCTTTTCGGCGAGATACAGTGCTACTTCTTCACGACGCAGGTGTTCAGGAAATGTTTCGTCGACCTCTTTAAGAACTACGCTGAAGATAATTCCCATTGCAGCCAGCAATTCCTGCCGTCTTGGTGAGCCGGAAGCCAGTATAACCGGAGGTGCCTGAATCATAAAAAGACATTAAAATGAACTGTAGAACACGGCCATGGAAAGGATGCCTGTAATCATTATTAGTTTGGCTAAGATACCATTTCTCCTGTCATCCTTTTTCGACATTGCAGCCCATGACTTATAAATTAAAATCAGTAGTGGAATATCTATACAAAGCGTCACATAAATAAATGCCCTCATATCGTCCCACTGATGTTGGGAGTATTGTACCCAAACCAGCGTGGCAAGTAAAATAAAGGTAATAACCGAAGCGGTTTTTCGGGCAGCCGGTTCGCCAAATTTAACCGGAAAAGTGTCGCATCCGTTTTGACGATCACCATCTACATCTTCACAATCTTTAATGATTTCCCGGCTGAGTGTAATCAAAAATGCAAATACAGC
>DASUFP010000034.1:0-11560 GCA_036274495.1 Bacteroidia bacterium
GCCGGATAAAAGGTCATCGAGTTCAGGTAGTCTTCCTGTAGTAAATAACGTACTGATTTTTTTACTCAGACTTTTTCCAATTCCATCAATTGCTTCGAGTTCTTTTTCGGTTAAGCCATCGAGAGTAGTTTCAAGCCGGTCGATTTTAAATGAAGCATTTGAGAGCGACCTGATCTTGAATTCATTTTCGCCATGTAATTCCATCAGGCGCGCCAGCTTCCTGAACAGTTTAGCTATTTCCCTGTTACTCATTCGATCAAATTAATCGATCCGCAAATTGAAGAGTTCCCTTGCCTGCACTCCCTGGGTGCGGGAGAGTTTTTCAGCCGATTGAACCATTTCGAACTTATCGCCAATAGTGTATTGCACCCAGCGGGTTTGGGCTTCTCCTGAAATATCTTCAAGAAGAGAAACAAAAGGATCTTTTTGCTCAGGTAGTTCTTTTATCCTGTAGTTTGTGATTCCGGCTTTATGTGCGGCAATTTCAATAGCGGTATCGAGTCCACCCAGCACATCAACCAGTCCCGCATTTTTGGCATCGGTACCCGACCATACCCTTCCCTGTGCAAGCGAATCGACAGTTGCCTCAGGGAGATGGCGCCCATCGGCTACTCTTTTCACAAAAGTGCTGTATACTTTTTCAACCCAGCCGGTAATAATCATGCGTTCTTTTTCGGTCATGGGCCTCGACATGGTTCCTATATCGGCAAACGGCGAGGTTTTATATCCGTCAAAGGTTATTCCCAGCTTGTTGCTGAACATCTTCTGTAGGTTAAACATCAGTCCGAAAACACCAATTGAACCGGTGATGGTATTGGGTTCCGCCACAATTGTATCGGCGGCACAGCTGATGTAATATCCGCCCGAAGCGGCAACATTACCCATTGAAACAATAAATGGTTTTGCTTTCCGGCAGAGAGAAACTTCGCGCCATACCACATCAGAGGCAAGTGCATCGCCACCGGGACTGTTCACCCGAAGCACTACTGCTTTAATATGATCATCGAGTCGTGCTTTACGAATGGTTTTAGCCATATCAGCTCCGCCAATCTCATCGTCTTTACCTTCGCCACCTACAATATCACCCGAGGCATAAATAACGGCAATGCGATCACGTGTAAAGGTTTTATTACTGTTTTTCTCAACAACCTTGTCGTATTTATTCATCGAAATAAATTCGGGAAGCTCGTCTGTTTTATTACCGTTACGTTCCTGTACTTCGGAAAGGAATTCATCAAAATAGCCAACCTTATCAACCAGTTTATAAGTGAGAGCCGCATCCGGAGTTCTTACCAGCATGCTGTCAGCGATATTGCGTAAAATGGTGGGGTCAATATTTCTGGCCGATCCGATATCGTCAACAAAAACGGTCCAGAACGATTCCACATAAGCCGCTACCTGTTCTCTGCTTTCGTCACTCATTTTATCAAGCAAAAAGGGTTCTACAGCACTCTTGTATTTACCGTGACGGATAATCTGCGGTTCAATTTCAAGTTTTGAAAGCAGTCCTTTCAAATAAGGCGTTTGAGATGCAAAGCCTTTAAACTCTACCATTCCTTCGGGATGTACCCAAATTTCATTGGCAACGGAAGCGGCGTAATAGGCTCCCTGGGAATAGGCATCGGCATAGGTCAGAATAAATTTTTTCGTTTTACGAAATGCCAGCAACGCATCGCGTAGTTCGCGGGCAAAAGCGGCACCGGAAGAAAACCCCGAAAGATCCAAATACAAACCGTTGATGTTAGGGTCGCTTTCGGCTTTTTTGATATTCCTGATGATGTCGTGCAGACCCAGCTGGCTTGAACCTGAGAGTTTACTGATATCAAAATTTCTCAAAGGATTATTCGACACCCTGTCTTCTATAGTTTCGTCAAATTTCAGGTGTAAAACGGTGCCGGGACCAACGTGTGTTTCGCTTCCCTTGGTGGCAGATGAAACCAGTGAGGCGGTAAATGCCCCCGCTATAAAAATGAAGAGCACAATACAGAGAAAAAACCCCAGCATTGAGGCAAACATGAATTTAAAAAATTGTTTCATAAACGGATTTGTTAAGATGCAATATTAAGCAATACCACACTGATTGTGGTTATTTTTGCGACAATGGAGACCGGCGAAAATGCAGTTATAATGGTTGGCAGCAATCTTGGCAATCTGAAACAGAATCTGGATCGTTCCGTTTGGGAAATGGAACAATATGCCGGTTCCATCAGAGCGCTTTCGGGGTATTATCAGACTGCACCGTGGAATATGACCGGCGTACCTGATTTTCTCAACCGTGCTGTCCTTTTGGAGACCCGGTTGGCTCCGGAGGAACTGCTTGCCGTGCTTTTGGAAATCGAAAAAAAACTTGGCCGTACCCGTGAGCAGGCCAATGCTTCCAGAATTATCGACAACGATATCATGTTCTACGGCGATAAGGTAATCCAAACGGGTAATCTGACTGTCCCGCACCCCAGAATGCACCTGAGGCGATTTAATTTACTGCCAATCAATGAAATATGTCCTGACTTCAGGCATCCGGTGCTCAAGGAGACAATAGTGCGTTTATTGGAGAAATGTGAAGATTCCTTAGTAGTTAACCGGATTGATTTTTAAATTAATGAGCTAATATTCAATGAAATATATAGCCATTGAGGGGATCATAGGTGCCGGAAAATCGACATTTGCCAAAGCGCTTTCAAAAAAGCTGGGAGGCCGGCTGGTATTGGAAGATTTTGAAGCGAACAGCCTGCTGGCCGATTTTTACAGGGATCCCAAAAGGTATGCCCGGCAACTGGAACTAACTCTTTTGCAACAGCGGGTAAAACAACTGAAATCCAGTCATAGCAACGATTCCGGAATACTCATAGCAGATTTCCATTTACACAAAAGTTTGTTATTTGCGGCAATTACGCTGAACCCACAGGATTATGTGGAATTTGAAAAAATCTATCTGAGTGTAATCGCCGGTCTACCTGAACCGGATCTGCTGATACACATTTCCACTCCACCCAAACAAGCGAAGCAAAATATTATTAACAGGGGAAGACCCTATGAAACAGCGATTTCGGAAGTATACCTTGACTTATTATTTAAGGGTTATTCCGGTTTTATCCGAAACTATTGCATCACTAAATCAGTATTAACAATCCGATGGGATGAATTACAGAGCAAATCAGATACTAAAATTGCCGAAATTATGCAACTCCTTTCGGCTCAATGATATCAACAATTCATTGTGAATCAAATTTATTTACAATCTTTATTTTCTCCTTTCAAATAATTATTATTGCACCCAAATTGCTAACAAATAACCAAAAAAAGCCAATCATGAAACGATTTACGGTAATCTTTACCAGTTGCTTTTTAATACTGGTGAATTCACTGGTGGCCCAAACACAGACAAGCACCACCAAGTCAGGCCTTCCCAGTCCGAAGGATTATGACCGTTGGTCTGCCGGTCTGTTTTTAGGCGACAATTTTTTCTTTTCCGACATTCTGAAGGATTCGAAAAACAATAATGCCTTCAAAAGCTTGCCATTCTCGCCTGCAGTTGGATTGCAACTGACCTATCAGGTATCTCACTCTGTGGGATTACGTGCTTCAGGAACTTTCTCGAAGTTTCAGGCAGGCCCAAGCAAGGAGCGTCTTGAATACACTTCGAAAGTTTACATCAACCCTGAGGTTGATTATGAAAGTCCAATGGCTGAGGCAGCTCTTGAAGGGGTTTATACTTTTGGTAACATTTCTCATTTGAAACGGAATCAGAAATTTCACTTCTTCGTTTCGCTTGGTGTTGGCATGTTTTCGTTTGACGGAGAAATGAAGTCAACCAAAGACCAGAGTTTTGATACCAATGGTGATGGCACAGCTGATGTTACCATTGCAAACGGTGATAAATTACTTGAAACCGGAAAAGTTACTGAAATGATGGTCCCAATGGGTCTTGGTTTCAAATACCAGTTAGGTAAAATTGATTTAGGTCTGAGTTATGACTACCGTCACACATTCACCGACAAAGTGGATGGTATCAATAAACCGGAAACAGAATACGACCACTATGCTTTTGCACGTCTGAGTGTGAATTACACCTTCGGTAAAAAGAAAGCAATGGAATGGGTAAATCCGATGGAAGTTGTTTACAACGACATTGCTGATCTCAAAGAAAAAGTTGACATTCTTTCCGGCGACAAAGACAAAGACGGCGTTTCCGATATGTTTGACAAAGACAATTCAACTGCTGAAGGCGTTAAAGTTTATGGTGACGGTACCTCAGTTGATACTGATGGTGATGGTGTTGCTGACAATGCTGACGGAGATCCATTCAGCCTGAAAGGTGCAAAAGTTGATGCAAATGGTGTGGAGATAGATACCGATGGTGACGGAGTTGCTGACAGCCGCGACCTTGAGCCAAACACTGAAAAAGGCAAGATGGTTAACTTCCAGGGTATGACAATTAAAACCGGAAATGACGGAGCTATGTATCTTCCATCCGTATTCTTCGGCACCAACGTTTCATCTGTTAACCCTGCTCAACGTGATCGTATACTTGTTGTTGCCCGTACAATGAAAGCGAATCCGGATCTTAAAATCATGATCACCGGACATGCCGACAATACCGCATCTGAACAATACAACGAAAAGCTGGCCATGAAACGTGCTGAAGCGGTGAAGAATCACCTTATCAAAGTTTATGGTATTGACGGATCAAGAATTTCTACCGAATCAAAAGGTGAAACAGATCCTGATGCTAATGATGCCAACCGTGCCATGAACCGTCGCGTAGACTTCTCTGTTGTACAATAAAAGAATTTACACAAAAAAAAAGGTCCTCGTTTGAGGACCTTTTTTTTGCTCTATCATCAGCTGTTTTCAAGCACCTTGTTTTTATAAAATTCCCAAAGCACTATACCGGCGCAAACAGCGATATTAAGTGAATGTTTGGTCCCCGATTGCGGAACCTCTATGCAACCGTCGATCAAAGGTGCCAGAGCAGGATCTACCCCTTTAACCTCATGACCAAAAACCAATGCAACGGGTGAATCCGTAACAGAAATACTATTTAGCGGAATGCTGTTTTGACATTGTTCAACAGCCCATATCCTGTAACCTTTCTCTTTCAACTCTTTCAATGCCGCATAAGTAGAATCAAAATAGGACCACGTCACTGATTCGGTGGCGCCCAGGGCGGTTTTAAGAATTTCTCTGTCGGGCGGACAGGCACTTATGCCGCACAACACCAGCTGCTCAACCAAAAAACTGTCGGCACTCCTGAATACCGATCCGATATTCATTCCGCTTCTTACATTGTCGAGCACCACCGTAAGGTTCATTTTTTCCAGGCTTTGATACGTCCGGATCCCCGGTCTGTTCAACTCCTCATTTTTTAAAATTTTCATAGATAAAAATATTTCCGCTGTAAATGTCGGCAGATTGAAGGAAGGTCCGTATTTTGGAAGTAAATTAGCTGGTTGTAAGAATATCAAATGGCAATTTCCGAAAAAAAGAAGAAAACTGCATCTGCAACGGAAACACCGCTGATGAAACAATACAATGCCATCAAGGCGAAATATCCTGATGCGTTACTCTTGTTTCGGGTAGGTGATTTTTATGAAACCTTTGATTCTGATGCTGTAACAGCATCCAAAATATTAGGTATTGTACTTACAAAACGTGCCAATGGGGCTGCATCGTCTATTAGTCTGGCCGGATTCCCGCACCATGCACTGGATACCTATCTGCCAAAACTTGTAAGAGCAGGCCAGCGTGTTGCCATTTGCGATCAGCTGGAAGATCCGAAAACAACCAAAACCATCGTGAAGCGTGGCGTTACCGAATTGGTTACTCCGGGCGTTGCAATGAGCGATAAAATTCTTGATCACAAGTCCAATAATTTTTTGGCTGTTTACCATGCTGAAGGACCGGTATATGGACTGGCTTTGCTGGAACTATCGACAGGGGAATTTTTAATTGCACAGGGCGACAGCAATTACACTGACAAACTGCTGGCAGGTTTTAATCCCAGCGAAGTTGTAATGAGCCGCTCCGATGCAAAGGAATTCAAAGAACGAAACGGTGACAGGTACTATACCTACCCTATTGATGACTGGGTTTTTTCAGGAACATTCGGAGAGGAAAAACTGCTTGCTCATTTTGGAACTGCTTCTTTAAAAGGATTCGGAGTTGAATCGTTTACAGTTGCCGTTAAATCGGCCGGTGCTGCCCTCCACTATCTCAATCAGAACCAACAGGACAAACTAGGTCACATCACCGCTTTGGCGCGCATTGAAGAGGATAAATTTGTTTGGCTTGATAAATTTACCATCAGGAATCTTGAACTGGTCTCATCACCTCATGATCGTGCCATTACACTTAAGGATGTTTTGGATAAAACCATTTCTCCGATGGGATCCCGGCTCTTGCAACGCTGGATACTGATGCCCTTAAAAGACCTTGAACCGTTATTGAAGAGACAGGAGGTTGTTCAATATTTACTTTCAGAAAGAGTTTTTGCAGAGGAGGCAGGCAAATCCATTTCACTCATAGGTGATCTGGAACGGATAATTTCCCGTGTTGCCGTAAAACGGGTAAGCCCGAGAGAATTGAACCAGCTAACACAAGCATTGTCTGCCATAGGGCCATTAAGAAGTGCTTTCAAACAGACCGGTAATGCATCGATGCAGCTCATCTCTGAGCCATTGAATCCATGTGAATCATTAGTAGCCATACTCAGGAAAACAATTAAAGAGGATGCCCCTCCCCTGCTTTCCAAGGGCAATGTGATTTGTGAAGGAGTGTCGGAAGAATTGGATCAACTGCGAAAAATTGCTTTTTCAGGGAAAGACTACCTGCTTCAGCTGCAGATTAAAGAGATTGAGAGAACCGGTATAGGTTCCCTGAAGATTAGTTTTAATAATGTTTTTGGTTATTATATCGAAGTAACCAATGCCCATAAAGATAAGGTACCCGGCGACTGGATAAGGAAACAGACGCTGGTTAATGCTGAGCGATACATTACTCAGGAGTTAAAAGAATACGAAGAAAAAATTCTAGGTGCCGAAGAAAAGATTGGCGTACTCGAGGAGAAACTGTATAATGATCTTGTGAGTTTAGTAGCCGAATATATTACTCCTGTCCAGTCAAATGCCGTTTGTGTAGCGCAAATTGATTGTCTTTTGTCCTTTGCAGCCATTGCTCACGAATATGAATATGTGAGACCGCAATTGAACGGTTCGCTGGTGATTGATATCAGAGACGGAAGGCATCCGGTACTGGAACGTCAGATGCCGCCGGGCGAATTCTATATTACCAACGATGTATTGCTTGACAGCGACTCGCAGCAAATTATGGTTATAACCGGACCTAATATGTCCGGTAAATCAGCTTTACTAAGACAAACTGCGCTAATCACCCTCATGGCACAAATCGGATCATTTGTCCCGGCGCGGTCAGCAACAATAGGATTGGTAGATAAAATTTTTACCCGTGTAGGCGCGTCGGATAACATTTCATCAGGTGAGTCTACGTTTATGGTAGAGATGAATGAAACGGCCAGTATTTTAAATAATATTTCACCAAGAAGCCTGTTGATTTTGGATGAGATCGGCCGAGGAACCTCTACTTATGATGGTATATCGATAGCCTGGGCCATTGCTGAGTTTTTACATGAAAACCCGGTAGCAAGAGCTAAAACACTTTTCGCTACCCATTACCATGAACTCAATGAGATTGCTGCTACGTTACCCAGGATCCGCAATTTTCATGTTTCGGTACAGGAGGCAGGGCAAAAGATTCTCTTTTTGCGAAAACTGGTTGCCGGCGGCAGCGAACACAGTTTCGGTATTCATGTAGCTAAAATGGCGGGAATGCCCTCACGGGTGGTTCAAAGGGCTGCCTCTATGCTCGAATTGCTCGAAAAAGCGCATAGCAATGCTGAACTTGTCAAAACCGCTAAAAAGGAGAGTGACAAGGATGCCTTTCAACTCAGCTTTTTTAAACTGGACGATCCCACCCTGGAACAGATAAGAGATGAAATAAGGAAGACCGATATCAATACACTTACCCCGGTTGAGGCCCTTATGAAACTAAATGAGATTAAACGACTGATTTCCAGCAACTAACTATAATTGTAAGACATATTATTTGTAAAAAAATAATGCAAGTAGTACATTTGCACCCTGTTTAAAATTGACTGTAAAAGAATCAGTTAATTGATCTGCCGGAGGGCATGATTTGAGATTGAAATAAAAAAATTGCGAAAGTAGCTCATCCCGATAGCGTTCGGGAGGCAGAGCGCGGTCCGCCTCAGGCGGATCGAGGTCGCGGGTTCATTGAAATAAAAAATTGCGAAAGTAGCTCAGTTGGTAGAGCGCGACCTTGCCAAGGTCGAGGTCGCGGGTTCGACCCCCGTCTTTCGCTCAAAACCCTCTCAATTTTGTGAGGGTTTTTTTATACCGTTTTTGTGAGAAGCAGGTCAATAATAACGACTTTTGCAACCTGATTGGAATCACCTTGCCTGGGTGGTGGAATTGGTAGACACGCAGGACTTAAAATCCTGTGGCCCTAAAAGGCCGTACGGGTTCGACCCCCGTCCCGGGTACTGATAGTCAATGCTTTGTGAAATCACAGAGCCTTTTTTGTTTTTTGTGTGCGGAATTGATGTGCGGAACATTTTTCCCTATTTTTCGATTATTTGATCCTTTGATTTGTTTCCTCTGTTCCGGATAGTCTTTAACTCAGTTTGTCGTTCAGATTCCTGGCCTTCCGGGTTAAACTCGGAGGCAGCCTTCATCAAAATACGTTTATCAAGGTAGTTATGCTCAATTACAGAGTCGCTTGAATGTTGAGAAACACCTTTTGCTTCACTCCCAAAAAATTTCACTAATTCTGAAATGTATCGTTTCCGCAAGCTTCCAAACCCAAGTTTTCTCTCCGGTTCAATTTGACGGTAGTAATGAGCAAATCCCCGGCTAATAATATCTGACATTCTCCGGTTACGCTCCCGGCTTAATTCCGGCGCAAGTACATAATTGTCGGACCCTTTATATTGCCTGTATCCTATTTCATCCAACACGGTTTGCAATCCTTTTGTCACTGGAATCAGAATGTACTTCTTATTATGTTCTGAGGTGCGGTTTTGAATACGGTTCACTTTGTAATCTTCGACCCGGAAAAACCTAGCTCCGTCATCCGTAATTTCATCACACCACTTAATATTTATTAATTCCTCTCTACGCCTTCCCATATGCAGTCCAAGCTTAATCGCTGGAACCAAATAGTCCCTGTAATAAAATCTCCACTTATCACCAACTTTGCCACTCTTTTTGTAATTTGGACTTTCAATTGCTTCCAGCAACTTCCAATATGTTTCCATTGAAATTGCTGAAGGCTCAGATTTCACCGGCAGCTGTTTGTACTTCTCAAAATAATTACGAACATCAATATTTAGTTCATCACATGTTCTATTAAAAAAGGTCTTCCAGTAACCAAGGTATTTATTCACTGTGCGTGGACGTAATTTTTTTTGATAGAAGTAATAATGAAACAGCTCCCGAACTCTTTCGCTGGTTATATCCCGAAGTGTTGCTTTTGAAAAATCTAATCCTGATTTTATCCAAACTGACTTTGCATCTTCAAAGGCTTTGCTTATATTTTTTAAATGGTCCTTGGTGCGCCTTCTTTCGATTAATGTAATTGCGTCTGACTTCTTCAACCATTCCTTATACCAATTAATATATTCCGAAATAGTTAGTTCACCTTTTTTTGATCTTCCATTGTCCTTCTTTTCCCTAGCTTGTTCAATTATCCCATTCCTGAATGCCATTGCCTGACTTTGTGCCACATTTAACTCTCGTGATTCAAGAAATACCATACGCCTACCATTTTTAGTACCCGGTTGATGCACCACCTGTTGAAACTTATGCTTTTCGCAACTCGGACAACTATCAATACTCTTGCCGGTAGCTTTGCAAGTGTCCGTCACAACCGATCTACAAGCCCCACAATACACTCGAAATCCAGTCATCTTTTTTGACTTAGGTATTTTCAGTGGCTTCATCATTGGCGATTGTATTCTAATTATTATTATATGCAATATTGACTTAATTCAGATATCAGTCAAATTTCTGCTTAAGCTCTGGTATTTTCTTGAATAATCTGGAAACCATTTTTTTTGTCCTAACCCATTCAAACTGCCTAAGTGATACATACTTCCTGGGTGAGCCATGAAAACTCAATATCTGAACACCATTGTTAGCACACCACCGCAAAGCGGAACGCCTACTTTTATAGCCTAATATTCTCATGACTACATTTATACCTAATATTTCATCATCTGCTTCCACTATTTCATCTTCTTTATTATGACAAACTGAAATGAAAATTATAATTACAAAATTCCGGAGCTTATTTCACTAATGCAATGTGTACATAGGTTGCAAATGATACGCATATTATATGTAAACACCCACAACACAACCCAACTGCAACCAAAATGAAAAAAGCCGGTGAAATAACTTACCGGCTTTAAATTGAAATCGAATTGTATGTTCTTACCCATTTTCGATCTTTCTAATAATTTCCTTAATGATCAATTCATTATTGTCATCAAGTGGTTTACCAGGATTTTTTCGTAAAGTATCCTCTTCAAATTGACCAAACTCAGATCTAAAATGCTTTCTCAATAAGATTGCCTTTTCCTTTGCACTGGGGATTATACCTATTTGTCGTAATATGAAAAACAAGCGTGCAAGAATTTTTCCTGAACTCAACCAGATTATTTGTTCAAGATGTAAATGCTTGCCGTAAAAATGATATTCAAACTTCTCAAATGTACAATCAATCCAATGTAGTTCAACTAGTATTTCATGAAATCTTTTCAGAGCATCTCTTCCTCTACTCCAACCAAATAATTTCAAACTAAGGTTTTCTATTTCCCTGAGTTTAGACTTTTGAGGTCTCTTCAAGCCTTTATTATTTTTTGAATTGATAATATGTTTGTGGTACAGATTTTTCAAATCCTTTTCATGTGCTATATTTAAGCTAACATTGTTTTTACTATTATCATCAATTTCTTCCTTCAAATATTTATGATGCAATGCAATAAATTTCTTGTGCATCAAAGCCAAATCCTTTTTCTCCTGAATCAAATGCTTGACATCATCGAACATTTGAAAACCCAAAAGAAAAGCTGATTCAATAGCAGCTTTATACATACCCAGATTCGGTTCTTGTAAACACGAATCAATATACTTATACAATTCTTCATACAACAAGATCGAGGTATTGTCTGTATCCATTTTTTATTATGGTTTGTTTTTTCCTATCATAATTTCATGGTTGGTTTATAAAATTTTGTCTCAGATAATTTTAAACTATTTATATAAGTATATCTCACTTACAAAAAATGCCAGAAACCTTTATATAAGGTATCCGGCATTGACAATCCTTTGGGGATTTTGTATCTTTCGGCCTCTGAGGTATACTAACCTCAGTGCCGGTAGGTAGCTACGGATACCTGCCACACAATAAGTGCCCATAGGTTCCACAATAGCCTATGGGTTTTTTTGTTGGCTTATTTTCG
>DASUFP010000035.1:0-37735 GCA_036274495.1 Bacteroidia bacterium
ACCAAAATAACCATTCATCCGTTTATAGTCCCGTTCCCGTATTCACCCTTTAGTTTTTTAAGATTTATCGCAATAGTTACAGACACAGTCTGTCTGCATTATAGAAAAAATTGGTTTTTAACTGTCAGATTTGATGTCAAACCGCTTTTGTTTCAGAATTACCTTTCTGGCAGTTGCAATACTATCGGGGTTTTATAACAACGCGGCGGCTCAGATCGGCGGGAGCAGCACCTATGCCTTTCTCAACCTTTCCTCTTCTGCCCGTATAGCAGCATTGGGCGGGAAACTTGTTCCGGTAAAGGACAACGACCTGAATCTGGTTTTTGCGAATCCGGCAGTACTGAATCCGACTATGGATCATCAGCTGACTTTTTCAGGAGTCGGGTATTTTGCGGGCATCAGATACGGTTATGCTGCCTACGCCTCAGAAATTAAGAAAGCAGGGATGTTTTCGGCAGGTATGCATTATGTTGATTATGGTCATTTTGATGAAACGGATGAAACAGGGGAGGTAACCGGATCATTTAAAGCAGGCGAATACAGTCTCAATTTAACCTGGGCAAAACAACTCGCTGATTCTGCATTTTCATTTGGTGTGACCTTAAAAACGATTTATTCCTCATTGGAATCGTATACTTCTTATGGTTTAGCTGCCGACCTGGGGGCCAATTATTACATTGAGCCGGCGATGGTAAATTTATCCCTGGTTGCAAAAAATGCCGGGCGGCAACTCAAGGCTTATCGTGAGGGAAACATTGAGCCTTTGCCTTTTGAAGTTGAGCTGGGAGTATCAAAACAGCTGGCAAAGGCGCCTTTCAGGTTTTCGCTTATCCTGCAGCACCTGGAAAAGCCTGATATGACTTTTACCGATCCTGCAAAAGAAGGACAGCTGGATCCGATTACCGGTGAACCGCTTGACCAGAAGATTACAACAGGTGATAAAATATTGCGCCATGTAATTTTGGGAACAGAATTGCTGATTTCCAAAAATTTCAATGTGCGTTTCGGATATAACTTTCAGCGGCGCAAGGAACTCGGAGTGGACACAAAAATGGGCACCACCGGGCTCTCCTGGGGTTTTGGATTCAGGATTTCGAAGTTTATTTTCAGTTACGGGCGTTCGACCTATCACCTTGCCGGAGCTTCAAACAGTTTTTCTATCAGTGCCAACCTGAATGAGTTTGTAAAAAAACAGGACTGACTACTATTTCCCTATTTTTGCCGGCAACATTAAGTTTACTGATTGTGTCAGCCGAACACCCTGTAATTGCCATTGACGGTTATTCGTCATGCGGAAAAAGTACCGTAGCCCGTGCTGTTGCGCGCGAATTGGGTCTTCGATACATTGATTCGGGTGCTATGTACCGTGCCGTGACGCTTTACTTTTTACAAAACAATATCCCTTTAGACAAGAGTGATTATTCAGCTGAACTGGATGCCATTCATATTCGGTTTAAGGTACATCCCGACACAGGGTATTCGGATGTTTTTCTGAACGGTAAAGATGTAAGTAACGCCATAAGAAGTATGGAAGTTTCTGACCAGGTGAGCCATGTGAGCACCCTGAAAGCTGTACGAACCAAAATGGTGCAGCTTCAGCAGCAGATGAAAGGGGAGGGAGGACTGGTGATGGATGGACGTGATATAGGCACTACTGTTTTTCCGGATGCAGATGTAAAAATTTTTATGACCGCGGACCCGGAAATACGTGCAGTGAGACGTTTTCATGAACTCAATGCGAACGGAACTTCTATTTCACTGGAAGAGGTCAGAAACAATATTAACAGCCGCGATTTTGAGGACACTCACCGCACCGAAAGTCCTTTACGACAGGCGGCCGATGCGGTGGTGCTGGATAACAGTCATCTTAACTACGACGAACAGCTGGCTTTTGTCCTGAATAAGGTGAGTCTTCTTAAATGAACGGCCGCTTCAAACAAAAGATCAGGTTGGCTGTTTATTCTGTAATTTTGTACTGATGAAAATAACTATTGATCCTGATTCCGGTTTTTGTTTTGGAGTCGTTTTCGCTATTCAAATGGCTGAAAATGAACTGGATAAAACAGGTTCGCTCTATTGTTTAGGAGATATTGTCCATAATAACATGGAGGTAGACCGGCTCACGAAAAAAGGGCTGAAAATTATCACCCATGAGGAGCTGGCCGGATTGAGAGATTGTAAAGTCCTCATAAGAGCACATGGGGAGCCGCCGGAAACCTATAAAATTGCCATTCAGAATAATATAGAACTCATTGATGCCTCCTGTCCGGTAGTTTTAAAATTGCAAAACCGTGTGAGGAACAGTTTTGATGAAACCGGCGATAATAATGGTCAGATTGTAATTTACGGGGAGGCCGGCCATGCTGAAGTAAATGGATTGTTAGGGCAAACCAACGGTGAGGCCATTCTTATAACAGGTGAGAAGGATCTGGAGAAAATTGATTTTTCAAAGCCGGTGCACCTGTTTTCACAGACTACTAAAAGCACCAAAGGTTTTAACCAGATACGCGAAATCATCGAAAAGAGGGTTGAAGAACACCGGGGATCGGAAGCTGCCGGTGAATTTTCGGCCAATGACACCATTTGCCGTCAGGTTTCGAACCGTGAGCCCCAGCTGCGTACGTTTGCTGCCGATCATGATGTGGTGATTTTTGTAAGCGGTAAGAAGAGTTCAAACGGTCAGGCCTTATTTGGAGTCTGCCAGTCGGTAAATCCCAGGACCTACTTTGTTTCTGATGCGCAAGATATTCATTATGAGTGGGTTGAAGGCGCCTCTTCCATTGGAATTTGCGGTGCCACCTCCACGCCTATGTGGTTGATGGAGGATGTGGCCACCAAGCTGCGTTTACTCGAGTCAATGCAGGTAACCAAAGGCTGATTCTTTTCAGCCCCTTTTTGTTGGATAATTTCACCCTTCCCGTTTTTTTTATAAAAGAAATTTCGGTACATTTGCGTCCCTTTTCGGAAGGAAAGGAAATTGCTAAAACCCTTAAATAATAAATGTTTACAGAAACGGAAAACGTAACAATGGAACAAAACTCTTCCAACGCCTCCACAATCCTGCGGTCAGAACCCTCCGGTAATGACTTTGACTGGGATAATGTGGGTAAAAACACGGATGTTTATCAGCCGACAGAGCGTGAGAAAATGGAGAGTATGTATGGCAACACGCTTACTTCAGTTGCCGAACATGAAGTTCTTACCGGTACCATTATCGGACTCACCAGCAAAGAAGCAGTGGTGAACATCGGATTTAAATCGGATGGATTAATTGCTCTTTCAGAATTCCGCCACATGCCCGACCTCAAATTGGGTGACAAAGTGGAGGTGTATGTTGAAACACAAGAGGACAAAAACGGTCAGCTGATCCTTTCACATAAAAAAGCCCGTGCTCTTAAGTCATGGGAAAATGTCAATTCTGCTCTTGAGAAAGACGAAATCATTACTGGTTTTGTCAAATGCCGCACCAAAGGCGGACTCATTGTTGACGTATTCGGTATTGAAGCGTTTCTCCCGGGTTCACAGATTGATGTTAAGCCCATTCGTGATTACGATGTGTTTGTAGGAAAGACAATGGAATTCAAAGTTGTTAAAATCAACAACGAATTCAAGAACGTTGTCGTTTCTCACAAAGTACTTATCGAAGAAGAACTCGAAAGCCAAAAAGCAGAGATTATCTCCAAACTTGAAAAAGGTCAGGTACTTGAGGGAACTGTTAAAAACATTACCTCTTACGGTGTATTTATGGACCTTGGTGGTGTTGACGGGCTGCTGCACATCACTGATATTTCATGGGGGCGCATATCACATCCTGAAGAGGTGCTGCAACTTGATCAGAAAATCAATGTTGTTATTCTTGATTTTGATGATGAGAAGAAACGTATCGCTTTAGGTCTGAAGCAGCTTACCGCACAGCCCTGGGATGCACTGGATGCCAACCTGAAAGAGGGTGATAAAGTAAAAGGTAAAGTTGTTGTTATTGCTGATTACGGTGCCTTTGTTGAAATAATCCCGGGAGTAGAAGGGCTTATTCACGTTTCCGAAATGTCATGGTCACAACACCTCCGTAGCCCTCAGGATTTCCTGAAAGTAGGCGACGAAGTTGAGGCAGTTGTACTTTCACTCAACCGTGAAGAGCGTAAGATGTCATTAGGTCTTAAGCAACTGATGCCTGACCCATGGGGTAACATCACCGAAAAATATCCTGTAGGATCAACACATAAAGCCAAGGTTCGCAACTTCACCAACTTTGGTGTATTTGCAGAACTCGAAGAGGGCATTGACGGACTGATTCACATTTCTGACCTCTCCTGGTCGAAAAAAGTTAAACACCCGTCTGAGTTCACCAAGATTGGTGACGAAATGGAGGTTGTGGTATTAGAAGTAGATACTGAAAACCGCAGACTGAGTCTCGGTCACAAACAGCTTGAAAGCAACCCATGGGAAACCTATGAGACCATATTCAAAGTCGATTCAGTTCACCAGGGAACCATTGGAAAGGTTACCGATAAAGGTGCAGTCGTAACACTTGAATACGGTATTGAGGCATTTGCTCCGTTCCGTCATCTCCAAAAGGAAAATGGTGCTACTGCCAAAACCGATGAGGTGCTTCCTGTTAAAGTAATTGAGTTCTCTAAAGAAAACCGCAAGGTGATTGTTTCTCACACACGCACATTTGAAGATGCTAAAAACATGTCCAAATCAGAAGGCGGTGAAAAATCTGAAGATTCAACCACTAAAAACATCAAGAAAGTGAAAGAGAGCATTGAGAAATCAACTCTTGGTGATCTTGGTGTTTTGTCGGCACTCAAATCAGAGCTGGAAACATCTGAAAAGGATGCCTCCGAATCTCCTAAAAAGGTAAAGAAGCCGAAAGTTGCCAAAGAAGACGACAGCGAAGAGGCTGACAAATCAGAATAATCAATTTAAACCCCGGTCTTAAAGCCGGGGTTTTTTATGAGCCAATAAATCCACTAAATTTGTCGACGGTACTACCGGATATGTCCTCACGTCTAATTCTCAACCATACGCTTTTCGACATCACAATCAACAGGTTGTGTTACGAGCTGATTGAGAACCACAATGATTTTTCCGACACCGTTATTATTGGCCTTCAGCCACGCGGCATTTACCTTGCAAACCGAATCAAAGAGAAGCTGAAAGGCTTTCTCCCCGGTTTTGAGATATTGCAGGGCAATCTGGATATTACCTTCTTCAGAGATGATTTCAGAAGGAGAGAGCATGTAATTGTACCCAGTTCCACCCAGATCGACTTTATTATTGAGAAGAAAAAAGTGGTGCTGGTTGATGATGTACTGCATACCGGCAGAACGATACGAGCGGCACTGGATGCTATACTAGCCTTCGGTCGTCCCGCGAAAGTTGAGCTCCTGACTCTGATAGACCGCAAATTCAGCAGAGATTTACCAATAGAACCCAATTATACCGGAATGGCAATCGATACCATACTTTCCGACAAGGTGCGCGTTACCTGGAAAGAGACAGAAGGTTCGGATGAGGTCTGGTTGTTTACACAGGAAAGAGAGGAATGACACAAGAACTCAGCGTGAAACACTTACTTGGTATCCGGGACCTGACAGTTGAGGATATAGAGTTGATATTTACAACTGCTGACAATTTTAAAGACGTCATTAACCGGCCTATTAAGAAAGTTCCATCGCTACGCGATATTACCGTAGCCAATCTTTTCTTTGAAAACTCAACACGCACGAGGCTCTCATTCGAATTGGCTGAGAAAAGGCTCTCGGCTGATATTGTCAACTTTTCTGCATCATCGTCATCGGTCAGCAAGGGAGAAACGCTTATCGACACAGTAAACAACATCCTCGCCATGAAAGTTGACATGGTGGTGATGCGGCATCCTAAACCCGGATCAGCGCTCTTCTTGTCGCAACGTGTAAATGCCAAAATTGTGAATGCCGGCGATGGAACTCATGAACATCCTACACAGGCACTGCTCGACACCTTCTCGATTCGCGAAAAGCTTGGTACGCTTCAAGGTGTTAAAGTGGTTATTGTTGGTGATATTCTCCACTCAAGAGTTGCCTTGTCTAACATTTTCTGTCTCAAAAAACTTGGTGCCGAAGTTATGGTTTGTGGTCCGGCTACGTTGATCCCCAGGCATTTACATGAACTTGGCGTAAAGGTTGAAACCAATTTGAGAAAGGCTTTAAACTGGTGTGATGTGGCCAATGTGCTGCGCATACAGCTGGAACGGCAAGACATCAGGTACTTTCCTACGTTGAGAGAGTACGTGATGCAATATGGCATTACGAGGCATATTCTTGAATCACTGGACAAGCAGATTGTGCTGATGCATCCCGGACCCATCAACAGGGGGGTTGAACTTTCCAGTGATGCCGCTGATTCGGGACAATCGATTATCCTGCAACAGGTTGAAAACGGGGTCGCTGTCAGGATGGCGGTTCTGTATCTGCTGGCAGGAACGGTAAGTTAATTGCATTTTGATTTCCTGTTTTATTTCCTAAATTTGGCTAACCTAAGCCTGCCATGCAATATACACTTGATAAAAACGACAAATACGCACTTATAAGCCTGCACGAGCAAAAACTCAATACGCTTATTTCTGCAGAACTGAAATCCGAACTGCTCATCATCAATAGCCAGGGATACGGAAACATCATACTTGATCTTTCCGATACACAGTACTGCGATTCATCCGGTTTGTCGGCGGTGCTGGTAGGAAACCGTGTTTGCCGTAATTCCAGTGGTATGTTTGTGTTAACCGGATTGAGTGAAGCCGTTTTGAAACTGATTACCATCAGTCAACTCGAGCAGGTGCTGGTAATAACATCCACGCTCAATGAAGCTATCGACTACATTGCTTCAAACGAAATCGAGAAATAATCTCATTCCGTCGCACTATTCTACTACAAAAAAACCAACCTGATATGATCAAACGTATACTCTTTGCAGTAGCATTAGCTATCGGCATTTATGGATTTGCCGGAGCACAGTGCATACCCGATACCACCATTACAGATCCGGGTATTTATCCCGACAGTGCCACCGGATTACCTCCCGGAGTCATTAACATGCCCTATAATGAAGTTATTCAGGTTAAGGTACTCACCGATACTACCGTTTCGGGACTGACTGTGCTGGTAACCAATATTACCATTACACAGGTTTCGGGTTTGCCTCCCGGCATCAGTTACAGCTGTAATCCGACCAGTTGTATTTTCCCCGGAGGGTCCAATGGGTGCATTACTCTTTCAGGTACTCCGACTGCCTCAGGAACTTTTCCAATGACAGTTGACTTACTGATTGAAGGAACGTTGTTCGGGTCTCCTATTTCGCAGCCGTCAACAGTGGATTATTATAATATTTTTATTGCAGGCACTTCAGGTATATCTGAAGCCATTAATTTTGGGATAGTATCTAACAATCCCAATCCTGCAAATGATTACACCGATCTTGTTTTCGGAACACCTGCCGGGGGAGAATTTCCGTTAAAGATTTATGATTTAATCGGAAAGGAAGTGTATAGCCAGGTGATACGTGCAATGCCCGGCAACAATACCGTCAGGATAAAAACATCTCAACTAACGGCTGGTGTATATATGCTTACCTTAGGTAACGGGTCATCAGTCGCAACCAGGAAGTTTGTTGTTTCCAGAAAGTAATGCCTTTTGAACTAACCATTCTAGGCTGCAGCTCAGCCACACCAACACATAACAGGCATCCAACCGCTCAGGTATTAAACATACGTGAGCGGTTTTTTTTAATCGACTGCGGAGAGGGTACACAGAGTCAGCTGACCCGTTTCAAACTCCGGTATTCCAAAATCGGTCATATATTTATCAGTCATTTGCATGGCGATCACTACCTGGGACTTATGGGTTTGCTCAGCACCATGCATTTGCAGGGCAGGACAACAGATATTCATTTGTTTGGTCAGCAGGAACTAATGGACCTCATTGAGTTGCAATTGCGGTTGTCGCAAACGGTGTTACGTTACCGGCTTATTTTTCATCCTGTAAAACATTATGCCGGTACCATCATTCACGAAGATGAGGATGTGGTTGTAAGCTCCATAGTGTTAAATCACAGGGTTCCCTGTACCGGATTCTTGTTCAGGGAAAAACCACGGCCGCTCAAGCTTCGTATCGGAAAAATAAGACAGTATAATATTCCGTTCAGCTGGTACAATGATATTAAAGCAGGTGCCGATTTTATTGATGGCAACGGTGCTCACATACCCAACAGCGAACTTACCATGCCTCCTGAAAAGCCACGTTCTTTTGCTTTTTGTTCCGATACCAAATACGATGAGCAGGTAGCGGACGAGGTAACGGGTGTTGATTTGCTTTATCATGAGGCAACATTTATGCACGACTTAAGTGAGCGGGCTCAGACTACCTTTCATTCAACGGCCCGGCAGGCTGCTCAAATTGCACAAAGGGCCGGAGCCGGCAGACTGATCATTGGTCATTTTTCGGCCCGGTATAAAGATTTGACACCATTGCTGGATGAAGCGAGAGCGGTGTTTCCATCAACTGAACTGGCAGAAGAAGGAAAAAGGTATCTGGTTCCTGGTGCCATTTCTGATTCGGAGTAAACTGTACTTACTACAACACCGACTGAATCCGGCTGATGACAGCATCCGTACGTTCACTTTCAAACCATACCGTTTCCGGATGCCGTTTCATCCAGGTCATTTGTCGTTTGGCATAATTTCGCGAATTTTTTTTGATCAATTCAATCGCTGCTTCCTCGGTGAGGGTGCCATCCAGAAACTGAAAATATTCTGTATAGCCAACAGTTTGCAGTGCGTTGAGATTTCGTTTTGCATACAATGCTGACGCTTCCGTTTTTAGTCCGCCGGCAACCATCCTGTCAACTCTTGTATTGATGCGATTGTAAAGCAGTTCCCGTGGCCACGCGATGGCCGCCATAATATATCTGTAGGGGAGTGGTGTTGCGTCTTTGCCTCTGAATGATGAATAGGGAGTGCCGGAAGCCCGGCACACTTCAAGTGCCCTGATGAGTCTTCTCGGATTATTCAGGTCAACTTGTGAATAATATTCAGGGTCACTGGATTTGAGTTCTTCCTGCAAAGCGGTTATCCCTTCATGATGATACATCCTGTTCAGTTCGATCCGGATAGACGGATCTGCATCCGGAAATGTATCAATACCGTTTAACACCGCATCAATATACAGTCCCGAACCGCCGGTAAGTACTACAACCGTATGGTTGCGGAACAGTTTGTCGAGTAAGGTCCTGCATTTCGCTGCATATAATCCGGCACTCACATGTTCTTCGAGGGGCATATCGCCGATAAAATAGTGGGTTACTCCTCCTTTTTCAGTCTCATCGGGCTGGGCGGTCCCAATGGCAATTCCCTGATAAAATTGACGGGAGTCGGCTGAAACAACAACAGTATTGAAGTGGCGTGCAACTGAAACAGCCAGTGCGGTTTTGCCTGATGCAGTAGGACCTGCTACAACTACCAGTAACGGTTCAGGCACTTATAAGGAGGTATTAAAATTCGTCACGTTCTGAATTTTCTTCCGAACGCTCCTCTATATTATCATACTCTTCCTCATCTACCGCTTCTCCGAAGCCTACCGATTCGGTATCATCCTGATCCTCTTCCTCACCTGAGTCGAGGATTTGTTCTTCACCTTCTTCCGCATCCACAGGCAAATCATCGTCGGCAAACTCAGGATCGGCGATGCCTTTGGGTGGTTCTATAACCAGGTATTGTTTAGGGGCTTCTCCGTTAACACGTGTTACGGCAGGGTATTTTTTAGATGGGTCTTCACCGGTTATGCGAATAAGTTCGATAAAAAAATTCCATTGCGAAGGTGCATCAAACATGTAATATATTTTCTGATGCGGATCGGCTATGTAATCACATAACCTGGACTCTGACATCAAAACAGCAGCGGCACCGCCGCTCTCTTTTGCGAAAGTTATTTCCTGTCCCTTTTTCCAGTTGTCGTTACTCATATAAAACGACGCCGGCTTTGAATTGTCAAATCCTATTGCCTCCTGAATGGTATTGTGAAACTGTAAGAATGATTGTGTCGACCTGATGTCGATGTCACGATAAGTATCATCGAAATCTTCAAAGGTGACCCGAAACCTGTATACTGCCATGCGAAATAAATTGAGAAATTGTGTTAGGTGTTAATCGGTGCTTTATTTTTAATCAGAACAAGTGTTCCGGTACTCCTAAAGTAAAAATATTTTAGTTAATTTTTTAACGACGACAAAGATTTTTCAGAACTGCCAAAACCCCCTGAATACCCTATATAACCGGACCATTTTAAGTGGGCTGTTTTTAAGGATTTTCACAAAAATAACAAATGCATCTGAAAAAAGGCAAGTGGATTAATTGCGCGGTTTCAAACCCAGTTCTTCACCTTTTTTTAACATAAAAGAATAGGCTTCTTCAGGGTTGTTGTGTATTTCGCCATCCAGAATGGCCTCTCTTATGGCATTTTTAATAATACCAATATCCCGGCCCGGTTTGAGTCCGAATACTTCCATAATCTGTTCTCCCGAAACGGGGGGTTGCCAGTTACGAAGTTTGTCTTTTGATTCTACTTCTACAAGTTTTTCTTTTACAATTTGAAAGTTTCGCAGGTAACGGGCGACCTTTGTTTCGTTTTTGGAAGTGATGTCAGCCTGACACAACAGCATCAGGTCGTCAATAGCATCACCGGCTTCAAAAAGTAAACGTCGTACTGCCGAATCGGTCACCTGGCTCTGGGAAAGTACAATTGGCCGCAAATGAAGTAACACGAGAAGTTGCACATACTTCATTTTTTCATTTAAAGGAAGTTTAAGCTGTGCAAAAATCTTGGGCACCATGCGAGCGCCCTTGTCTTCATGCCCATGGAACGTCCAACCGGTTCCGGGTTCAAATTTTTTTGTTGCCGGTTTTGCAATATCATGGAGTACTGCTGCCCAGCGGAGCCAGAGGTTTTCGGAAGTGGCAGCCACATTGTCGACTACCTGTAATGTGTGATAAAAATTGTCTTTATGGCCTTTGCCGTTTACAATATCTACACCATGCAAAGCGGCCATTTGAGGAAAGATAATTTCAAGAAGGCCTGTATCAAACAGCAATTTAAATCCAACAGAAGGTTTTTCGGACAACAGTATTTTATTGAGTTCATCGCTTATTCTTTCCATGGAGACAATCCGGATGCGGTCCCTGTTATCCCGAATAGCTTCGAGTGATTTTTGTTCAATGGTAAAGCCAAGCTGACTTGCAAAGCGTATGGCGCGCATCATTCGGAGGGGGTCATCACTATAGGTAATGCCCGGCTCCAATGGCGTTTTTATGATTCCGGCGTTGAGGTCACGCACACCACCAAAGGGATCGGTGAGTTCGCCCTTATTACTTTTATTAAGTCCTATTGCCAATGCGTTAATGGTAAAATCGCGTCTGCGCTGGTCGTCCTCCAATGTTCCGTTCATTACATCGGGTTTACGGGAATCTGACGAATAGGATTCTTTACGGGCACCCACAAATTCGATGCTCCAATCCTCAAATTGCAAGCTGGCTGTACCGAAGTTTTTAAATACCGAGACTTGTATGTTATTGCCAAGTGCCTTTGCAACCTTTTTGGCTAGCTCGATGCCATCTCCGGTTACAACAATATCGATGTCTTTACAGGGTCGTTGCAATAACCCATCCCTTACAAATCCTCCTATCACAAAACAGGAAACAGATTCACGGTCGCAAACGTTCCCGATTACATCGAAAAAAGGATATGCGATGAGCTGATTCAAATGGCAAATTTTTTTGTTTATTTTTTTTCGAATCGAAAAGTGCCTTCTGATCCGACATGTACTATAACAGGATCAAAGGGTTCAAATTTTCTGCGCTGCAAATGTACCACACATCCGGCGCTCTTCAAAGCATCGGCAGGGGGTGCGGCATGAAGGCTCGGAAATCGGGCCATAACAGGCTTTCCCAAACGGTAAACGGTATTTTTCAGCAGTTCGTCGGAGGCAAGCATAAAGGGGACAGCACCGGCGGTATCTCCTGCCTGAGGTACCACGTTTATGGCCTGCGAGAACCAGATTATCAAGGGTTTAACACTGAATTCCATAAGTTCCGAAATCTGATCCGGCAGTTCTTTCAGGTGCTTGTGGAGCTTTCCTGTTGTATCAATCAGCAGTGGGTCGGGGTATGCGGAGTCAGGGGCCATTTGCTTCAGCATTTTGATTGCTGAAGGGCTGGTGCCATCACAAAGGTACGTCCAGCCGCAAGCCAGGTTTACAGCAGCCACCTTACCCTCCCTTAGCGCATGGGCACATATTTTTGCTCCCTCTGAGTCGGTTACATTCATGAGAGGTATTCGACAGAAGGAATTTGAATGGTAGTACCACAGTGAAAATGACCAAGCGGGCAACTGTTTTTACCATGCAGTCCGCAAGGGCGGCATACCAGCTTTTCGGAAGTTTCAATAATAACGGAGGAATCAGACAAAGGTCCGAAACCGAATGCAGGCAGGGTACTGCAGAAAAATGCTGTAACCGGAGCATTAACCGCCGATGCGATGTGCAGGGGCCCTGAGTCGTTCACAAAATTCATTTTTGCCTCACGCATGAGGGCGGCAGTTGCCAGATAGCCTGTTGTGCCCGCTAAGTTGAAAACCTGCTTTCGGCCCGAAAGTTCCTTTATGTTTTCACAAAGCGTCTTATCACCGGGTCCGCCAATCAGATAAACGGCAATTTGCTGTGGTATTTTTTTAATGAGTTCCACCCATTTTTCTGTCGGAAGTTGTTTGGTAAACCATACCGATGCAGGTGCCATACACACGTATGGAACATGGCGGCATTGGGCAATGGCCTCAAGGTCCGATGGCTGCGGATACAAAACCGGTCGCTGTAAAGGCAACGATGCATCCTGTCCGATTAATTCCAGGTTGCGTGCTACCTCATGTCTTCCGTCACCAATCAGATGTTTTACGGTACGGGTAAATAAAAAGGAGAGCGGGTTTTTATCGAACCCAATTCGTGCTGCTGCACCTGAGAAGCCTGTAATCAGTCCGGTAGAAAAGAAACGCTGCAGGTTGATTACAGCGTCGTACTTTTTGTTTCTTACCTGATTAATAATCGCTAACAGATTATTGAGTTTGTTATTTTTTTTATCCCATACCATCACCTCTTTCAGAAAGGGGTGGCCTTTAAAAAGAGATTCATTGCCTTTTCTGACAAGGATGGATATTTCATTCTCCGCATTTTTGTGAAGGGTTTCAGCCAAAGCTGTTGCCAGAATAGCATCACCCAGAAATGCAGTTTGAATAATCAGTATTTTCTTCATTACGTTTATACTGCAACGTTATGTTCCCGCAAGGCATCGTTGAGCGATGTTTTTTTATCAGTTGATTCTTTTCTGGTGCCGATAATAAGCGCGCAGGGAACCTGATAGGAGCCCGCAGGAAATTGTTTGGTATAGCTTCCCGGGATCACAACCGAACGGGCAGGAACACGTCCTTTATACTCAACAGGCTGCGGGCCTGATACATCAATAATTTTTGTCGACATGGTCAGCACCACATTGGCGCCAAGTACAGCTTCCGTTTCAACGCGTACACCTTCAACCACAATGCACCGCGATCCTATGAAACAGTTATCCTCTATGATCACAGGTGCCGCCTGCACAGGTTCGAGTACACCACCTATACCTACACCGCCGCTTAAATGAACATGTTTTCCGATTTGCGCACAGGACCCGACAGTTGCCCAGGTATCGACCATGGTACCTGTGTCGACGTAGGCGCCGATATTCACATACGAGGGCATCAGAATAGCTCCGGGAGCCACATAACTGCCGTAACGGGCAATAGCGTGTGGCACTACCCGAATTCCCAGTTTTTCAAATCCCGACTTTAATGGGATTTTATCATAAAACTCCATGGGTCCGGCATGCATGGTTTTCATTTCGCTGATGGGAAAATATAGAATCACCGCCTTTTTGACCCATTCATTTACCTGCCAGTTGCCGGAATGATCTCTTTCGGCAACTCTGATCTCTCCTGCATTAAGGCCTTCAATCACCGTTTTTACTGCTTCACGGTGTTTTTCATCCTGTAAAAGAGAGCGGTCGGTCCAGGCATTTTCAATATGTGTTTTGAGTGACATAGAAAAAGTATTTTATTCAGGGTCACAAAAGTAACAGATAATGACGGATACCGCCCCCTTTTTACGGCCATTGCCTCTCTTTTGGTACCTTTGCGCTATGGGAAGGGTATTGGGCATCGACTACGGTCAAAAAAGAACCGGCCTGGCTGTAACGGATGAAAATCAACAGTTTGCCTTTTCGCTTGAAACGGTAATGACCCACCATATATTCCCTTATCTGAACGAATATCTGTTAAAAAACAACGTAGAAGGGTTTGTTGTGGGAGAACCCAGACGGCTCAATAATACTCCAACAGATGCAACCGAATTTGTAGAAGCGTTTGTACGTGGCTTGAAAAATAAATTCCCCGCTATTCCTGTACATCGGGTTGATGAACGTTTTACTTCCGGTATGGCCCGTCAGGCAATTATTGACAGCGGAATCAGGAAAAAAGGACGGCAGGACAAGGCAATGGTCGATCAGGTTAGTGCGACTATAATATTGCAATCGTGGCTTGAACAGCAACAGAGAAAAAAGACTTCATAAAAAAAGATTATTTCCAGTTATGATTTATCCTATTATCGCTTACGGAAACCCGGTTCTAAAGAAAAAAGCAATTCCGGTTTCGGCCGATCATCCCGATCTCGAAAAACTTATTGCAAATATGTTTGAGACCATGTATGCGAGTTCAGGTGTGGGTCTTGCCGCTCCACAGATCAATAAGTCCATCCGCTTATTTGTAATTGATGCATCACCTTTTGCCGATGAAGATCCACAGCTGGACGGGTTCAAAAAAGTGTTCATCAATCCGGTAATGAAAGATGAATCGGGTGAGCCCTGGAAATTTAATGAGGGTTGTTTGAGCATTCCCGGAATTCGTGAAGATGTAGAACGTTTGCCTTTTATCACACTTACCTATCACGACGAGTCGTTTAAGGAACATACAGAGTCGTTTGAAGGTGTGCTTGCCCGCATTATTCAGCACGAATACGATCACATAGAAGGTGTACTTTTTACTGATTTGCTGAGTCCTTTGAGAAAAAAATTGATTAAGGGTAAGCTGAACGATATTATGAAGGGAAAAGTTGACGTTGATTATAAGATGCGTTTTGTTGGTTGATGTGAACAGTCAATCTGTTGTTTTAATTTTTTGTGAACGATGATGATTTTTCTGATTGGATTTATGGGTTCGGGTAAAACAACTGTTGGAAAACGGCTGGCTAAGGCGCTTGCAATGGAGTTTGTAGATTTGGACGAACTGGTAGAACAATCATCTGGAAAAAGTATTACTCAGTTATTCGAAGCGGGTGAAAAGAGTTTTCGTGTAAAAGAAACCGCCGTTCTTAAAAAGACCTCGTCACTTCAAAATGTTATTGTTGCTACCGGTGGCGGCACACCTTGTTTCAATGAAAACATGACGTGGATGAATCGTCATGGCATCACCATCTATATAAAAATGTCGACGGGCAGTTTGTACCGGAGGTTGTCGCAGGCAAAGGAAGAGCGTCCCCTTGTTGCGGGCAAAAAAGGCGATGAACTTAAAAGCTTTGTAGAAAAAGTTGTTGCCGAAAGGGAAAAATATTATATCAAAGCCTTGTATACCGTTAAAGGTGAAGATTTGGATATAAAATCACTTGCGGGGTGGATAAGAGAAAAACAGGCAACGTTTAACTAAGCCATGCGTTGTCTTCTTCACCGAACTCCACATGTACATGTTCCTGTAAGGTAGTCGAAAGGGTGATGCCTACAAAATCGGCCATTACCGGATATCTTTTGTGATCGCGGTCGACAAGCAGTACTGTTCTTATTTTTTTTGTGTCGATATCCAGCACGGCCTTCATGGCATAAATAAGTGTTTTCCCCGAATTCAGCACGTCATCTACCAGAATAATAGATTTGCCGGTCATCATATCGCGCGTGGCACTTATAGAAACTTCTTTTTTAACCTGATCGTTTTTGTCGATAGTGAGTTGAAACAATGAGGTCTTTACGTTACAAATAGCATTAAGGGCTGTCATCAGCCGTTCGGCAAGCAGGTATCCGTTGTGCCAGATGCCAATGATTACAATTTCTTTTTCTTCAAAATTGTCTTCATAAATCTGGTAAGCAATGCGGTTAATCCGTTGCTGAATCTGATGTGTATTAAGAAGCAATATTTTTTCTTTGGCCATGATAACGATTCTCAATTGGCGGGCCTGTTCAATCTGCCGCCGCCTGCAAAATAACGTTTATAATAGGGTGAATCAAGGCTGCTTACAATTACTCCGTTTCTTGTGCTGGCGTGAATAAACCTGCCATCGCCAAGATAAATTCCCACATGAGAGACCGATCGGTGCCTGATTCTGAAAAATACCAGGTCGCCCTCTTCCAGCGCCCCTTTTTTGATGTGCCCCGATTGTTTGTATAAATCGGCCGAGTTTGCAGTAATATCGATTCCGTAGGCGCCTTTCAATACAGCATTTACAAACCCGGAACAGTCGATTCCTGCAGCAGATTTACCGCCGTAACTATAGGGAATTCCGAGCCAGGGTTCCAGCGTGTTATATAGGTTGAAGTCGTTGATATACAGTTGGTTAATAGAGAACAACTGACTGTAATATCCTTTCAGGTTTGCCGTAATGGGATCGGAAGCGACCACATCCTCACCTTCGCCATCGGCAGACAACTGGGCGTAGGTAATCCGGCCGGTAAAAAGGAGCATCGCAGCAGCCAGGTAAAGAATCCTCATAGCCACAAAATTAGATAACGGGCCTATTTCATCATATTGTGATTCAGGCTTCTCGGGGAAAGTTTTGAACAATCACCCCTTCTTTTCAAAGATCACGAACAATTCGCGACCCATCCGGGGGGCAATGGAATTATAACAGGGAGCCATTACTTTGATATGGAACAACGGTTTAAACAGGCTTTCATATTCTTTAGCATTGCCTCCGAACGGGGGGCCGGTTTCGAGCGGGAAATTGAATAACAAACCGGCCAAACGTCCGCCTTTATTTAAAAGTGAGGACATGTGTTCTGCATATTTCCGGCGAAGTGAAGGGTCGATGGCACAAAAAAAAGTTTGTTCAACAATCAGGTCATAATTCCCCTTATGAGAAAAGAAGTTCTCATTGATGAGGTGGCTTGATGGGAATTCAGGAATACGTTTTTTAAAGTGTTCGAGCGGAGCAGCGGCAAAATCCAAAACATACACGTTTTTGAAACCATTATTAAATAACCATCCCGCTTCCCAGCCGTTACCTGCTCCGGGAATAAGTATGTTTATAGATTTATCGGTAAGTCCTTCAAAGTAGTGACGTAATGGTTCTGTAGGAGCGCCTGCATCCCACTGGGTAGATCCATTTTCATAGTGTTGTTGCCAAAACTTAGCATCGTTATGATCCGGTTCTTTTTTCATTTCAGTCGGAGTAGTGCTACATTTTCAACATGTGATGTATGCGGGAACATATCAACGGGTTGCATACGTACCAATTCATATTTTTCCGAGAGTAATAAAAGGTCGCGCGCCTGTGTTCCGGGGTTACAGCTGACATAAACAATTTTTTCCGGAGCCATTTCCAACAGTCTTTTCGTAACGTGTTCATGCATACCGGCTCGTGGCGGATCTGTAATGACTACATCGGGGTGTCCGTGTTGTGCGGTAAATTCAGTTGTTAAAACATCTTTCAGGTCACCCGAAAAGAATTCAAGGTTTTCGAGTCCGTTGATCTTTGCATTTTGTTTTGCATCTTCAATGGCTTCCGCTACATATTCCACACCTATTACATTGCGTGCATGTTTCGCTATAAAAGCGGCAATGGTTCCGGTTCCCGTATACAGGTCATAAACAAGTTCCGAACCGGTGAGGCCTGCATATTCTTTTGTGAGTTTATACAGGAGCGCTGCCTGTCTGGTATTTGTTTGAAAAAAGGATTTGGGACCTATCATAAATTTAAGGTCTTCCATTTGTTCCATTAGGTAACTTCTTCCATAATGGAGGTGTACTGCCTGATCGGTAACGGTATCATTTTTTTTGGTATTGATGATATACATTACAGAAGTAAGTTCCGGAAACTCCTTTACAACGGCATCAAGTAATTTGACACGCACCTCACTCTTTTCTTCTCTGAAAACAACAATCACCATCCATTCACCTGCTTCGGTATTGCGGATAATCAAACTGCGCAACATCCCGGTCTGCTTCCTGATATCAAAAAACGGGATAGCATTTGATTTAGCATATGTACTGATAAAATTGCGAATCCTGTTCGACAAATCATGCTGCAGGTAACATGTATCTATATCGAGTATTTTATTGAATTTACCCGGAATGTGAAAACCGAGTCCGTCCATAATTTTCTCAACACCGGAATCAATTTCCTCTTTCAGCAAATAGCGTTTATTTGTAAAACTAAACTCCAGTTTGTTCCTGTAGTACTGAATCCGGTCGGAACCTATTATTGGCAAAATCTCCGGATCTTTAAGTTTGGCTATACGGATCATTGCGTCGCGAACCTGTTTTTCTTTAAACGTAAGTTGAGCGCGATAATCGAGGTTTTGCCATTTGCATCCGCCGCATGTTCCAAAATGGGTGCAAAACGGATCAGTCCTGAAAGGGGAGGGGGTGTTAATATGCAGCGCCTTTGCTTCAATGTATGTCGGAAATTTTTTTATCACCTCAGCGTCAATCACGTCACCGGGAACGGCACCGGAAGCAAAAACAACCACATCCCCGGTTCTGCCGACAGCCCGTCCTTTGTCGGCCATATCCGTCATTTCAATACTTTCCAGAATTCCTTTTGTCATATGGGTGCAAAAGTACGATAAATGGCATCAAACCGCTGTTTTTTAGCTGAAACAACCACCTTTGATGACGCTATTTTTTTAAATTTGCTTAACTAAATTGAACCATCATGATTTCACAGCTCACTACCGGAAAAGCAATCACACTTGAAGAAAAATACGGAGCACATAACTATCACCCTTTACCTGTAGTACTGTCGAGAGGCGAAGGAATTTTTGTCTGGGATGTGGATGGTAAAAGGTATTATGATTTTTTATCAGCTTATTCGGCAGTCAATCAGGGTCATTGTCACCCGCGCATCATAGACGCATTGGTCGATCAGGCTGCTCAACTTACTCTGACAAGCAGGGCATTTCACAATAACCTCCTTGGTGAATATGCCGAATTTATAACTGATTACTTCGGGTATGACAAAGTATTGCCCATGAACACCGGAGCCGAAGCAGTTGAAACCGGAGTAAAGCTATGTCGTAAGTGGGCTTATGAGGTCAAAGGTGTTGCAGAAAATAAAGCGAAGATTATTGTGTGCCGGGGAAATTTTCATGGTCGCACGTTATTAGCCGTTTCAGCTTCAACCGATCCGGAATCATTTACCCATTTCGGACCCTATCTTCCGGGGTTTGTAGTGATCCCATACAACGATTTGAACGCATTGTCTCAAGCTTTACAGGATCCTGATGTTGCCGGCTTTTTGGTTGAGCCTATTCAGGGTGAAGCCGGTGTTGTGGTTCCGGATGATGGTTATTTGTCGGGTGCAGCTGAAATGTGCAAGAAAGCCCGAGTACTGTTCATAGCAGACGAAATACAAACCGGACTCTCACGCACCGGAAAGATGCTTGCCTGCGATCATGAAAATGTGCGGCCCGACATTCTGCTTTTGGGAAAAGCGCTTTCGGGAGGTACCCTTCCTGTATCAGCTGTGCTGGCCGATGATGAAATAATGTTATGCATTAAACCCGGTCAGCATGGTTCTACCTATGGGGGCAGTCCGTTAGCCTGCAGAGTTGCCATTACGTCATTGCAAGTATTAACCGACGAGGGATTGGCAGAAAACGCCGAATCACTCGGAATTCAGCTTCGCGAACGGCTCAAGGCGATTAATTCACCTATGATAGGTGAGGTAAGAGGTAAAGGTTTATTAAACGCGATTGTTATCCATCCGCATGATGGCAAAAATGCATGGGATGTTTGTTTGAAGCTTGCAGAGAACGGATTGCTTGCAAAGCCGACTCATAATGATATTATCAGGTTTGCGCCGCCTTTGATCATTAACAGTGAGCAGATTCAGGAGTGTGCAGCTATTATCCAAAAAACCATCTTATCCTTCAGCTGAACGATGTTTTGTTAGTGGATGGTTGAGTTCCGCATGCGGATTGCAGTATTGATAACAAACCGCCGATAGCTTAAAGTGACTCCAAAACGGATTCATTCATCAGGATATTTCAGCCGAGGGATCTTCTTTTTTCATTAAGGCTGCTACTATCAGCGTTATTACAAGGCCAAGTAAAAGGGTGCCAAACATAGAAAATCCGGCCATGGCCTCCGGACTCATCCATTTATCCATATTAGCAGAGGCTTTTTCAATCATTTCTTCACTCATTCCGCGATTCATCAGTTCTTCTTCCTGTTTCATCTTTATATATGTCACCATACCCGGATTGATAACAGTAAAATAGAGGTAGGAGAAAACCATCGAAATTAAGGCAGCAATTGATGATATCCTGATGCCGGTGCCAAATCCTTTTCCAAACGAAATAAATCCGTTGCCGTGCTGATCCCGTTCCTCTTTTATTCCTAAATAAAGTATTGTGGAAATTAATGCAAGATTGATAATTGTTGAGATTTTTTGAAACGATTCTTCCTTATCCATACCAAGAGCATACACCAGTAAAGGAAATGCAGCAAGAACACCGCCCAGAATCAAACCATATTTAACTGAAGGTTTCATGTTATTGAGTTAAGTTTATACAAAATAAATAAAAATATATTGAATTGAAAAATCAGTATTCATCAGACTGTTAACGAGTACAATGCGTGAAATACTTGTGTTAAATAGCATCATACAGCACAAACAGCCACTCAAACAGTTATTCTATAAATCATTCATCACCAACTGTGCCGCTTCTTCACCAACAACGGCACCAATTGCAACGCCCATACCGCCCATTCCAACGGCGCAGTAAACATTTTCCAAAAGTTCTTTAGTTGTTGGTTCTCTTGTTGGACCCATGCCCATAATACCGCTCCATCTCATGTCTACCGTATATTCCTGATCTGGAAGTATCATTTCGTTCAGCATGGAGTCGAGCCGTGATTGAATCAGTGTGGTGATACCAAAGGTATCCGTTGTTTCACCTGCAAAATCCATGTTTCTTCCCCCACCCAATAGGATCCTGTTGTTAACATTTCTGAAATAATAGTAGCCTTTGTCGTAATGAAAAGTTCCTTTACATTTCAAATGCTCAATCGGTTTTGTAATAAGGACTTGTGCTCTGGCAGGTTGAACACCGGTATTTTTCATGAGGCGGGCAGAAAATCCATTTGTAGTAAGCAGGATCTTCGCGGGCAGGATTTTGATTCCCTTATCGGTTTCTATTTCGGGATTATTACCCGGGTGAATAGTTGTAACGGTAATTCCATTTAAGAACAATACCCCAAGCTGTCTGGCTTTTGCTTCCAGTACCTGCATCATACGCCCGGTATCGAGCTGACCTTCGGCGCTGTTTTCAATCAACTGACTAACACCTTTGAATCCGAATGGTTTTATACGATCGTCTGCTTCCCTGTAAACGGTTTTAAGTCCCGTAATTTCACCTGTAAGCCTGTTTATTTTTTCCATGCCGGTTAAACAAGTATGATACTGTTCGGCATCAGATGGTTTAAACAGTTCAAATCCGCCATGCGTTTCATACTTAATGGCAGCATCACCGGTTAATTTGCGCAATTTATTTAAGCCATCCCATCTTTTCTTAACTCTGGTAAATACCCGTGTTTCATCTTCGTCTTTCAGGTCGTCCAGCAATTCTGAAATGCTGCCGAAACAGGCAAACCCTGCATTTCGTGTACTGGCACCATATGGCAACGGGCCTCTTTCGAGCAGTAATATACGGCATACAGGATGTTTCAGCTTGATTGCAATGGCTGTGTGCAGGCCTACAAGCCCGGCACCAACAATACACACATCAATTTTATCGATAAACTGCCGGCGTTCCCAATAACTTAAATTGTATTCCATTTTCAAAATTTGATGTTAGTCGCCGGTATGTTGTTCGGGAATGGAACCGGATACATCTGAAGCCATGCTTTCTACAATATATTCGTTCAAATAGCAGTCGGCAAGATGTAAAGGTAATCCCTTTTTCCTGAGACAGCGGCCAAATTGCATGAGCGTATCCGGAAACGAGTCGAGCCACCCGTCTTTTATTATAAAAATCCTTTTTTGCTTAAAAACAGCTTCAGTCATTTCTGGGTTACGCACCTTATTGTCCTGATGTGGTGTAGCAATCTTATTTTCGGGATCTGCTACCAAATAAATATAGGAATTCCAGTAATCGCCAATAAGGCCCACATTTCCCAGTGTATCGAGTTCTGCAACCAATTCGGCTTTTGGCTGTAATGTTCCCGGCCAGACAAATTTAAGATTGTAAACAGTTCCTATAGCTCCGGCGAGCAGTGTCATTAACACTAATGGGAAAATGATTTTGTTGTTTCGCATACTCCTGTATTCTGCAAACAGGAGCCCTGCCATACCCAGGGAGATATATGTACAGGTAAAATAGCGTCGCGGGACATTGTTTTCAAGTGTCCATGCAGATGCCATAATAACAGCAAAAAGCAGCAAAGCGTCTGCAGTAAAGTAAAAGATCCACTTACTTTTTGAATGGTTATTCGAAGATTGTGTCCTGCTGAACAAAAATAGCAGGCACACCACAGCCGCCAGTATAAGATACAAACCGGTTACCGGCTCTCTTTTATCGATGCTCAAAAGTTCCGATATGGATTGGAACAAAATAATGAATTCCTGTTTCAGCTGAGTCATGGTAACCAAATGACTGTAATTGATTGCAATTCCGGTAGTCGATTTTAGCGATTGAATGATGATAAAACACACAAATCCTCCTATAGGATACAGGTAGAGATCCTTATTCGAAAGTATTCCGTAAATGGATTTTTGAGATACATAGAGGTAAAAGTAAAAGAGTACTAATAGCAGTAATGAGAAAAGAGCCAATTCTGAAACCCAAACGGCCAGCAGCGCAATAAGTATCCATGCTATTGTTAACAAAAAATCTCCAAATGTTGAGATTCTCATATTTGTATTAGTTTTTAAGTTTATGATATAACAACAGGCGCCAATAAGTGAATAATGTACTCCAAATGAAAGCTGTGTTATATCTATCATGTGTGTCGGCGGGAAAAACCAGAATAATGCTAACACCGATTTATATTGCCATGATTTAAACAATGAGGCAAAAGCAATATATCCGATAATGAGTAACAGATAGTGCGCAATTGATTCGGCCAGAAGGGGTGAGAGGCCCATTAGTACCAAGGGATGCCCCATTAACGGAATAAGGGAGCCCATCCTGTCCTGTCCCCAGAAATACCAGTCGTGCGGCAAATTAAACGAATAGGTCATGAGCACAGTAATCGCGTTATCCGAATTCAAGGCCGGGTAGCCTATTGAGGAAAAGAGGAGGAAGGAGAGCACCATAATGACTCCTGCCGGAATAAAGTGTTTTGCAGTCAGGCTCAGTTTGGTGTGTTGCATAAACGATTTTTCAAAAACCGGCATGTTGAATTTGGATGACCGCTAAATTACCGGATTATACATTATTATGTGAAGGGACCGCATACAAGTTTATTGAAAAGTGCGTTTTACTTCTATTTTTATGACATTTATAAAAAAAAGTACCTTTAAAATGATATTATAATCTGTTCAACCCATTGCTTATGAAATTCCCCTCGCTTCAAAGCCTGTTCGAACGTGCAACGGTTACCCTGGCAAGGTTTCCATTAACATTGGCGTCTGCAATTACTTCCGCTGTTTTGGTAATTATCCTCATCAACAATCAGGCAGACCCAAAAGATCCCGATTTTTATTCAATAATCAATGGTGTTATGGTTTGTTCGATAGGACTAACCCTGTTTACAGCCTTATCCCTTTTCTCTGAATCGAGAAATCATACGTTCAGCATACGGGTGCTCCTGCAGGCGCTCGGGTTTTGTCTGCTTACCTGGTATTATTATGTCCTCCCGGATGCTACCTATACCCGTTATGATATGTTACGATTTATGATTTATAATTACAGCGGACACCTGTTGGTCGCATTTCTGCCCTATGTGGGAAGACCGGAACCCGAAGGATTCTGGTCCTATAACAAAGGGCTGTTTATTCAATTTCTCACTTCTGTATTATACTCGGCAGTATTGTATGGCGGGCTGGCAATAGCATTACTTGCGATCGATAATTTGTTTGAGGTTCACGTGGACGAAAAAAATTATTTCAGATTGTATGTAATAATTGCCGCCGTTTTTAATACCTGGTTCTTTCTTTCCGGGATACCGGAACGCTTCCGGCATTACCAGGAGCAATCTCAATATCCCAGGGGTTTAAAAATATTTACACAATACGTGTTACTTCCGATTATAACACTTTACATGTTGATTTTGTATTCATACATGTTTAAAATTATTGTATCAGGTGTTTGGCCTGAGGGCTGGGTTTCGTGGCTTGTATTGAGCTTTTCCGTTGCCGGTATTCTGGCCCTGTTGCTGGTATGGCCGGTACGGAACGATTCGGGAAACAGGTGGATGCGCATATACGCCAACGGGTTTTATGTTGCACTTTTTCCACTGGTCATTTTATTGTTTCTGTCAATCAGAATCAGGGTAATTGAGTATGGGATGACAGAAGGAAGGTATTATGTTGTTTTGCTGGCCCTATGGCTTGCCGGCATTGCAACCTATTTTCTTTTTAGCAAAGCTAAATCCATAAAAATTATTCCTTTAACACTTTTTATAATTGGCATATTGTCGGTCCATGGACCCTGGAGTGCATTTACTGTGTCAAAAAACAGTCAGTTAAATTTGCTGAAAAATTACCTTGCTAAAAACGGAATGATAAAAGATGGAAAAGCTGTTGCTGCAGTCGGTGACATCAACAGAAAAGATCATGTCGAAATTGTTGAAAAAATAGAATACCTCACCGAAGTACACGGTTATGGTAGTTTACAGGAGCTTTTTAGTCAGCCTCTGGACAGTATAATGCATCGGGATCCCGGAGAGCGGCAAGTTAATGCTGATGATCGGCTTCTGGCACTTTTGAACCTTTCTCATATAAATGCTTACGATTTGAAGAACAGTATAGATAAACACGATTTTTATTTTTATTGTTCCGATGATGAGGTTTTTCCAGTAAGCGGATATGATTTTGAAAAGAGATTGGAGTTTTATGATAATCGTAACAAGTACCCCGCCACCAGATCCTTTGATGTTGCAGAAATCCCTGTAACAGCCAGTTGGGATATGGAGAAAGGAATATTTTCAGTTGCAACTCCATCGACGAAAATTGATTTGGATGTCGTTGCTAAAATAAGTGAGATATATAGGATGCAGCCGGGAGAATTCAACAGGCATACAATTCCTGTCAGCGAATTAATAATAGAAAAGCAGACTTCCGGGTTAAAAGTCAAAATTCTGATTGTTTCTGCCAGCGGCAATTATTTATTTAAAACAAAAAGGTTTGAAGTTTCAGATCTGAAAATTAATTGTCTGATACGTTTTAATTAGTGATAAAATTTGTTGCAGCCTAAAAAACGCATCCCCTGTCTGATGATCCGGACAGGGGATGCGGAAAAGCACTATGAAACAAGCAATATTTTATTTGTTAAGCTTCACCAGTCTTGCGGTTTTTGTTCCCGAAGGTGATTGTAATCTGACAAAATAGATGCCATCGGAGAGTGTTTCGGTAGTGTTATTCAGAACGAATGAATCGGTTGCAACGGTTCCTTCAAACAAATGTGCTGCCAACTGGCCATAGACATTATACAAGTCAATTTTAACATTTTGTCCTGACATTCCATTCACATTTATGGTCACTTCTCCAGCAGTTGGATTAGGGTACAAATCCAATCCTGAATAGGAATTTATTTGGGGTAATCCGGTTATTTGAATGGTATTCAAGGTGGTGTTTGTTGTTACCGGAGCATTCAGATCGAAGTAGATATCGGCATGGTTTTTAATCTGCGTGCCGTTAGCCAGTCCTGGTTTAAGGTGTATTGTGTATACAACAAATCCATTACTTAAAAGGGTATCCTGCGCTATGGATGGAAGGTAGATGTTATTAAAGCTGAATTGCAGTTGTCCGGCTCCCGAAATTGTGGTTACAACGGGATGAGTGGAATATTTTACCCTTAGTGAACTCCAGTCAAGATTGGGGTCAAGTTCATCCAAAATAGCAATATTGTTGGCATAATAATTACCGACATTCTGGAAGTGAATCACATATTCCAGAACCGAATCGGCTTGTGAAATCAAACCCATGGGGCCAACTCCTGACGGTGAAACTTCTTTGTAATTCGGGTCGAAAGAACCCAATGTTGTAACCTGTTTAAAAATACTGTTATCCCACCAGGTGGTATCGCCTATTACAGGGAAAATGGTATCGGTATAGTAGAGTGTTGTGTTTATGGGTACAGTTGCCGGAACAGAATAATATACATTGATTTCTCTTTGCGTAAGGGGTAAATGCATGGCATTGGTAAACGTTGCCTGATGTGTTACCGGATTTAAAGAGGACATACCGGGAGTTGCAGAACCCAGTGGTGTCTGAGGGTCATAATCCAAAAGGTTGGTGGTTGCTGCGGAAGGAATTCCCTTGTTAAATTCTACAATTCGCTGTACATAAGTAGATCCAACGATAGGAGGTGTCCAGTTCCAGACATCCACAGTAAGATCATTAACCCAAAGCACAGTATCGGCAATATCCTGGTTTATGACGACTCCGGTTGAAGGCATATTTACAATAAACGGATTAGTGGAGGGACAAGTCTGGAACCGGTATTCAACGGGTAGTTGCTGGATTGACACCGAACCTGCAGGCACATAAAAAGTGTAAATCCCACTGCTGTTGGTATAAGAAATAGCACCTGTTGTGTTACATCTTACCGGAATGTTAGCCATGGTCAATTCACCCGGATCATAATTGCAATTACCGTTTTGATCAACAAATACTCTTCCGGTAATGGTACCGGTGCAGGGTGAGACAGATGCATAGCCTACTTGAACGGAATGTCCGTTAGTGCAGCCCATAGCATCAGTGATACTGAGATAATAATATCCCGGAAGCAGACCGGTAATGGTAGATGTTGTAGCTCCTGTAGACCAGCTGTAAGAGAAGGGTGCAGTTCCTGATGTGACATTTACGGTGATACTACCATCCGGAGTATATATGCAGGATGCATTTGTGGGTGATAGTATGAACTGTAGATTAGTTGATTGGTTGATAACCTCACACTTTGTAAAGTGACATCCGTTGGCATCTGTAACTGTTCCATAAATAAAAGAAGGTGGCTGGTTATTAATGGCGGCAGTGGTTTGTCCGGTACTCCATGAATAGGTGTAGGGAAGCACGCCACCTGAGGCATTCAACATTGCTGTACCATTGTTGGCAGTGCACATACTGGCGGTGGTCCACAAGCTTACAGCAAGTGTAGTGTTTTGAGGAACATTTGCATTTCCCGAACGGATACATCCCTGAGCATCTGTTATCAAAAAGTTATAATTTCCCGGAGCAAGTCCTGTTGCTGAAGTAGTTGTTTGTACCGGATTTGAAAACCATTGGTAGTTATAGGGTGGTGTACCACCTGAAACGGATGCGCTTAATGTTCCCGTGGCTCCGGTACACGATGATGCTGAAGGTGAAATAACCGCGTTGACCGGAGTGAGTGCGGCAACTGTTACATACCTGACGCGCACACAGCTATTGGCATCGGTTACGGTAACAATGTATGTTCCGGCAATCAGATTGGTAACAGAGGATGTTGTAGCAAAGGTGTTCCACAAATAATTATATGGAGCAGTACCACCGGTAGGGATGGTAGTAATTGCGCCGTCATTATTGGTACAATGGGCGTTTGTTACGCTTGTATTGACAGTAATACTTGTTGTGGATTGCAGGTAAACATAACTGTTTTTGAAACACCCGTTGGCGTCGGTAACAGTGGCGACATATTGCGTATAGGCTGTCAGGTTGGTAGCTGCAGCTGTAGTCTGACCATTTGACCACAAAAAGGTATAAGGGGCCTGTCCACCGGAAGGAGTTATCGTGGCGGTGCCGTTTATGCAATTGGCGGGAGTAGTCGAGATTGAATTGATTATGCTGTTAACCGAAGGTACAAGGGTTCCTGCATTTCCGCTGTCCAGATCACTCAGGTTCATCTGGCAGCCGGCCATATCGGAAATGGTGCAGTTATAATAACCTCCCGTTAGTCCTGTCAGGGCATTGGTGTTTCCCGGAAAGGGGTTGCCATTCAGGGTCCATGAATAAGAATAGGGAGCCATTCCACCGGTAATGGCAATAGAAATGGCGCCTGTCTGGAGCGGACAGGTATCGGCAACCACCGTTGTGTTCAGCTGAAAGGGAAAGGGAACAGAAATGTTTCCGTATGATGGATTGCTTCCATTTGTAGGTATAACGTTCACATTTATCCAACCGCCGCTGAAATTGGTAAGGGTATCGGTGAGTGCCGCTGTGGTGTTTGTAAAGGAGCCATCATTTGTATACCAGTTATAGGTGTATCCCGGGGAACCGGAACCAACAATACTTGCAACAACAACACCGTTGTGATTGCACACAGGTGTAAGAACTGTGAAAGTTACAGTGCCGGTTTGTGCAAAGGAGAGGGATCCGGTTAAAGATAAAAGGATCACAAGCAGGTTGCGGAGGTTAATTATGCGTTTCATGGCAATAGATTTAATTGTTGACCCAAATGTATTCTTCTTCTGCTGACTTCTTCTAATTCAGTTTTGTAAAAGATTACGTTTTCATTCACAAAAAAAATATTTACATAATTCATAAGTAATTGAATAACAAATAAATATGTAATAATTGAACAAAAGAACCAGAAATATTCTTACTGGATCAGTAAATCTTTAGGCCCTCCGGTGGGTGCCATTGTCTGAATATTCATTTCCCTCACACTAAAAAGAGAGGGTTTTTATGACCTGATAAGAGGATATAGCATGCAACCGGTCCGGAAAAACTTATTCACCCGGTGTTACCGGTATTGCCGTTGATAATTCCTTTCCTTCGTTTTGATAGTAGCGAATCCAGAAATAATTATTACTGTTTTTAAGTACCCGTCCGTTTCCGCTGATCTGAACCGACTCATACGTGCCCGTATCTTGTTTAACAAAAGTTGAATTTGCAGTCCGGTTGAATTTATATTGTTTCAGCGATTTTAAAAAGTTGTTATAATGCTCCTCATTCGCCGTATAGTAGTCAATCAAAAAGTTTCTTCCACCGTCATCAAATCGCTGAGATGTCACTTCGAGCAACTCATCGGGATTGATTCGTTGGAAAAAGTATTTTGTCGTCCCCTTATCAACTGTTTTTGCCGATTGCTGAAATCCTTTTTGCTCCACTAAATATACTGCATCTTCCAAAGCGTCACGTTCCAGTTTTTCAAAATCAACGTAAGCAATCTCCTTTGAAGAAGTAGCCCCGGTTTCAGTACTCGTATCAATATCGGAGGGATTCAGTAAAGTATCACCGGGATGAGTAATGTTGCTGTTGTTCTGATAACTTAAATCTTCCTTGCTGCCGGCATTGTTGCACGCCGCAAATAGGATCAATGGAAACAAAATCATATTATGAATCAAGATTGAATTTCTGTAATAACAGAAATTTGTAAACCTTGAAAGCCCGGATATTAAATGGGAATATTTCAACACCATTGAATCTTATGTCAGTCTTTCACAATTATCACCTTACGGGTGATACTGCTTGCCGAATTGTGAATCTTTAACAGGTATTGTCCGGCATAAAGTGTTTTGGTATCAAAACTGGCTATTGTACTTCCCTGGTACAACTGGGTTTGACCAACCAGCTTTCCTTCTGTATCATACAAATCAAGATACGTATTTTCGGTATTAATATCCACCAGTTGAACAATAATCAGGTCACTAACGGGATTCGGAAACACTTTCACTGTTGTTTTATTCAGGTCAACTGCAGCAATGCCGGAAGCCGAAGGAGTGTAGGTTGTGACAGGTTCTGAAATGGTTGTAATTTTTGAAGCGGCTGGTACTCCATAAAAAGTAGGTCCGACAACATAGGGATAGGCCGAATTCCAGTTAGCATCAACAGTCGCGAAATAACAATAGGTACCTGCAGGATATTCGGGCGTAACACAAAATCTGCCGTTATGTTCGTCCAGTACGTCAGAAGTGGATCCCGGAATAAATTCATAATCTTCCCTGAAATATCCTAAAGGGTAGGTAGTGCTTACAGGAGGTCCGGCTGAAACCGAAGCGCCGGTCGGACTGGTAGTCCTGGTAGTGATATTCCGTAAAGCATATCCTGACTTCATGCGCACAATCGGGCCGGTTCCGTTGGTATTCTGATAAGCGTATGCACCGTATATCGGGAACCCATCGTAAGCAAATCCTATGAGTGGTGAATGTACGGTACTGTCTATTGCATACAGCCCGTCGGCGTTATAGAGATTGCAAACGGTTGAAATTACTACCAGATCAAGATTAAAAGCACTTGGGTTTTGGTGATGATGATAGTTACCCATTGCCGGATGTGCTTTTGAACAATCAAATCCTCCTTTTTCCGATGGCACTGCATCCCTGTTCCAGTCGGAAGTGGCGCCCATACCTCCCGGACACGGCGGATTACCCGGCCCACCACACAGCGCGTTTGTATTAGGATTCCATGCTACACCATCACGGTAATCGAAAAGAGCAACACCGTTTATAAACAGCCCGATATTACCCGCAGTGGTAGCTGAGGGTGTCCCTGAATTAGCAACAGGATACAAGGGAAACTTAAATAGTGCATTTTGGTTGGTCGCAACTGAAGGATTGCCGTCGAGAAACGGGCCGGTTACATATGTTGGTAAACCTGTTGTGGTAATATAGGAATAGTTGGCGGAATACTGTACCAACTGGCAATTGGCAGGATCAGTGTCGACAATTGGCGTCGAATTCCCCGCAACATAATGACGTGCAGGAATGGTGGTGTTTTGCAGCCATCCGGTAATCACCGGGTTGGTTTGTGAGAATGTTACAATTGCTGAAAGCACAAATGCCAGGGAGAAAATAATTGATTTCATAATTGGTTGGTTTGTATGAATAGCGAAACTATTTTTTGGTTAATATCTGTTACAATTCTCTTGGATACTGGTGGTTAGGATTAAATACAAATTCCGTATCTGAAAGTGTCAACAGGAAACTTATCAGATCCACTTTTTCATTTGATGTTAATGAAATACCTTTCTTCAACTGAGGGGAAAGAGTAGGGGAGTCATGTATGCCGCCGGTGTAATGATTCAGCACTTCCGCCAATTTTTTAAAACGCCCGTCGTGCATATAAGGGTAGGTAAACTCAATGTTACGCAGTGTAGGTACTTTAAATTTCATGGCATCTGATGGATTACCGGTTATTTTCATTCTTCCTGTATCATTCAGATTTGTATCGGCAGGTAACCCGTTGTTTTCAAAATTTCCATTGGTAAATAAGGGCTCGGTATGGCACGATGAGCAGTTTTTCTGAAAGAGTGCATATCCTTTGGCTTCCTGTGCCGTAAACGCCAGTTCATTACGCATTACTTTATCGTATTTGGCATTTGCACTTACCAGCGTCAGCATGAATTGTGAAACAGCTTTCAGGAAATGTTCACCTGTAACAAGACTATCGCCATACGCGGCATAAAACAGTTTGCGGTATTTGGGTGACGCATTGAGTTTATTCACAACTTCATTTATAGTGCTTCCCATTTCGGCTGGGTGTGTGATAGGAGCAAGCGGCTGCATATCAAGATGGTTGATAGCTCCGTCCCACATAAAAGAACGCTCCCAGGCCAGGTTTACCAGTGCAGGCGAATTACGGGTGCCTATACTGTCAAATACTCCGTGACTTAACGCGTGATCGATGTGTGTAAAAGAAGAGAATGGTGAATGGCAGCTTTCGCAGGATACAATATTGTTTTTGGAAAGTATTGGTTCGTAGAAGAGCTCTCTGCCCAATGCGATTTTATCCGGTGAAAGCGGGTTTTTAGAGAAATCATAAACAGGTTGTGGCCAGCCTTCCGGAACTTGAAAGTAGTTTGTTCTTGAGATGAATGAAAAGCAAAAAACAGTACCGATAAGTAAATAATACTTTCTCATGGCAGTTTTATTTTGAAACAACCCGGCAACTGTTCGGAAAGCAGCATGGCAGGCTCACCCGGCGACATTATTTTTTGTTGCCCGGATTCGATTGCTTTTTCCAAAAACCGGCCGGCATCAAACTGTACATAAATGTTGTTTTTGCTTTTTACCTGTAAGGATACATGCTGCAGTGTGATGAATGGTGATTGATAGCCGCCCAAATGGTATTGAAAGGGATTGGAAACAGTAGTATCGGTGGTATACGATCCTTCTGCTTTAAAATTGATATACCCGCTTTGCCAGGTCCAGTACATGCCTTTGGTTGGGTCCAGATCGCCGCCTCTGGCGCCGGAACTATTGGTGAGGCTGTCGATTCCTATGCTGAATGCGATTTGAGTAAAAGGGATATCCTCAGGCAAAACAAGTGTAAATGACAAAGAACGATGATCAGAGTAGTCAATCAAATGGTAACTATCAGGTTCATCATAAACCAACTTGCCATTGTTGAGCAGCCGGACACCGGAAACGTAAAATTTTAATGTTTCAACACTGAATTCATTGGAATTCCGGCTCCGGAAATGTGTTATCGTTCCACCTGTAAGATCTGACCCGGTTGTCAGTCCGAAAGTTACTGTTACCGGAGTGGTTCCAAAACAGCTGGATGAAAAGAAAATTAAAAAGGTTAGAACCCGGAAGACTCCGGCACTCCTGCCTTTATTATTGGCATGGAGTATAACTGTTTTCGGGCGAATTATCGGATCAGGTTGCCGCACTATCAAATAGGACTTGACTGAAAATGCATATTAATGGTACATTTTACGACATTGGACTAACGTTTCTCCCGAATGTTTAACCGGCTCAAAATTTTTCAGATGCCCACAAACTTGTAGGCATCCTGCAGTTGAGAAACGTCAAAATAACGTTCTTCTCTGCCTTTGGAAGCTCTTTCAAAAAACAAATTGTCTATTGGTACCAGCGCCTTAAGGATTTTGGAATGCGCTACAATAGCCAGATGGCCTAATTTTGTGTAGTTTCTGATGGCCCAGACAGTATCCTCCATAAATGCTTTTACACTGGTGTGATTGAGTTTCATCTCATCCAGTTTTACAAGCACATGGACCTGGTCGAATCCTGCCTGTAGTTTTTCAGCAAAGAATTTCTGACAGAGCTTTTCATCTGTTTCAGTAAATCCATCAATTACTTCAATGGCAAGCACATTTTTGTCGGTTGTAATCAGTTGTTCAATCATGATGGTATTTTTAAGTTAAAGAATCTGTTCTTATGAGCATCAACAGCGGACCATGGGCTTTGGATTTGGATAAAAAACAGCATTTATCCGTCAAATAACTGAAAAACAGTTACATAAAACCAAGCCAACAGTTCAACAGTGTCAACTGCATTTCTCCTTCAAAATTAACTAATATAATATAAAACCGGATTATTTTAATTTCTTGGAGGAATCTGGAGTAATTCATATTATTGTCAAACACAAAAAATCATTTTAAACCTAACACACATGCCATCCAATTTTCTAAAACTTACCCTTTGCGTTTCATTTTTAGTGGGAATTTCAGCCTGCAGTAAAGATGACAACAGCAGTCCCGGTAATTCCGGTAATTCCGGGACCTCCGGGTGTTCCACACCTAACACACCTACTGTATCAAGTAATTCACCGGTTGCTTTGGGCTCCAACATTAATTTATCAGCCAGCTCAACAACAAGCTCAGTTACATATAATTGGACCGGGCCGAATGGCTTTACCTCTCAGGTACAAAATCCTACCATTACTAACGCCACATCAGCAGATGCAGGAAAATATTACTGCCAGGTTAGCGTTGCCGGAGGTTGCACAAGTGGAAAAGATTCTACGGTAGTGCAGGTTACTACACCTACGGCACCTTGTAACCCAAATAATAATCAGTATACTTTGGTTGGACATCCGGCAGTAAATGTTTCACCATCGCCTTTACAATTCGGAATAGGAATCTCAGGGAATTATGAAATCACCTGTAATGGCAGTAATGGCGATATTCACTTTGAATTTGCCATTTCTTCCAAGCCCGCTCCCGGTGTTTATAATGTAACCCAACTGGGACCACTTGCACCGGCTGATGAGGTTAAAATCAGTAATACAACGGGCAGTGCTTACTGGACTACTTCAGGTGGTGTGTTGTATGTTACCGATATCGGCGGAGGTAAAAACAGGTATGTATATTGTGATTTAAATTTTTCCAATTCCACCTTCGGTACATCGGCACTTGGTTCGGCTAAAATTACCGAACCTTAAAAGTGTTAAATGCTGAATAAAAAAACGACCCGTACAGGGTCGTTTTTTTTTATAAGATATTGTGAAGAAATTTAATAAATCAGAGCCGAATGTTTTTTTTCTCAGCTTTATACTATTGAAGCAGTGAAAAAATATCACACATCAATTTCAATATCGTATTTATCCAGCAGACCGGATACGGAAACCAACGAAAATTTTGCTTTTTTCAATTGATTGGATTCCGGATCGATAGAAAAGTTAACTGCAGTTCGAAAATCTGCTTTTTGCAAATTGGAATGATCAAAAACAGCCTGAGACAGATTACATCCGGTAAATATTGATCCGGTAAGATCGCTTTCCGTGAAATCGCATTCAACCAGTTGGGTATTCAGAAAGCGGGTTTTAGCAATTTTTAATTTATAGAATGAGGAATGATTGAGTTGGCATCCCTCAAACAGCAATGCCAATCCAAACGGGTTACAGGTGTCGAACCGCATACCCAGCATTTTACAGTTTTCGAATTGAATGTCTTGTAAGGTAGTCTTGTTGAGTTTTACCAGACTTAAATCGCAATTTCGAAACGTGCAATCAATAAACTTAAATTCTGAAAGATTTGAATTTGCAAAATTACAGTTGCTGAATACGCAATTTTCATACTCACCTTTTTCAAGTGTGTCGACTGTAAAATCGCTTTTGTCAAATGTTAGGTCTGTCAAATACGTTTCAGCCATGAGGTGCCATTAAAAGAATCAAATAGTTCATAATTCAACGGTTCAATCTTTGGGTTCCCAAAGTTCAATTTTGTTTCCCTCCATATCGATGATGTGGACAAACTTACCATAGTCGTAGGATTCGATTTTATCAACAATAGTAACACCCTCTTTTTGCAGGGCATCAACCAGCGCTTCCAGATCTGCAACTCTGTAGTTGATCATGAAATCTTTTGATGAAGGTTCAAAGTATTTGGTCGATTCTGAAAAGGGGCTCCATGTAGTGGATCCCTTTTTGGTTGAATCGGAATCTTCCCGCCACTCGAATGTCGCGCCATATTCATTGGTGTCTAACCCAAGATGGGTTTTGTACCACTCTTTCATTTTGTTCGGATCTTTGCATTTAAAAAAGATACCGCCTATTCCTGTTACTTTTTTCATTGGTGTCGGGTTTTTAAGTTCTTGTATTGTTAATGTTTTAAAGGCGAATCCCAGTGCAAAGGTTATCGCAAGTGCAAGTATCAGCAGAATTGATTTTTTCATTTGAATCTTTTGGTCAATTTTATACTACTATTGAGCGACTGAATCAGCATTTCTATTTTATGGAATATTGAGTCAGGTATGCTTTCAATGTGAATGAATGTATCATTAAACTTTAATCAATCACCTGCATCAATACAACTAAAATTGATACACAGCCACATCATTCCAAAAATAGCCAAATATTAACTGTATTCCAAGTACTGCTTTTTCTCGTTTTTGTAAGCCATTATTGGACTAAATGAATTCTGTTATGTAGCAGCCGCATTACTTACAGACAATGAAAGCAGGCATTTACCCTGGATACCCTGCCGAATATTTAAATGCAAATGATGCTACATAATAGTGTCATTCTATGATGATTTTAAGATTTTCTTACTGAAACCCGTATTTTTGGGAACTCTACAACTTTATTTTATGAAAAAAGCACTCCTTACCGCCCTGATCTCAGGGATAATAATTATCACTGTCTCGTGCCAGCACAAACAAGAGCAGGCTGCTACAGCCAATCCGCCTTTCTCCGGTTTTCTACAGCAGTATTATGACCAGCGAATGGAGTTGTTTCCGTTTGAAGCCACTGCCAATGGTGACAACAGGTTTAATGACAGGATGCCTATTGAAATTACAATAGCCTATCATAACCAAATGAAATCGTTTTATGAGGGTATTCTTCAAGGACTTTCCACCTACCATCGGGACTCACTCAGCAGGGAGGATCGTATCAGCTATGATATCCTGGAATGGGAATCCCGGATGGGCCTCGAAGGACTCGAGTTTCCTGATCAGCTGATACCTATTAATCAGTTCTGGAGCTTGCCGCTCACTTTGGCGCAATTGGGTTCAGGACAAAGTAACCAGCCATTTCATACTGTCATAGATTATGATAACTGGCTGAAAAGAGCCGGGCATTTTAGTGAATGGTGCGACACTGCAATTGCCAATATGAGAATCGGCATAAAGGAGGGTTACACACTTACTAATATACTTGCCGAAAGGGTAGTGCCTCAGATGAGTGAAATTGTTAAGGACGATATTACCCAAAGTGTTTATTATATGCCAATTTCAAACCTGCCTGACTCATTTTCCGCTGATGATAAATCAAGGCTGGACAGCGCCTACAGGGAGTTGATTAAAAATGTAATAAATCCATCCTATCAGAAACTGTATGTCTTCTTCAGGGATGAATATGTTCCTGCCTGCCGCACAACAACGGGTATCAGTGAACTTCCCGGAGGAAAAGAACGGTATGCCTATCTGGCAAAATATTGGACTACCACTACTCTGTCACCCGATTCCATATTCAATCTTGGAATGAGTGAAGTAAAACGTTTGCGGAGTGAAATGGAAGTAGTGATGAAAGAAACAGGATACAAGGGTGATTTGAGATCGTTCTTCAATTTTCTGAATACTGATAAACGGTTTTTCCCCTATAAAAAGCCACAGGAAATTCTGGATGCATTTAACCATATATATGAAGTTATGAAGCCGCAGTTGAGCAACCTTTTTGATCAGACACCCCGATCGGCCTTTGAGGTACGTCAAACGGAAAAATTCCGTGAAGCTTCTGCAAGTGCCGAATACAATCCGGGAACAGCTGACGGTTCCCGTCCCGGAATTTTTTATGTACCGATTCCCGATGCGGCAAAGTTTAATACGTTTGGTATGGAAGATCTCTTTTTGCATGAAGCCATTCCCGGGCATCATTTCCAGAACATGCTTTCAATCGAAAACGATTCTTTGCCCATGTTCCGTCGCTTTATCTGGTACGGAGCTTATGGAGAAGGATGGGCTTTGTATACTGAATCACTGGGTAAGGAGTTAGGACTCTATAAAGATCCCTATCAGTATGTGGCCTCTTTAAGCGAAGAAATGCACCGTGCCATCCGTCTGGTGGTTGATGTAGGAATGCACCTCAAAGGATG
>DASUFP010000036.1:0-49581 GCA_036274495.1 Bacteroidia bacterium
CCTGATCGCAGTGCCATCAGTATTTCTGACTGGCCATTTGTCAGTCTCGCTTCCAGCAAGGTATCATCTTCGCGAATGGTAACGGCATTGATTCCATTTTGACGGACTCTCGAATAAGCCTCCAGAGAGGTCTTTTTGATGGTACCTTTCTTAGTACACAGGATAATATAATTGCTTTCAAGATAGGCCTCATCAGTAAGGTTTTTAACGTTAATAAATGCCTTTACCTTATCATCCTGTGGAATATTAATCAGGTTTTGAATAGCCCTTCCCTTCGACGTCTTGGTGCCTTCAGGTATCTCATAGGCACGAAGCCAGAAACACTTGCCCTTTTCGGTAAACAACAAAATGTAATTGTGATTGGTGGCCACAAAGAGATGTTCAACAAAATCCTCTTCGCGGGTAACCGTACCCTTTGCCCCTCTGCCACCTCGGCTCTGAACCCTGTATTCGGTGAGAGGTGTACGTTTGATATAGCCAAGGTGAGAAATGGTTATTACCACAGCATCGTCGGCAATCATATCTTCCATTGAAATCTCATCGGCAGCATATACAATCTCGGTACGGCGCTCATCACCATATTTTGAACGCATTTCACGCATCTCATCCTTCAGAATTTCCATCCTGAGAATTTCGTTGGTAAGCACGTCTTTCAGGTATTCAATCAACTTCATCAAATCAGCATACTCTTCTCTGATCTTATCTCTTTCAAGTCCGGTAAGCCTTTGAAGACGCATTTCAAGAATAGCTTTCGACTGGATTTCAGACAAAGCAAACGTCTCCATTAAACCGGTTTTAGCTTCATCCGGGGTTAGTGACTTTCTGATCAACGCAATAACTTCATCCAAATGATCAAGTGCAATCAGCAGACCTTCGAGGATATGAGCCCTCTTTTCAGCTTCAGCCAGCTCGAAATTGGTTTTACGGATCAGTACATCATGACGGTGTGCAACATAATATTGAATCTGATCTTTAAGATTCAGCATTGCCGGTTTACCATTTACCAGGGCAATGTTGTTGACACTAAACGATGACTGAAGATCGGTGAATTTGTATAAGTTATTGAGTACAACCGCAGCCTGTGCGTCCCGCTTAATCTCATACACTACCCGCATTCCGGTCCTGTCCGACTCATCCCGGATATCGGAAATTCCCTCCATTTTTTTCTCGCTGATCAGTTCCGCAGTTTTCCTGATCATTTCAGCCTTGTTTGTCTGAAAGGGTATTTCAGTCACAATTATCCGTTCTCTGCCATTTTCGGTCGTTTCAATAATTGCCCTTGCCCTCATAACAACTCTTCCTCTTCCCGTCAGCAGGGCCTCTTTAACGCCATTATATCCGTAGATAATGCCTCCGGTCGGAAAATCGGGAGCTTTAACAAACTTCATCAACTCCTCAATGGAAATTTCCCTGTTGTCGATATAAGCCATTGTGGCATCCAGTACCTCAGTAAGATTGTGCGGAGCCATGTTGGTGGCCATTCCTACGGCAATACCTGAAGCCCCGTTGACAAGCAGATTAGGGATTTTAGCAGGTAAAACGGTTGGTTCTTCCAGCGTATCGTCAAAATTGAACCTGAAATCGACAGTGTTTTTGTCGATATCAGCAAGCATTTCTTCGGCAATTTTTTTCAGCCGGGCTTCGGTATATCGCATGGCGGCAGGACTATCACCGTCAACTGAACCAAAGTTACCCTGACCATCAACCAATGGATAACGAAGCGACCAATCCTGCGCCATCCTTACCATGGTGTCGTATACTGAGGTATCACCGTGGGGGTGATATTTTCCCAGTACCTCCCCTACTATTCTGGCAGATTTTTTATAGGCACGGTTCGACATCACACCTAATTCATACATCCCGAAAAGAACCCTGCGATGAACCGGTTTTAATCCGTCCCTCACATCAGGAAGGGCACGCGAAACTATTACCGACATCGAATAATCAATGTAGGCCGTCTTCATTTCATCTTCAATGTTAATCCGGACTATTTTTTCTCCTTCAGCCATAAGTTATATGATCGTTTTAGTATGTTTATTGTTGATTGTTTTCTGAATCAATGCCTGCTATTATGGCAGGTAATTCAAGTTACCGGTTATTTGATCTAATGTGTTAGTTTTTAGATGTTTGTAATTCCTCTTCGGTAGCTTATCTGTCACCTTTTTTACAGTGTACGAAAATACCTCTTTTTGGCACATTTTATGTTGAAAAGTTATTAATAATATCAACAAACACTACTCTTGTTATTAACCATATTGGGTATGTTTGTCCGGTATGCTTAAAACAAGTCAGGGAGTAGTAAAACAAAGGTTCTGACGGAACTTTTTAGACTCCCGGGCGTTCAAACAAAAAAGGAGCATTAAATCATGGAAGCTAAGTTTTCCCCCAGAGTTAAAGATGTAATAACATTCAGCCGCGAGGAAGCCTTGCGACTGGGCCACGAATACATTGGTACCGAACACCTGTTGCTCGGTTTGATCCGTGAAGGCGAAGGAATGGCCATCAAGATACTTAAATCTCTGAATATCAATTTATCAGAATTGAGGAAATCAGTAGAAAGCGCTGTTAAAGGGTCTACTACATCCTCGGCAAATCTCAACAATATTCCCCTTACCAAGCAGGCCGAAAAGGCTCTTAAAATTACCTACCTGGAAGCTAAAATCTTTAAGTCTGACATTATCGGAACCGAACACCTGCTTCTGGCCATTCTAAAAGATGAGGATAACATTGCTACGCAAATACTAAATCAGTTTGGTGTTAATTACGATATCATGAAAGAGGAACTCGATATGTTCAAATCAAATTTCCGTTCAGAGGCTCCCCAAAACCCTGCCGATGACGATCCCTATGCTAAAGATGACGATAACCCGGGTATGGGAACTACTAAAAAATCATCAGATTCCAAATCAAAGACACCGGTTTTGGACAACTTTGGCCGTGACCTTACACATGCCGCCGAAGAAGGCAAACTGGACCCGATTGTTGGCAGAGAAAAAGAGATAGAAAGGGTTTCTCAGATATTATCACGCCGCAAGAAAAACAATCCTATTCTTATTGGCGAACCGGGTGTGGGTAAATCGGCAATTGCCGAAGGACTTGCCCTTCGTATTGTGCAGCGTAAAGTATCAAGGGTGTTGTTCAACAAACGAATTGTAACCCTGGATCTGGCTTCGCTTGTTGCAGGGACCAAGTACCGCGGACAATTTGAAGAACGGATGAAAGCTGTGATGAATGAGCTGGAAAAATCTCCTGATGTTATCCTTTTTATCGACGAGATACATACAATAATCGGAGCCGGTGGTGCGAGCGGATCACTTGATGCAAGTAACATGTTTAAACCTGCACTTGCCCGTGGCGAAATCCAATGCATTGGAGCTACCACGCTTGATGAATACCGTCAGTATATCGAGAAAGACGGAGCACTCGACAGGCGCTTTCAAAAAGTGCTTGTTGACCCTACCTCTATCGATGAGACAGTGGAGATTCTGCACAATATCAAAGAGCGTTACGAAGAGCACCATCATGTTAATTATACTGAAGATGCTATCAAGTCATGCGTAACGCTTACTTCAAGGTATATCACCGATCGTTTTCTTCCCGATAAAGCAATTGATGCCCTGGATGAAGCCGGCAGCCGTGTGCACATTTCAAACATTCACGTGCCGCAAAACATCATAGATCTTGAAGCAAAGGTTCAGGATATTAAGGTTGAAAAAAACAAGGTGGTTCGCAGCCAGAAATATGAAGAGGCAGCACGCCTGCGTGATACCGAAAAACAGTTGCTTGAAGAACTTGAAACAGCTAAACGCGCCTGGGAGGATGAAACCAAAAACCAGCGCTACACTGTTTCTGCCGATGATGTTGCACAGGTAGTAGCAATGATGTCAGGTGTTCCTGTCCACAGGATAGCTCAGGCTGAAACTACCCGTCTGCTCAAAATGCCCGAAGAACTTCAAGGCAAGGTTATCGGACAGGACGAGGCCATTAAAAAGGTTGTTAAAGCCATTCAGAGAAACCGTGCCGGATTAAAAGACCCTAACAAACCCATCGGTTCATTTATTTTCCTTGGACCTACAGGTGTCGGTAAAACAGAATTGGCGAAGGTCTTGGCAAAATACCTCTTCGACTCTGAAGATGCCCTTATTCGTATCGACATGAGTGAATACATGGAAAAGTTTGCCGTATCGAGACTCATTGGTGCGCCTCCCGGATATGTCGGATATGAAGAAGGCGGTCAGTTAACCGAAAAAGTTCGCCGTAAACCCTATAGTGTGGTTTTATTGGATGAAATCGAAAAAGCACATCCCGATGTTTTCAATCTTTTGCTGCAAGTGCTTGACGACGGTCAGCTGACTGACAGCCTGGGGCGTAAGGTTGATTTCAAGAATTCAATTATCATTATGACCTCTAACATTGGTTCACGTCAGCTGAAAGATTTTGGCCAGGGTGTCGGATTTTCAACCGCCACTCGTTCCAGTGCATCTGATGAACATGCACGCGGTGTAATTGAAAGTTCACTTAAAAAAGCATTCGCGCCTGAATTCCTTAACCGTATTGACGATGTTGTTGTCTTTAATTCGCTTTCAAAAGCCGATATCCATAAAATCATTGACATTGAGCTCAACCATCTCTACAAAAGAGTTAATGAACTTGGATTTAAACTCAAACTCACTGATGAAGCCAAGGATTTTATCTCCGAAAAAGGATTTGATTCCAACTTTGGCGCAAGACCATTAAAAAGGGCCATTCAGAAATATGTTGAAGATGCTCTTGCCGAAGAAATTATTAAAGGAGAACTCAGTGAAGGCGATCAGATTGATCTGGTGTTGGACAAAGATTTGCAATTACTGAAACCGGTTGTGGTAAAAGCCACTACTCCTCCTACTCCTAAAACACGCAGGAAAAAGGAAGAGAATTGAACCTGCTTCAATAACGAAAAGCCCGGACTACATAATGTAATTCCGGGCTTTTTAGGTTTTTAAAAGAATCAGTTCTTCTGAATGATAAACATCAGGTCAGGGCCAAATCGTATTTTTTTGAAAAAGAGATTTTCCAGCTTACCGGTATAGTAAAAAACGTTTCGTAACAGGATCCTCTTCCAGTCCAGAATTGTGGGAGACGGGTACTGGTAATAGTGCCCTACAAGATTGGCCCATATAGGTGAGTGAATAGGCAATGGAATAATCAGCTTTTTAACCTTAAATCCACATGATCCTACCATTTTACCGAATGTTGTAGGTGTATAGTGTACCACATGTTCGCAACAGTCCCATATATCCATTGAGGCTGTCTTGCCGGTAATGGAGGCCAATTGTTGTTTAAAGTAATTGTAGTCCCCATTAGGAACCTTAATCACAATAATCCCATCATCCTTCAATAATGTTCTGCATTTATTCAAAAGGCCCTTAGGATCGGTTACATGTTCAAACACATCAATAAGGGTAATCACATCATACGTTTTTTCCGGAAGATTAACCTCCTGCAAAAAGCCCTGGTGAATGGTAAGGCCCCATTGCTCAGTTGCTATTTTAACCAAAGCAGGACTCGGCTCAACACCTTCGGTTTCAAATCCGAATTCACGTGCTTTTCTCAGGAAAAAACCCATGTTCGTACCAACATCAAGCAATTTTCCTCCCGCTTTAATCGATTTAATTTTATGTATTTCATATTCATAATTACGATCGCGGTGGTGAGGCTTTTTACCCTTAAAAATCAATCGGGCTTCTTCGAAAAATACTGAGGCATCGCCAAAATAGTTTTCTTCAGCTCCAATGGCACGCGGGTTAGTATAAATAAGATCACATGAACTGCACCGGACTACATTGAGGCCTTTATCGGAACCCAACACCTTAAAATTATCGGATCCGCAAAGAGGACACGGACAATTTTCCCTATCCCCTTCACCGTAAAAATCTTTTTGAGTTCCTCCGTGAATATAATCGTCCTTAAGAAGTAGTGCCATTTGTTTTAGAGTTACTGATTGATGAAAATTGTGGGTTACTTTTTATGGACCTTAAAATAATCTACTCGTTACTGAACCTATCAATTACATCGGCACTTACTCCGGTAAATGAAAATCCCCCATCATGAAAAAGATTTTGCATGGTAACCATTCTGGTCAGATCCGAAAACATTGCCACACAGTAATCGGCACAACTTTCTCCGGAGGCATTCCCCAGTGGAGACATCATTTCGGCATAGTTAAAAAAGCCTCCGAAACCTTTTACACCGCTGCCTGCAGTAGTCTTTGTAGGCGATTGTGAAATGGTATTTACCCTGACTTTTTTCGCTTTTCCATACTGGTATCCGAACGATCTGGTAATTGACTCCAAAAGGGCTTTTGCATCAGCCATATCATTATAGTCAGGGAATACCCTCTGGGCCGCAATGTAACTTAGAGCCACCACACTCCCCCACTCATTAATTGCATCAAGTTTCATTGCCGACTGCAATGTTCTGTGAAGTGACAGCGCCGAAATGTCTAATGTTTTGTGAAAGAAGTCATAATTAGTTCCGGTATAAGGAATGTTTTTCCTGACATTAGGCGACATCCCAATTGAGTGAAGGACAAAATCCACTTTTCCACCTAAAATTTCCATGGACTTTGTAAAGAGTTGTTCCAGGTCACTGTCGGACGTAGCATCCGCTCCTATTATCTGGCTGTTGGTTTTAGCCGCCAATTCATTAATAGCACCCATCCTCATGGCAACAGGCGCATTGGTCAAGGTAAAAACTGCCCCTTCTTCATGTGCCCTCAAAGCTACTTTCCAAGCTATCGAATTGGAATCCAATGCTCCGAATATGATTCCTTTTTTACCTTTTAGCAGTTGATTTCCCATAATTTGGTCATTTTTTCAGGCTGCTAAAGTAACATATTTTGGAGGAAGTCTCAAACATCCAGCAATTCCCTGGCATTTGCCAAAGCTGCATCGGATGGCTTTTCACCGCTAAGCATTTTTGCAATTTCGACTACCCGTTCCCCTGCTTCAAGATTTCTTATTGCAGTAACCGTTGATCCCTGCCGTATCTCCTTATAAACATGCATATGGGCATCTCCTTTACCGGCCATTTGCGGGAGGTGGGTAATGGCAATAATCTGCCGTTCCCTGCTCATTGACTTCACTATTGTCCCAACTCTTCCGGCGACAGCACCCGAAATCCCTGTGTCAATCTCATCAAATATGAGCGTTGGTAACCCACTTGCCTGAGCAATAAGAGATTTAATGCATAACATCAGTCTTGACAATTCACCACCTGAAGCTACTTTTGATAATTCACGAAAATCAACGCCTTTGTTTGCGCTGAAAAGAAAGCTTACCGAATCGCTGCCATCGTTTTTAAAGGTTTCATCGGGCAGTGGGTTCAGGGCGATTCGTACAGTGGCATTTTTCATTCCGAGCTCTGTCAGCATTACACTAAGTTTTTTCTCAATACCCGGGATGGACTTTGTCCGGTTTTTTCGAATAACCAATGCTTGCTCCTTGAGGGATGCAACCATACTTTGGATTTCCGTTTCAAGTTTTTTGATTTCGCTGGAAACACTGGTAAATCCCTCAAGTTGTGTCTCCATCTCATTCTGAAGCTGAAGTAATGAATCCGTGGTTTGCAGTCTGTGTTTTGAAAGCAGCCTGTTTAATAAATCAATTCTTTCATTTACAATAAGTGCCCTTTCAGGATCCGGAATCACTGTCCTGTCGTGGGATTCAATTTCTGAAGTAATATCTTTCAGTTCTATTTTAACAGCATTTAACCGTTCAGCAACCGGACTAATCTTTTCATAAATTTTTTCAACCGATTTCACCGAGTTTATAACAGTGTTTAATGCTCCTATCACCGAATCTCCATCCCCGTCAAGTAAATCAATCGAAACATTCAGTGACTTTTTTATTTCATCGCTGTTTTGAAGTATGGATGATTCGGCTTCCAGAAGTTCTAACTCACCGGCTTTTAAACCGGCATTTGCCAGTTCATCAATTTGAAACCGGAGATAATCTGCCTGTGCCAGTGCATGGGTCTCTTCGGACTTTAGCGCTGTAAGTTTCTTTATATGCTGCTGATAATTCTGGTAATCATTTTTGAATAATTCCGTTGCTTGTCTGGTTCCTGAACAGTAATCAACAACACCCATTTGAAAATCCGAATCCTGTAAAGCAAGATTTTCATGCTGTGAATGAACATCAATAAGTGTTACACCAATTTCTCTGAGAAGTGCCAAATTCACTGGAGTATCATTTATAAAAGCCCGTGATTTTCCTTCGGGGTTTATTTCTCTTCGAAGACAGGTGATCGGCTCCTGATCCAGATCGTTTCTCCTGAAAAATGCATCCAGATCCATTTGACTTAAATCAAAAAAGGCCTCAACGACACACTTGCGTTTTTTGTCAAGCAGCACATTGAGGTCGGCCCGGCTGCCAAGTACCAGTGAAAGGGCGCCCAATAAAATGGATTTACCAGCCCCTGTTTCACCTGTAATAATGGTCAGACCTTTGCCAAACCGGACATCCAGTTCATCAATAAGGGCATAATTTTTTACGGTTATCCGGGTCAACATAGCTGAAAAACTGTTGTGGAACAAATATAACGAAAAGCAAATCGAAATAAACTATTTTTGACTGATGGTCTGATACTTGCTCAGGTTCGAGGGATCTATTTCACTAAGAGTACTTATCATCCGGGTCTTCACTTCCGGGAAAGCATCTTTAAAAATATTTACAATCTCATCTGACTTTGCATAAAAAATAGTTTGCATCAGGAAACTGGCAGGGATTTCACTGTGAACTTTTTTAAGGGATTCAATAGCGTTGGCAATGTTATTAACAGCATCCTCCTTTTTCTCGGTCATTATATCAAGACCCTGCCGGTGATAAATATACAGGAATTCACGCAATGGTCTGAAAATAGGATTACTGAAGCTTTCGGCCAGCCAGTAACGGTTTTTTGTAGATTCAAAACTTTTCCAGCCCTTGTCAGGTACATTTTGCATACGTGAAACAATAGATTGGGCTTTTTGGAAATAAGGGGTACCGCCGGATGGGGAAAAGGTATCATAGTCAAGACCCAAAATGATATACGCATAGTAAGCCAGAACCGCCGAAAGGTTCGGATTGGTTCCTGTTTCATTAAATTCTATGGGCTGAAATTCGATGTATTTAAATGAGAAATTTTCATCGTTAAAGCTCAATAAAGGAGAATAATAGGAGGTCTTATAAACCGGTCTTCTGACACTCACCTGTATGCTGCCTTTAAAATCGTCACTTGATGTCCTGTCAGAAATGGTAATCTGAATACTGCACTCAATACGTTCCTGATTCGTAAATTTATCATCGGTCCAGGTAGTATTGTTCATAAACTCACCTATTGCGGTTTGAAGCGTGTTATATATCTTCTTTTCGCTTCCCTCGACCTGGGCAGTAATAATATTGACAGTGCAATTAAGTTCCTGGGCATTACTATTCCGGGAGAAAACTACTAACAAAAACAGGATCCAGAACTTTTTCATAAAGGGAGATATGAAATTATGGTATTGAATATATCTGCTGCCACTTCTTGTTTCGGCTTCAGGTTGTAATCGGTAATTTTATTATTTTTTTCAATAATAGTAATTTTATTGTAGTCTGAGTTGAATCCGGCTCCCTCGCTGTTCATGGAATTGAGGACAATGAGATCAACATTTTTTCGATGCAGTTTGCTTTCTGCATTGGCGAGTTCATTATCAGTTTCAAGTGCAAATCCGGCAACAAACTGCTTATCGGATTTAATCTTGCCCATTTCTGCAAGAATATCTCTGGTTTTTTCAAACTCTATTGTCAGCAGTCCATCCGATTTTTTAATTTTTTGGGAGCTAGGTTTTAATGGGCGGTAATCAGCAACAGCAGCCGCCATTACCGTCACAGCAGATTCCGGGAACAATCGCATGCATGCATCAAACATATCATCGGCCGAAACAACATGAATCACTTCCAGGTTTTTTTCATTTGTAATAGTAACTCCCGGTCCTGCAACAACGGTTACAAAAGCACCCTTTTGAGCAAATGTGCGAGCCACTGCAACTCCCATTTTTCCGGAAGAATGGTTGGTAAGATACCTTACCGGATCCAAAGCTTCGTGTGTGGGACCGGCAGTAACAAGAACTTTTATGCCTTCAATAGCCGGATGCGGACTAAACGCCCTTATTATATATGTAAGTATATCGGCCGGTTCAGTCATACGGCCCTCCCCTTTTAAACCACTGGCGAGCTCTCCTTTTTCGGGCCCGATTATTTGGTTGCCGAAGCTTTTAAGCTTCTCAAGATTTTCGGAGGTTCCCGGATGAGCAAACATATCGAGATCCATTGCCGGAGCCAGGATAACAGGACATTTGGCCGATAAATAGACCGCAGAGAGCAGGTCGGGACATTGTCCGGTTGCTAATTTTGAAATGGAATTAGCTGATATTGGGGCTATTACAAAAACATCTGCCCAAAGCCCCAACTCTACATGGTTGTTCCAAACGCCTGAAACAGGGTCATGATAAAGGGAAAGAACCGGATTCCTGGAAAGTGTAGCTAAGGTAAGGGGCGTAATAAACTCTGTGGAAGCCGGGGTCATAATAACCCTTACCTCTGCTCCTTCTTTAACTAAAAGGCGTGTAAGCTCGGCAGTTTTATATGCAGCTATGCTCCCGGTTATTCCCAGGAGTACTTTTTTACCGCCAAGCTTCATGGCAGGGGGGTTATTGTTCTTTAGCCGGGTTCCGGTGGTAGATCTTGTTGTCCAGGTATTCCTGGAGTGCAATCAGGGTAGGCTTGGGTAAACGCTCATAGAATTTGGAAATTTCTATTTGCTCCCTGTTTTCAAAAATCTCTTCAAGATTATCAGTGCTGGTGGCGAACTCAGAAAGCTTGTTATGCAGTTCCTCTTTGAGTTCAGCAGAAATATGGTTAGCCCGTTTTGCTATGATTACCAGTGATTCATAGATGTTTCCGGTACCCTTTTCATATTTAACCAGATCACGGGTAACAGTAGTAGTTGCTGCGTTTTTATAGGACATTTTCTAGGGTAATGGATTGAGTAGCCGCAAATTTAGACATTTTAACTGATATTTTGCCTGGATTCGAGCTTTTTAAGCTTCTGCTGGCAGTCCTGATAGATTTTCTCAGCCTCCTTCAGGAATTTACCCTCAGGGTAGGCATCTATCAGTTTGACATAGTTTTCAACAGCATTATTGTAGCGCTCAGCTTTTTTGGCCTCGATGCTTTTAGCCGCATAAAGCCATGAAGACCTTAATATATAGTATAAGCTCTCTTCGCGGTAAACGGTAGACGGATAACTCTTGATCAGGTTTTGGAAAGCAACTACCGCTGACTTATAATTTTCGGTATTATAATAAAGAACGGAATTGTTGAACTCCTTTGTTTCAAGTTTAAAACGTAACTGATCGATTAATTTATTACACTCGGGTACTTTATCGCTCTCCGGATACCGGTTAATAAACAGTTGAAATTGCCGGATCGCATCAATGGTGTTTTTCTGATCCAAAGATGAAACCGGGGAATCGAGATAATAACAATATGCGTTTTTGAAAAGTGCTTCTTCGGCTTTCGGTGAATTCGGAAAAGTCTGGTTGAAATTATAATAATGGTATGCCGCTACTGCAAACTCTCCGGTTTGAAAATAACATTCACAGTAATAAAAGTAGGTTTCTTCAGCCCTGGAAGTGCCGCGATAAACACTTATCAACTCCTCAAACAATTGCAGGGCATTGTAATAATTCTTTTTATTGTAGTATTCCACCGCTGCCTTATACTTGGCTTCCATGTCGGTACTTTTCTGAATTCTGTTAAACCGGCTGCACGATGCAAACAGTAAAAACAGAGAAATCATTACTGGCAGGAATGCCGAAATCTTATTTTTCATTTTACAAAAATACAAAATATCCGACAAGTCAGTTTGAACCCAATAGTGAAACTTTACGTGATTAACAATTATGTGTTGAAAAGATTATGGGGTGATATTGTGATTAATAAAAAAAATGTTGTGATCTTTCGGAATAATTTGCAGCATAAAAAAATAGATCAGCTGAATTTATGACGGACTTGTTTGAAAAACTTCTTAAGAATCGCGGACCACTTGGTGTGCATTCAAAAGATTCATATGGTTACTTCATGTTTCCAAAACTTGAAGGCGATATATCAAACAAGATGGTATTCCGGGGAAAGGAAAAACTTGTATGGAGTTTGAATAATTATCTGGGACTTGCCAATCATCCGGAAGTAAGAAAGGCGGATGCGGAAGCTGCAGCACAATATGGTTTTGCATTGCCAATGGGTGCCCGCATGATGTCAGGTAACAGCGATTACCACGAACAGTTGGAACGCGAACTGGCAGCTTTTGAAAGCAAAGAATCGGCCATACTGTTGAATTATGGTTATCAGGGAATGGTAAGTGCAATTGACTCCCTGGTCGATCGTCATGATGTTATCGTTTATGATTCGGAAGCTCACGCCTGTATAATAGATGGCGTTCGGCTGCATATGGGAAAACGATTTGTTTTTCCTCATAATGACATTGAGAAACTGGGAAAACAACTCGAAAGAGCAACAAAACTGGCTGAAGAATCAGGGGGATCAATTCTCGTGATCACAGAAGGTGTTTTTGGTATGTCGGGCGATCAGGGCAAACTCAAGGAGATCGTTGCATTAAAGAAAAAGTTTTCGTTCCGCCTGTTTGTTGATGATGCCCACGGATTTGGAACGCTTGGCAAAACAGGGGCCGGTGCCGGTGAAGCCCAGGGTGTTCAGGATGGCATTGACATTTATTTTGGAACTTTTGCCAAATCAATGGCACTTATCGGTGCCTTTATAGCCAGCGATGATCAGGTGATAGACTATCTGCGTCACAACATGAGATCGCAAATTTTCGCTAAATCGCTGCCTATGCCGTTGGTGATTGGGGCTTTAAAACGGCTTGAATTACTGAAGACGACCCCCTCCTTAAAAGAGAATTTATGGAAAATAGTCCACGCGCTTCAGCAGGGACTCAGAGATGCCGGATTTGATATCGGGAAAACGGACTCACCGGTTACTCCCATTTTTTTATCGGGAAGCATTCCCGAAGCAACCAATTTGATTGTTGACCTGCGCGAGAATTACGATATATTTTGTTCAGCCGTGGCTTACCCGGTTGTGCCGAAAGGAGTAATTATGCTTCGGTTGATACCAACAGCGGTCCATACCATGGAAGATGTGAATTATACTATTGATACGTTCAGGAAGATACAGGTGAATTTGAAGGCAGGAAAGTATCAATCCGACAGGATTATTCCGGTTGGATAACTTATAATCTGTTATAGAGGGGGCAGCGACACCAGGTCGCTGCGGATTTGGTTAAGAGTGCGATTGAACAAAATTGAAGTCAGGTACTATTGTTATACCCTTAAATAATTGATTAAGGGCTGATTGTAACCTTTGAAAGAGAAATTAAGTAAAAAGTGCATTAACCAATAATTAATTAAAACAAAAATCATGATGAAAAAAAAGTCAGTGAAGAGATCGACTAAGTCGGTATCTGCTAAAAAAGCTGCTCCTAAAAAGAAGGCTGCTGCTAAAAAAAGGAAAGCTGCTCCTAAGAAGAAGGCTGCTGCTAAAAAGAAAGCCGCTCCTAAGCGTAAGGCTGCTCCTAAGCGTAAAGCTGCTGCTAAGAAGAAAGCTGCTCCAAAGAAGAAGTCTTCTAAGCGTAAAGCTGCTAAGAAAAAAGTTATGTCAGCTAAAAAAGCCGCTCCTAAAAAGAAAGCTGCTAAGAAGAAAACCGCTAAGCGTAAAGCTGCTCCTAAAAAGAAAGCTGCTGCTAAGCGTAAAGCTGCTCCTAAGCGTAAGGCTGCTGCAAAACGTAAAGCTGCTCCTAAAAAGAAAGCCGCTAAGCGTAAAGCTGCTCCTCGTAAGAAAGCCGCTACAAAGCGTAAAGCTGCAAGAAGGAAGAAGTAATTCCTCAGCTTTTGTGTTAAAAGCCTCCCCATCCGGGAGGCTTTTCGTTTTTGTGCCAATCCTGACCTTTAATCATGAATGGCTATTTTTGTAAAGAATCACAATTTTCATGAACCCGGATATTAAAGACATCCTTTTGAAGTACTGGGGTTACTCTGCTTTTCGACCCTTGCAGGAGGATATCATCCGATCGGTGTTAAGCGGATACGACACCCTTGCATTGCTGCCAACCGGTGGAGGAAAATCGATATGTTTTCAGGTTCCTGCCCTTGCAATGGAAGGAGTATGTCTTGTTATATCGCCCCTGATTGCTTTGATGAAGGATCAGGTTGAACAGCTTCGTTCGAGGGGTGTCGACGCAGCTGCGATCTACTCCGGGATGTCGAATTCAGAAACCGAATTGACATTGGATAACTGTCAGCACGGAAATACCAAGCTCCTTTATCTTTCCCCTGAACGCCTTTTATCTGAGACATTGCGCGAACGGCTGGCGCATATTAAAGTCAGCTTTATTGCTGTCGACGAAGCTCATTGTATTTCTCAGTGGGGATACGACTTTCGACCCTCCTACTTAAGAATTGCTGAGATCAAATCCCTTTATCCCAATATTGTTATTGCTGCTTTTACGGCAACCGCAACTCCACTTACCCGGGATGATATCATTAAAAAACTTGAGTTTAAGCAACACAACGTTTTTACAGGATCATTCAACAGGGAAAATTTGTCCTATCTGGTTTATCATGCCTATGACAAAAACAGCAGGCTTACCGAAATTCTGAAGAACAGCCACGGTTCTGCCATAGTTTATGCCAAAAGCCGTAAAGCAACCGCAGACATATCAGGATACCTCAACAAAATCGGGATTTCGGCCGACTATTATCACGCCGGAGTAGCAATGGCTTTAAGAAATAAAAAGCAACAGGATTGGATCCGGAATAAAATAAGGGTAATGGTGGCGACAAATGCTTTTGGAATGGGAATAGATAAGCCGGATGTGAGAGTGGTTGTGCACATGGATACCCCTGATTCTTTAGAAGCCTATTATCAGGAAGCCGGTAGAGCCGGAAGAGACGGGGGTAATTCTTTTGCAGTATTGCTATATCAGAATCAGGATATATCAGAACTGCGTAAACGTCCTGAATCTTCCTTTCCTCCGGTAAACGAGATCAGAAAACTCTACACTTCAGTTTGTAATTTTTTAGGTATACCTATAGGTGCCGGAAATGGTATCAGTTACGATTTTGAACTTACCAGGTTTCTTTCGAAATATGAACTGAAGCCATTGCCAACATTGGCCTGTTTGCGTGTATTGGAAGCTGAGGGGTTAATTGAATTGACGGATTCGGTATTTATTCCTTCCAGAATTCATTTTGTGGGACGTCAGGAAGACCTTTACCGGTTCAGAGTTGAAAGTCCACGTTTTGACCCGTTGATTAAAGTTATACTGAGAAGCACCGAAGGTGCCTTTGAACGGTTTGTAAACATTTCTGAACCCGATCTGGCAAGAAAAACAGCCACCAGAACCGAGGATATAGTAAAAGCTTTGGTTTACCTCGATAACCTTGGAGTCATCAGTTATGCACCAAGAAAAGATACGCCTCAGATAACTTTTTTGAACGAAAGGATTCCTTCGGAGCACATTGAATTTGATTTTGCATTTTATCATAAAAGAAAGCAGCTTTACGAGACACGCATAGAGGCTGTAATTAATTATATCACCAGGCAACATACCTGCAGGAATGTGATGCTCCTCTCCTATTTTGGTGAAGAAGCTGAAGTAAGATGCGGAAATTGTGATTATTGCAGAAGCAGAAATAAACTGGATCTGAACGAAATGGAATTTAACAAATACATTGCCTGTATTCGAAAGGCGTTGTCGGAAAATCCGGTTCCTATTGAAGGATTGGCACAGCTGGTTAAATTAACCGAACAGGAAAAACTGCTGGATATTGCCAGGTGGATGCTTGATAATCGTGAGTTAACCCTTACCACCGACGGAAAACTCAAACTTACCTCAATAGAATGAAGTTGAATGCAGCGTTTTATACCGGTACAAATACATTAGGCATAGCAAGGAATCTGCTGGGTAAGATATTGTTCACTAAAATAAATGGAGTTACTACCGGCGGAATTATTACTGAAACTGAGGCCTATCTGGGTATAACCGACAGGGCATCGCACGCTTATGGAGGAAGATTTACAGAACGTACTTCTGCCATGTATTTGGAGGGCGGGGTAAGTTACGTGTACCTGTGTTATGGTATCCATTCGCTTTTTAATGTTGTAACAAATGTCGCAGGTGTACCCCACGCCATTTTAATACGATCGATAATCCCATATGCCGGTGAGCAGGAACAATGCCGCAGGAGAGGAATTTCAGAAGCGGTACCACAGGCTTTCAGAGGTCCGGGTAAGGTGACTCAGGCCCTGGGCATTGATACGTCAATGACGCGTTTAAATCTCCGGGGAAATACTATATGGATTGAAGACTCCCATAAAAGAATCAAAAAATCAGCTATTTCCGCAACTCCCAGAGTCGGAGTTGAATATGCCGGACCTGATGCGCTATTGCCTTACCGGTTTTTGTTAGGATGAAAAAGAATTGAATATTGTTACTTGTTGTTAATTTTACCGGATGGAGATTTTCCACATAGGGTTTTTCAGTGTACGTCTGCTTGACGTTCTTGATATACTCGTAGTTGCCTTTTTGCTGTATAAAATTTACGAACTGCTGAAAGGTGGTGTAGCCATGAACATTTTTTTGGGTATTGTTTCGATATACCTGCTCTGGTGGCTGTGTGTAAAGGTTCTCGAAATGCAGTTACTGGGGGCGCTTTTGGGCCAGTTTGTCGGAGTTGGTGTCATTGCCTTAATCATTGTGTTCCAGCAGGAGGTTCGCAGGTTTTTGATTTTACTGGGCACTAACAGTGTTATAGGCAGAAGCCGTATTGCCAGAGGTCTGTTTAAATGGAATGTTCAGGTACAAAAATCAGCAGCCACAAATATCGTCCCATTGGTGAAAGCTTGTACCAATATGTCGAAAAACAGAACCGGGGCCATTATTGTTATTGGCCGGGGTACTGATTTAAAGTTTTATGCATCCACAGGTGATTTGATGGATGCTGAAGTATCAAAGAGGCTCATAGAAAGTATTTTTTTTAAAAATAGTCCTATGCACGACGGTGCAATCATTATATCAGGCAATAAAATCAGAGCCGCAAGGTGTGTGCTTCCTGTAACGGAAAACCAGGATTTGCCTGCTCAATATGGAATGCGTCACAGAGCTGCACTTGGTATTTCAGAGCAGACGGATGCTATTGCCATCATTGTTTCTGAGGAGACCGGAGGAATCAGTGTTGCCGATGATGGAAGGATTCATGCCAACCTTACACCTGAAGAATTGGAGAGGCTACTGAACAGGCTGCTCTAATTTTGTTTATAAGCCGGATCCAAAGCTGCGGCTTTGGCGAGATAGGCTTTAGCGTTTTGTTCGTCCCCTTTAAAGCGGTAGGTTAAACCAATGTAATAGTAGGCCTGAGCATACCCCGGATCCCATTTTACTGCGTTAAACAAAGCCGATAAGGCGTCGTCGTATTGTTGCATCATGCCAAATGCACTCCCGGCATTTGCATAAGCTTCGGCATACCTGGAGTCGTGACTGATGGCATTCCTGAAGTATTCAAGCGCTTGGGCATAATCACCTTTTTTGAAAAAAACAGTTCCTATATTGTTATAAATAGTGGCGTTGCCGGGATTTAATTTAAGTGCCTCATTGTAACAAAACAATGCACTGTCGGGCATTTCCAGCTTATCATACGCTACACCCATTTGAAGGTGAGCATCGGCAAAACCGGGATATATGGCTATAGATTTCTGCAACTCGGAGATGCCCCTTCGTAACACAGAATCGCGTCCTTCCTTACTTTTTCCTTCCCAGGCCTCAGGTTTAACCAGGTAATTGCCAAGATAATAATGTGTGCGGGTTGAATTTTCTGAAATATGAACATCGTTTTCATACAGGGTACCATTGTTTTTCCATACCGGATTTCGGGTGATTGTTTTAAAACTGTAGCCGGTTACAAAGCAGAGCATGACAATAAATCCGGGTGTTTTATAAATGCTGTTCGAAAAATCCCATTTTCCAATCAGAGGGTGTTTTGAATCAGCGAATTTGCAAAGTACCCACCCAAGTGCCAAACAAAATCCAAGTGAAGGCATATATAAAAACCGTTCCCCCATCGAGGAACCAATGGTGATGAACAGATTTGAATAAACGGATAAAGTAATGAGAAAAAATAAACCGCAGTAAGCGAGAAAATGTTTCTTCGGTAGTAATCTGACTGAAACCACCAGAATGGAAACATACACCAGTGCCGAAATAATAAAGCCGGGGTCTGAAATACCTGTGAGCGGAATTTGGTTGTAGGAGTAGTCAAATGCCAACGGTTGAGGAAAAATCAGCAGTTTGAAATAGAGTCCCAAAATGAGCACGGCTGTGGCGAATTTTTGTGAGTAATTCTGAGCCCCAGCCAACAGATTGTCGGCAATAGAGACCATGCCCGGTTCAATCCCTTTTAACACACTTGATCTGATAAGCAAAAAGAGGGCAGTCACGACCACTATGGGTAAGTAGTTTTTCAATGATTTCCAGTTTTCGGTATCAGAAAAAAACCATGCGGTTAATGGAAAAACTGCAATAAAAGTTATGGAAGATTCTTTACTCATCAGAGCCAAAAAATATATCAGGGCGCTAATCAGGTTTCCCCCACTACCCTTTCGGTCTGATCCTTTAATAAACAGCACTAATGCAGTTATACAAAAGAACAGGGCCAACAGTTCGTCACTGCTTTTAATATTGGCCACCACTTCGGTATGGATGGGATGTGCCATAAACAAAGAGGAAGCAAACAAGGATAAAATCTGATTGCCTTTGGTGAACCTGTAAAGGAGCCTGAAAAGTATAAATCCCGTAAAAGCAAACAGCAGCACGTTTAACCAGTGACCCGGTGCAGGATTTCCGGGCGCCAGTGCCCATTCCAGTGCAAAAAGCGCTTTAGGTAATGGCCTGTACAAATCGTCATCAGTAAAATAATATCCATAGCGGTAACTGGTTGTAAAAATTTCAGGAAAAGCACCGGTGCCTTGTTTAGTTAACCGGTTTTCAAGAATAACCGAATAATCATCGAGTGCAAACCCGTGCTGGAGTGTATTTGAATAAAGTAAAAATCCAAGAAGTGCTGCCAGGAGTCCGGGAACAAAGGGAATTTTCAGCCGCTTGGTATCTTGTTTTTGTACAGCCGGACGGGAATTTACAGGAGCACTTTTTCTTGAAGTATTTCGCTTCACAAATGAGTATGGTTAAGAATCAGCTTTTATGGAATCGGCAGATTGCCGGCTTTCAAATTCCCTGATTAAATCTTCAGGAGATTTCCCTAAATTTTCCAATGAGAATTTAACATCTTTTGCCAGCGGGTGATTGGGATATAGGGATAAGAATTGCTCATAATAGGGTTTGGCTTTTGCCGGATCTCCCAGCTGGGTTTCGTAAATAAATCCCTGGAGAAAAAGGGCGTATGGGGCATTTTTATGCCCGGGATAGGCTTTTGAAAATTGACCGTATAATTCAATGGCTTTTTGAGCCTCATTTATTTTTGAAGAAACATCAGCAGCCTTAAATAAGTAACCTGCACTCAATGTATCTTCTGGATAATGTGCCGCATATTCAGTGTAAAGGGCAATGATTGCCTTTGCTTTAACAGGATCAGGGGTAAGTTCTGAACCGCTTTTGAGTGTGGCTTCTGAATTGAGAATTGTTTCCTGTAAGTGTTGCCGGTCTCCTTTACACGAAACCAAAATACAGCATATGGTAAATGCGGTAAAATAACGGGTTAGTTTCATAACTATGATATTTATTTAAATGGGCTGCCGGGTTCCCTGGCCATATACTTGTAAACTACCTTGTCCATAAAGGCTGGAAAAAACTTATTCATAAATACGGTCATTTTGCCGTTTGAAGTCATTATTAAGTCCCTTTTCCGTTTCAATATTCCATCATAAATACGTAATGCCACTTCGTCTGCTGTCATCATTTTATTTTCTTCCCTGGGAGATTCTTTTTGAGGTGTACCATCAGGTCCCAGCGAGGAGAGCCGGATAGATGAAGCAGTAAAACCGGGACAGGCAACCATCACATGTAATCCCGATTTGAGTGTTTCAATTCTAAGGGTCTCAAGGAATCCTTCGAGGGCGAATTTTGAAGCACTGTAGCCGGTCCTTCCCGGAAGCCCTTTTTTCCCGGCAATGGAGGAAATACCAACCACCGATCCTTTGGATTGAAACAGATAAGGAAGCGCATATTTGGTGCAATAAACGGCTCCCCAAAAATTTGTATCAATTAAAGTACGCAGAACATTCAGGTCTGTATCTGCAAATAATCCCCTCATGGATATTCCTGCATTGTTAATAAGCACATCAATTCTTCCAAAAGCACCAATGGATTGTGAAATCAAATCCTCACAATCCTTTTCTGACGAAACATCACCTTTAACAGATAGAATCCCGGATTCAGGATAATTGGTGTGAATAAAAGCTTGTACCTGTTTTAACCGTTCAGCATCTCTGCCACTTATTACTACATTCCATCCCTTTGATGCAAACTGAACGGCACATGCTTTACCTATGCCTGAGGAAGCGCCTGTTATAACAATTACTTTGGAAGTATTCACTTGCTGGATGAAAGCCAAATTTAGCAAAATATGATACTTTCGCCTTTATGAAAGTAAAAGAGGTTATTAACGCTACTGATGCCCGCATTTTCAGGGAAGTTCCTCTGTTGATTTACAAAAATGACCCTACATGGATAAGGCCTCTGGATAAGGACATTGAAGAGGTTTTTGACCCTCAAAAAAATAAGTTTTTCCGTCATGGAGAAGCCATCAGATGGTTGTTACTGGATGAAAATGGAAAAGCCATTGGAAGAGTAGCTGCATTTATTAACAGAAAACTGGCAAACCGAAGCGATCAGCCAACAGGTGGAATGGGATTTTTTGAATGTCCGAATGATCAGAATGCAGCTACTATTCTTTTTGATACCTGCAAAGAGTGGCTTACAGAACGCGGCATGGAGGCTATGGAAGGGCCTGTAAACTTTGGAGAACGCGACCGCTGGTGGGGGTTATTGATTGAGGGTTTTACCGAACCGGTGTACTGTATGAATTACAATCCCCCCTATTACAGGGAATTATTCGAAAACTATGGATTCAGGGAGTATTTTAAACAGTATTGTTTTTATTTGCGTGCTAAGGATCCGATAGACAAGAAATTTGAAGAAGCCTATGACCGCCTTACCGCTACCGGAGAATACCATGCAGAACATATTCAAAAAAAGGATCTGGCCAAATACGCTACCGATTTTTCTGTAATCTATAATAAAGCCTGGGCAAAATTTGGCGGCGGTAAGGAAATTTCTCCCGAGCAGGCGCTGGGGATATTTAAAAAAATGAAACCAGTAATGGAAGAAGGATTGGTTTGGTTTGCCTATTATAAGAAAACCGAACCGGTAGGGCTATGGCTGAACCTTCCTGAGCTGAACCAGTATTTCAAGCACCTAAACGGGAAATTTGGAATACTTCAAAAGCTGAAATTCTTATGGATCAGACGTTTCACCCCCAAACATAAGTTTTATGGGATTGTTTTTGGAGTGGTACCCGAGCACCAGGGCAAAGGCGTTGACGGATTAATGATTCGGTCAGGACAAATCCATATCCTCAACAAAGGCAAGTACGATGAGATGGAATTACAATGGATAGGAGATTTTAATCCTAAAATGATCTCTATTGCCAGATCTCTGGGTACCAAACAGTATCGTACACTTATTACCTACCACAAGCTGTTTGATCCAACAAAACCTTTTAAGCGTATGGGAGTGATTTAGCCGTGTGGCTTTGCTTTAATGATCTGGCGGCGAGCAATTTGTTGCTTTATTGTTAATAAAAAATGAACCGGGCATTTGAAAAGCCGGGTGTACTTGCTATTTTTGCAGCCTTATTTAAAATTTGAACATTTAAGTACCCGATTCCGTAGCTCAGCTGGTAGAGCATTACACTTTTAATGTAGTGGTCCTGGGTTCGAATCCCAGCGGGATCACAAAAGGTCGAAAATCTAGTTTTCGGCCTTTTTTTGTACACGTCTGATTTACAGCATTTTTGATTTAAAAATGTATATCCGGACAGATCAGGTGAAGGTTCATTTTCCACTTCTTTACAGCTGAAGAAGCAATGTTTACCAAGTAATTGGACTATTTCGCCAAAATATTGTGTTATCCGGGTGTTGTTGAGGCGTAACTTGTCATGATATAAACAACTCACATCATGATAAAAAAATTACTTAACCCTAGACTGGCAGTTCTACTTTTAACGCTGAATTTTGGAAATTTTGCGGCTGCCCAAACCGGCTGCGGCTGGTTTATGAAAGCTGACGTTATTCAAACTACTTGCAACGGGTCCTGTAATGGATCAATTGTGATAGTTCCTGACGATCCTACAGCTTTATATACCTACGCTTGGTCAAATGGTGCTACTACCAACGCTATTTACAATTTGTGCGATGGTTCGTACACGGTAACCATGACCGATGAAAAAGGTTGCTCTCAAACTGAAACGTACACCATTCAGGATCCTGCGGCCGTTATGGCTTCTTGTACTGTTTTGAATGACGAATCAGCACCTGGTGCCGCCGACGGCTCAATTGAAGCATCAGCAACCGGAGGAGTATTGCCTTACACGTATGAGTGGCAAACCAATCCTGTAGTTTACGGTTCGGTACTGTCAGGTTTATCGGCAGGTAATTATTACGTAATTGTTTACGATGCCAACGATTGTGCCGCATCATCCTATTGCACCATTACTACCAAAAAGAAAGAAAAGTGCGAGGGCTTCAGAACACAAACGCAAGGCGGATGGGGACAATGCCAGCAAAATGGCAACAACCCGGGCACTTATTTATTCAACAATTTTGCAGCTGCCTTCCCTGCAGGACTTACAATCGGTTGCAACCGTACACTTAAGTTGACTTCGGCTCAGGCGGTATGTGATTTTCTTCCTTCAGGTACTTCACCAAAAGTGCTTCCTGTTGGTCAGTTACTGGATCCGGGAACCTCTTACAAAAATGTTTTTGCAGGACAACTTGTAACCGCAGTTATCAATGTGCAGTTTGATTTGTATGATCCAAACTTCGGAAGTTCTAATACGCACCTTGGTGATTTGATTATTTCTAACGGTACTTTTGTTAACTGGACTGTTAACCAGTTAATTGATGAAGCAAACAAGAAAATTGGCGGATGCGCCTCTCCCTACAGTGCTTCTGCTCTTTCAGGTGCTTTGGATAAAATCAACAATAACTATGATGATGGTACTGTTGATCAAGGTTTCCTTGTGTGCCCTGAACAGAAAAAGAAAGACGGAAGAATTTCTACAACAGATGTTCATATGAGTGTATTCCCTAATCCTGTTTCTGAGAAATCGGTTATGATGCTATCCAGTGTAAAAGATGATGTGCTGGATGTTGAACTGTTCTCGGTAACCGGACAAAAAGCGGGTGTGCTTTACTCAGGTACAATTGCAGCAGGCGACCGCATTGCCGTAGAAATTGATGCAGCAACATTACAATCAGGAGTCTATTTCATTCAGGTTCGTACTTCGAACGGAGTTATGACTGAAAAGATCATGGTTCGTAAATAAAAATTACCTCCTATTTAACCCAAAAGCCGGTGACTGGTAAAACAGTCGCCGGCTTTTGATTTAAAAGTACCTGATTGGAGTTATTTCAGTTTTTCATGAAACACCTTACGGAATTTATCAAGCTTGGGCTTAATGACGAATGTACAATAGGGTTCTGAACCATTTAATTCATAATATTCCTGATGGTAATTTTCGGCAGGATAAAACGGTCCGGCTGGGCTTATTTCAGTGACGATTGGGTTTGGGAAGGCCATTTCCTGATTAAGGACTGATTTCGCTTTTTCGGCAGCAGCTTTTTGTGCCGGATTCAAATAAAAGATTACGCTCCTGTATTGAGTGCCAACATCATTTCCCTGCCTGTTGAGGGTTGTAGGATCATGACTGGCCCAGAAAGCTTCTAATAGCTCCTCGTAAGAAATTTGAGCAGGATCAAATACAACCCTAACAACTTCTGCATGGCCTGTTAACCCGGTGCATACCTCTTTGTAAGACGGATGCGCCACTGTACCGCCTGAGTAGCCTGACTCGGCACTAATAACTCCTTTCAGCAACTGGAAAACTGCTTCAGAACACCAGAAGCATCCATTTCCAAAAATTGCGGTATCTGTTGTTCCCGGGCTGGAGTTGTCCGGTGAGGTAATTGGATCCGTCATACTTTGAGAATTTGTTTGAGCAGGACTACAGCTTACTCCCAAAGTCATAGAAAACAGCGCTATTAAAACTACAATGGGGCGGCACCTGGAGTTCATGTTCAGCTTAATTTTATTGTGAATGTAACAGAATAGGGTAAATTTTGTTTGTCCAATTTGTAATTTTGAATAAACATATTGCAATTATGCAGGATCTGATAAATAAAGTCATGAGCGAAGCCGGTTTGACGGAGTCGCAGGCTAAAAAGGCTATTGAAGCCACTTCCGGATATATCAAAGAACGACTTCCTTCTATTTTGAGGAACCAGATTGACCCGATCTTAAATGGTAAAACCTGGGATGACAGTATCCGAAATCAGGCAAATGAATTTGGTGAAGAAATGAGGAATAAGGCTGATTCTTTGGCAGGAGATATCCGTGAAGCTTTTGAAAAGGCATTTAAAAAGAAAGCGTAATTTTACTTGGATGATAGCTATTAAACTGCCGGTTTTGAGACGACGGGCAATGGCTCTGTTTCCATTTGTTTTTTTTAAAGATTACAAAGACAAGTCGGACCCGGTACTGGTAAATCATGAACGAATACATCTGGCTCAGCAAATAGAGTTATTAATTCTTCCCTTTTACCTCATTTATCTGGTAAATTACCTGTACAATCTCATTGACACGGGAGATCACGAAAAAGCTTACCGCAATATTATTTTTGAAAAAGAAGCATACCAAAGAGAGCAGGATACCGGCTATCTGGCGAAGCGGAAAAAGTATAATTATTTCTTCTACTTATAAATAAGGCCCTGTTAAGGGCCTTATTTATAAGTAATGTATTTTTAGAATTTATAGCTGATGCCTACTCCTATCAACTCTTTGAACTGCGTTCTGGGACCGGCAGCATCAATTACACCGTCGTTATCAGAATCAACCAGAATAGTTGTGTTATCATCATAGATTAACTCTGCACCAATATTTGCGTTGATGTAACTGTTCACCTTCATTGTCAATTTTACTGAAGCATTTACATCAACATTTTGAGGGTCTTCAAGATAGTTGGAGAAAAATTCAAATTTGGCATTCAAATTCACATTTTCCATAATATCTTTCTTGTATTCAATTTTACAAAGTGCTCCCAATTCTAAACGCAATTTATCCCCGCTTTTGGTTTTAACACCGAAGGCATCGTATTCAGCAGGATCTACCCCAAAGGCACCCCCGTCTGCCATCTCCTGGTCATTGACAATAATCAGTCGGCCTGCTATCGGGGAGATATAAAAAGAAAAGTTATCGTTAGGCTTATAATCCATACCCAGAGAAAGGGTAACGTATGCCGGTGACAGGAAGTCGGAAATTTTTACTGAATCATTTGGGTAGTTATAGCCGGCGGTAAACTGACTTTTGAATCCCAGCAGGGCAGAGTAATACCAGTTAGTACCAATTTTATGTCCGAATTTTGACGCGATATCTATTTTGTCGTCAGTTTTACGGGCGTCCTCTTTTCCGTTTTGAGACAAACCATAGGCAAGGTCCAGGGAGTTTTCCCAGTTGATAGTTCCGTTGTTGTAATTGGCAAAGTAGTTGAAAAGGGCAATTCCGGACACAGAATTTTCACCACCCGCAGCCCAGTTTGAAAAGGCAACCTGGTTAAAGTTGAGTCCTATCATTCCGCCTCTTTTCCAGCTTGTGTCAACCTCGGTGGTTACAGGATCCTGCGCCCATGAGGTGCCAACTGCAAAAAACGTTAAACCAATAAATGCCAATTTGAAAATATCCTTATTCATATTCAATTCAGTTTGTTAATTATTTCTTAAGTAAGTCACGAATTTCGGTAAGAAGTTGTTCTTCTTTAGAGGGGCCGGCAGGGGGTGGGGCAGGTTCAGCTTTTTTCATTGAATTGATGGCTTTGATGACCAGGAAAACAGCAAACGCTACTATTATAAAATCAATTAAATTGGTAATAAACACCCCGTATTTAATGGAAACCTCGGCTATGGCAGGTACAACCGATCCATCGGCATTTACAGATTCCTGAACGGCCTGTTTCAAAATCATCTTTTTATCAGAAAAATCAACACCCCCTGTCAGCATGCCTACAAGCGGCATCACTATACCCTCAACAAATGCAGAAACAATTTTGCCGAACGCGGCACCCATTACAAAGGCAACAGCGGTATCGACCAGGTTACCCCGCATGGCAAATTCTTTAAATTCCTTTAGTACGCTCATGATTTGGTTGATTTAGTGAGTGGAAAGGCAAATATAATTGAAATCGAATAAAATGGGTGGACAGCAATACTTTCTTACTATTGTTCATTCAGGTAATGCAACATCATTGTAGTCAGTAAACTGACTCTCATACAATTTCCTGTAAAGGCCATCGTTTTGAAGCAGTTTTTGATGAGGGCCAAACTCAACAATTTTCCCTTTATCCAAAACCATTATGTTTTTTGCATTTCGGATAGTTGACAGCCTGTGCGCAATTACTACTGATGTCCTGTTTTGAGTCAGGACCTGGGTAGCTCTGATGATTAAACGCTCGCTTTCGGAATCGATAGACGATGTGGCTTCATCCAATATTAAAATAGACGGGTTAAAAATCTGTGCTCTTAAAAATGACAGTAATTGTCTTTGACCTACAGAAAGCAATCCCCCGCGCTCCCCTACCCTGTAATTCAATCCCCCCGGTAACCTGCCGATAAATCCGTCGGCACCAATGGTCTTTGCACTTATCTCCATTTTTTCAACAGAGATATCGGGATTTGACAAACTAATGTTATTGGCAATGGTATCGGAAAAGAGAAACACATCCTGAAGTACCATTGCGATTCTGGAACGGAGGCTGCTTAATTCATACTCCTCTACATCTACTCCATCAATTAAAATCTGACCCTTAGAAACGTCATAAAAGCGGTTTATCAGGTTAATAATTGAACTTTTTCCGGCTCCTGTAGGTCCAACAATGGCAAGCATTTCGCCTGCATCAACCTTAAAACTTACATCACGAAGCACCCAATCTTCGTCCTTATAGGCAAACCAAACATTTCTGAATTCAAAATGTCCTGTTATCCGGCTGGCATCTCTTGTTCCTGTATTTTTCTCTTCTACAGGTGCTTCCAAAACTGAAAAAATCCGCTCCGAACTCACCATTCCCATCTGTAAGGTGTTGAATTTGTCAGCCAGTTCTCTTATTGGTCTGAATAAAAGATTAATGTACATGATAAAAGCTACCACATGACCAAAACTCGAGGTACCTTCAAGCGATGCCCCTGCCGCATACCAAACAATAAGTCCTACACTTATAGCAGAAAGCAATTCCACAACCGGAAAAAATATGCTGTAATACCAAACCGACCGGATATTTGCATCAGCATGACGTTTATTAATAATCCTGAATTTCTCCATCTCCTGCTCTTCCCTGTTGAAGAGTTTCACAATCCTCATCCCGGTAAGGTGTTCCTGAACAAACACATTAAGGGCGGCTACTTCTGTCCTTACATCTCCAAAAGTTTTCTTTATGCCGTTTTTAAAAACATTGGTGGCAATAAGCAATAAGGGTAAGGTTGACAAACTGATTAAAGTCAAATGCCAGTCGAGCCAGAACATATACCCGATAATGGCCATCAGCTGCAAAATATCGCCTATGATTACGATGAGTCCGTCAGAAAAAATATCCGAAACAGTCTCCATATCCGAAACGGTCCTGGTTACCGGTGTGCCGACAGGAGTCCTGTCGAAATACGGAAGTCCGAAAGAGATTATTTTACCAAAGAGACGGATGCGCATATCCTTTACCACAAACTGACCTAACTGACTGGTGATATATGTTTGGTAAAACTGAATCAACGACTGCAGTATCAAAATAACGGCCATGATTACCGCCATCAGTAAAACTCCCTGCAGGTTGCCGGCTATGATGTAATCATCAAGCATTATCTGGGTAAGCCAGGGTCGTACAGGTGCCAGCACGGAGAGTAAAACGGTAAGAATAATTGCTGAATAAAATCCCCTTCTGTAGGGTTTTACGAATCCGAAAAGTTTCCGGAGAATTGAAAAGTCATAAAAACTGCCGCTGATCCCGCTCATAATTCAAAAATAGTTGCTTTGCCGGGATTGATAAGGTAAGGATATTCAACTTCACATAAATATAATCCACATGCAGGAACAGAGGCTCCTGCCAGAGACCTGTCACCAGAGGCGATCAGCTCTTTGACGGAATCAACTTCTCTGCGCCCGTTGCCTACTTGCAACAGTGTACCAACAACAGCCCTCACCATTCCCCGCAGAAACCTGTTAGCACTAATAGTAAATACCAATATTCCATCCCGCTCCTCCCACACGGCGTGAGATATGGTGCATATTGGATTAATGGTTCCGGAATGTGTTTTCGAAAAACAAGTAAAATCTGTCGTTTGGAGTAAGTGTTTGCATGCTTTGTTCATCATAACAATATCCGCAGAACCAGGCAGAAAATAGGTCAAGTCGCGGAGAAAAGGGTTTTTTTCGTGTGTAATGAGGTATTCATAAGTTCTTTTCCGGGCGTCGAAACGGGCATGGGCCTGTTCTGTCACAGGAAGCAATTCCTGTACTGCAATGTCATTTGGCAATATTGCATTGAGTTTGTAAATAAAGCGATCGGGATCCGTTTCGGGTGCTTCCAGGTCGAGATGAGCGTAAAAACATGTTGCATGGACCCCTGTATCAGTACGGCCACAGCCCGTGGTAGTGATATCACGACCGATAAGGACCGACAGTGCCGCATTCAGTTTTTCCTGTACAGAAGTGGCGTTTTCCTGAAGCTGCCATCCGGCATAACCGCTACCTTTGTAACTTAACCTTAGAAAATATCTTTGCATAGAGGCTCTTTGGCAATTGAAAAGTAGTTTTTTGACGAATGGATTTCGGGGGTAAAAATTGCTTTACAAAGGTATAAAGGCCTTTCAAAGAAAAAGGAACAGATTAGAATTGTGTTTTTCAATGAAATGGGCGTTAACCTTTTGTTGAAAGAGATTGAATTGGAGGCCTCTTCATAAAATTTTCATAGATTTCAGGCTAAACTTGTGCCCGTTTTAAACCCATAAAATATGAATGATATCCGAGAGATAAACGAGAGAATTCAGCAGGAAAGTGCTTTTGTGGAATTGCTAAACCTGGAGGTAGGAAAGGCCATCATAGGGCAGAAATACATGCTTGAACGGTTGCTGATAGGACTGCTGTCAAATGGCCATTTACTGCTTGAGGGTGTTCCCGGGCTGGCAAAAACACTTGCAATTAAGACGCTTGCCAGTGCTATCGACGCCAAGTTCAGCAGGATTCAATTCACTCCGGATCTGCTCCCTGCCGATTTGGTTGGTACTATGATTTACAATCAGAAAAAAGAGGAATTTATCGTACGCAGAGGACCTATTTTTGCCAACTTTATTCTGGCCGACGAAATCAACAGGGCTCCGGCAAAGGTTCAAAGTGCCTTGCTGGAAGCCATGCAGGAGCGCCAGATCACTATTGGTGAAGAATCGTTCAACCTCGAAGAGCCCTTCCTGGTACTGGCTACTCAAAATCCAATTGAACAGGAAGGTACCTACCCGTTGCCTGAGGCGCAGCTCGACCGCTTTATGCTGAAAATTGTGGTTGATTACCCTAACAAAGAAGAAGAAAGGGCCATTATCCGCCAACAACTCTCTTCCGAGCCGTTGAAAATAAACAGGGTAGTTGGGATTAAAGAGATTCTTGCTGCCCGTAAAGTGGTCAGAGAAGTTTATATGGATGAGAAAATTGAAAAATATATTCTGGATATTGTTTTTTCGACACGTTACCCGGCTGAAAATAACCTTGCCAAATTATCGCAGCTGATAAGTTACGGAGCCTCCCCCAGAGCGAGTATCAATCTGGCTTTGGCGGCAAAATCCTATGCGTTTATCAAGCGCAGAGGTTATGTGATACCTGAAGACATCAGAGCAGTTTGTCATGATGTAATGAGGCACCGCGTAGGATTAACGTATGAGGCTGAGGCCGAAAACGTGACAGCAGATGAAGTTATTAATGAAGTGTTGAACGCAGTCGAAGTACCTTAACCAAAGGCTTTCTAACGGTTAACCAAACTTCGTTTTTTATGGAGACTACAGAACTCATTAAAAAAGTACGGAAAATTGAGATCAAGACCAAGGGATTGTCGTCTCAAATTTTTTCCGGAGAATACCACAGCGCATTCAAGGGCCGTGGTATGGCTTTTAGTGAGGTCAGGGAGTATATTCCGGGTGATGACATCCGAAATATTGACTGGAATGTAACCGCGCGATTTAACCATCCCTATGTTAAAATATTTGAAGAAGAGCGCGAGCTGACAGTGATGCTGCTCGTGGATATAAGTTCGTCAGGAAATTTCGGCACTAAAATGCAGTTTAAACGAGAACTTATTACGGAACTGTGTGCGGTTTTGTCCTTTTCGGCCATTCAGAATAATGATAAAATTGGTGTAATTCTCTTTTCAGACCGCATTGAAAAATTTATTCCGCCCAAAAAAGGGAAATCCCATATTTTAAGAATCATCCGCGAATTACTTGACCTGCAACCGGAAGGTACCGGAACGGATATCAGACTTGCGTTGCGTTATTTTACCAATATGGTGAAAAAACGGAGCATTGCTTTTCTGATTTCTGATTTCATTGCTACAGGGTATGGCGAGGATCTCAAAATAGCTGCCCGGAAACACGATCTGGTAGCCTTGAGGATAACGGATCAACGTGAATCGACCATGCCCGATATTGGTCTGGCCAGAATAACAGATGCCGAATCCGGTAAAGGCATATGGGTCGATACTTCCAGTTACAAAACAAGGGAATTGTATAAAATGAACTGGGAAAAAAGGCAGGCCGGATTGGACGACCTGTTTCTAAAGAGCGGAATCGACAATGTTACTCTTTCCACTGCAACAAATTATGTTCAGCCTTTGATGAATCTTTTTAAAAGAAGGGAGAAACGCAGTTAGCAAATGCTGAAAGTGATTTATAAGGAGAGGAATTTGGTACGGACAGTGACAACATTTTTGGTTGTCGTGCTGTTCGGCACTACCCTGCTGGCACAGGATATTTCTTTTAAGGCAAAAGTAGATACCAATGAAATTAAAATTGGTCAACAATTCAGGCTTGAGCTGGAGGCACAGTATCCCAAAGGATATGAGGTAACCTTTCCTGCACTCCCCGATACCTTCCAGGGATTTGAAATGATCAGGCAACTGCCGGCAGATTCAATTACAAGAACGGCTGATACTTTCAGGCAGGTCAGAAAATATATCCTTACCTCTTTCGATTCAGGTTACCATGTAATTGCCCCGCTAACCGCTCAGTTTTTTGTCAAGGGCGATACCACCATTCATAATCTTGAAACAGAAGCTATGCTGGTCTCAGTAAGCACTGTGCAGGTTGACACTACAAAGGCCATAAAAGATATCAAGGATCTGGCACAATACCCGTACACCTGGCAAGATGCATTGCCCTGGATTATCGGAATTATTCTGGCATTACTCCTTGGCTGGCTGGTTTATTTACTGGTGAAACACCATAAAAAGAAAACGGTCCTTCAGCAAGATTTAAGTCCTCCTGTGCCGCCACATATTAAGGCTCTGGAGCAGCTGGAATTAATTGAAAAAGAGAAATTGTGGCAACAGGGCAAGGTCAAAATCTATTATACCAGGGTAACTGATGTGATGCGGGTTTATTTATCGGAAACCAGGTTTATAAATGCCCTTGAAATGACAACAAACGAACTTTTACGAGTTAATTCAATTAGTTTATTGTCAATTGATCAGCATAATTCACTTAAGCAAATGCTTGAGATGGCGGATCTGGTAAAATTTGCCAAAGTTGATCCCTTACCCTCAGATAATGAGCAGACGATGCTGCTGGCAGTTAAGTTTATTACAACCGACCAGACAGAAATGAATAGTGTTAAGACGGAGGAGTTGTCATGATGCAGGGTATAACATTTGCCAACCCCGGTTTCTTTTGGCTGCTGTTACTGTTGCCACTGATGGCTTTATACCACTGGAAAGTGAGAAAGGTAAGGCGTAACCGTCTGACCCTATCCGACACCGGTGCGTTTGCAGGATATAAACGTACTTTGAGACAAAGACTGGGCGGGCTTCCGCTCATTTTGCGGTTTCTAGTAGTTGTATTAATCATTTTGGCTCTTGCCAGGCCCCGATCATCGTCAAGTGGCACCAATGTAACCTCCGAAGGCATATCGATAGTCCTGGCAATGGATATTTCGCCGAGCATGCTGGCAGAAGATCTGAAGCCAAACCGCATTGAAGCCGCGAAAAAGGTAGCCACCGATTTTATAAAAGGCAGACCAAACGACCTTATAGGCTTGGTTATATTCAGCGGTGAAAGTTTCACACAGTGCCCTATAACAAGCGATCATGCAGTACTGTTGAATCTGATGAAAAATGTTGAATCGGGGATGCTAAAGGACCGAACTGCCCTGGGAGAGGGTCTTGCAACAGCAATTGCCAGGATAAAAGACAGCAAATCGAAAAGTAAAGTGGTGATTTTACTTACCGATGGTGTCAGTAATGCCGGGTCAATAGCTCCGTTAACGGCAGGAGAAATTGCCAAAACATTCGGCATACGGGTATATACCATAGGAGTTGGAAGAAATGGTTCAGCCCCCTACCCGTTCAGAACCCCTTTTGGAATTCAATATGAAAACATACCTGTAGAAATTGATGAAGCAGTAATGCAGCAAATTTCTACAGAAACAGATGGAAAGTATTTCAGGGCTACCGATAACAAAAAGCTTAAGGAAATATATGCCGAAATTGACAAACTTGAAAAAACCAAAATCGAAATAACCGAATTCAAACAATATACCGAAAGGTTTGTTCCACTGGTGCTTGCAGCTGCCATATTGCTGTTGCTTGAACTGCTGTTACGTCTAACCTGGCTAAGGAGTTTTCCCTGATTGATATGTTTCGTATAGCGAACCCCCAATATCTCATTTTACTTGCCGCAATACCCTTGCTGTTGCTGCTCTTTCTGCTTTTTATCAGATGGAGGAAACAAGCAATTAACAGGTTCGGTGATTATAATGTAGTAATCAGACTGCTGCCATATGTATCGCTTTCGAAACCCTGGCTTAAAATGATTGCGGTGCTTCTTGCAGCCTCCGCTCTGATTTTAGCCGCAGCACGGCCACAGGTTGGTTCACGATTGCAGGAGGTAAAGCGTAAAGGGGTTGATGTGGTTATTGCCCTGGATGTTTCGAACAGTATGAATGCTGAAGACATCCGCCCCAGCAGACTTGAAAGGTCAAAGCAGGCTATATACCGGATGATTGATCAATTGGATGGTGACCGGATAGGATTAATTGTTTTTGCCGGCCAGGCATATGTACAACTCCCGATAACAACCGACTATGGTGCAGCAAAGTTGTTTTTGAGAAGCATCAATACCGAAATGGTGCCCTCACAGGGTACCGCCATTGGCGCAGCCATCGACATGGGAGTACAAGCCATTGGAGATTCTGCAGCGCATAACAGTGCCATTGTGGTAATAACGGATGGTGAAAATCATGAAGATGATGCCATAGAATCGGCCGCAGAGGCAGCCAAAAAGGGAATCGTTGTTCATACCATTGGTATGGGTTCACCGGAAGGGTCGCCGGTACCGGTGTTTTCGAAAGGAACCAGGGTTGGTTTTTTACAGGATCGGTCGGGCACCACAGTGATTTCAAAACTTGATGAGGCCGCCCTCCAGCAAATTGCTGATGCGGGCAAAGGTAAATTTGTACGTGCAAGCAATTCCGATGACGGAATAGGTACCATTATTGAATCATTGGGGAAAATGGAAAAAAGGGAATTTGCTTCAAAATTATTTACCGATTACGACGATCAGTTTCAGTATGTTTTAGGAGTAGCGTTGCTGTTTTTATTATTCGATTTTGTGCTTACCGGCAGAAAAAGTGAATGGTTTGCTAAATTGGACCTTTTCGGAGAGAAACAACACAAAAAACAGGTCAGGTCATGAGTACTATTGCTAATCTGAAAAATTGGTTTACGTTGAAGCGCCTTCAACTACTTTTACCCATGTTGTTAGTTGGAACCTATTCTTTTGGCCAGGACGATAAAAAAGAGGTCAGGTCGGGGAACATCAACTACGAACACGGTAATTATTCAGAAGCTGAGTTAAAATACAGGAAAGCGCTTGAAAAAAATGCTACCTCCTACCCCGGTACCTACAATTTAGGAAGTTCTTTATACCGACAAGACAAAAATGAGGAAGCCGCGGCAAGCTATGCAGCTGCAGCAGAAAAGGCAAAAACGAACGAAGAAAAAGCTAAGGCATTTCATAACCTCGGCAATGCCCTGGTGAAATCGGGTAAATATGAGGAGGGCGTTACCGCCTATAAAAACGCCCTCCGGCTCAATCCCGAAGATAACGATACCCGGTACAACCTGGCCTATGCGCAGTCAATGCTCCGGAAACAGCAACAGCAACAACAGCAGAACAAGGATCAAAAAGAGAACAAGGATCAAAAGGATAATAAAGATCAAAAGGACAAGCAGCAGCAAAAAGACAATCAGAATAAGTCACAGGATCAGAAAAATAAAGAAAATGCTGATAACAAGGATCAGCAGCAGCAGGAAAAACCAAAAGAGGGTCAGGAAAAACAGCAACCCAGGCCTAAAATTTCGAAAGAAGATGCCGAACGAATATTACAGGCATTAAAAAATAACGAACAGGAACTGAATAAGAAACTTTCTAAAAAGGAGGGTGTTCCTGTAATTGTAGAGAAAAACTGGTAAAATGCCTGGCACTATCACCATAACGCATTCAAACCGTTTACTGCGGGCTTTAGGGATTGCAGTATTTTGGTTTGTCATTATACCCCTTTCTGCCGGTGCGCAAACGCTTACCGCAACGGTTACTAAAAATCCTGTAGCGGTAAATGATCAGTTCGAGTTGAAATTTACACTTGATGGTTCGGGAACCAAATTCAGAGCACCCTCATTAAATGATTTCATGGTGTTATCAGGGCCCAATCAGTCCCAGAGCATGCAATTCTATAATGGAAGCATGTCGCAATCGTTAACATTCAGTTACATTTTGCAGGCGAAGAAAGAGGGGACATTCAGAATAAACCCTGCATTGATTGAATCCGGAGGCAAGGATATCAGTTCCATGCCCATTTCTATTACCGTAGTGAAAGGGCAGCCCGGAAGCGGACAGGCACAAGGAAACCAGCAGTCGCAAGGTGAAAAAACGAATATTTCTACCAACAATATATTTATCCGGGTTTCAGTCGACAAATCGTCAGTTTACCTGGGTGAGGCAATTGTTGTAACCTACAAGCTGTACAGCAATGTACAACTTGTGAATTATGCCATCAGCAAGGTTCCTGCATTAACCGGATTCTGGAGCCATGATTTGGAAATGCCGGCTCAGTTGCAGCTGCACAACGAAAACATCAACGGGGTCACCTATCAGGTTGGTGAAATCAAGAAGGCAGTGATATTTCCCCAGCAATCCGGTACGCTTACAATTGATCCGATGGAGGGGGAAGTAATTGCACGGATCCAGGTAAAGCGTGCCAAATCAAATAACCCCTTTGATTTGTTTAACGATCCCTTTTTCAACGATCCTTTCTTTGGTGCTGGAGGTTACAGGGATGTCAGATACGCTGTTAAAAGTGATCCGGTAAGAGTTACTGTAAAGGACCTGCCCCCTAATCCGCCCTCCTCATTTAAAGGTGCTGTTGGTAAGTTCAGTATGGCGGCATCTATCGACAAGCCTGCTCCCAAAGCCAACGATGCAGTTTCTCTAAAAGTTAAAATTTCGGGAAGTGGTAATTTAAAGTTACTCGATGCTCCTTCAATAGCTGTACCGGAAGATATTGAAACATACGAACCAAAGACTACAGACAATGTTGCTTTTTCGGTAAAGGGTGCAAACGGAACACGTACCATTGAATACCTGTTAATTCCGAGGATACCCGGCAAATACGATTTGGGAGAAGTTGCCTTCAGTTACTTTGATCCGGCTAAAAAATCATACGTAACAATAAACAAGGGTCCTTTCAGCCTGCAGGTGGAAAAAGGTGCAGATGGAGGATATGCAACTGTGGGTTCCGGTAAATCGGAGTTTAAAGTTCTCGGCAGAGACATTCGTTTTATTAAAACCAACGTTCCTGATTTTATTGAAACAGGGCACAGCTTTGTCGGATCGTGGTTGTTCTGGCTTTTGGTCATCCTTCCTCCTCTTCTTTTTGCCGGTGCGCTGCTCTACTATCGGAAAAACAGGGAAGCACTGATGAATGTGGCACTTATGAGATCCAAAAAAGCCGGAAAAATGGCCAGAAAAAGATTGTCGAAGGCTAAAGCTTTGCTGGATACCGGAAATGAAGCCGGATTCTATGATGAGACATCGAAGGCGTTATGGGATTATTCGGGTCACAAGCTGGGAATTCCTGTGGCATCACTATCGAAAGAAATATTAACAGCTAAATTGCTCGGCTCGGGTATTGATAAGAGTCTTGTACAGGGTTTTTCAGACCTTATTGACAGTTGTGAAATGTCAAGGTTTGCAGGAGCGGTTTCAAACGGCACGCCGTCTGCAGTATATGAAAAAGCAATAGAACTAATCAGCAGTATAGAAAATGGGCTTTCGAAATAAAAATCTTGTACTGACACTGATGCTGGTGTTTGGGCTGTTGTCATCGGCCGTATCAGCTGAGTCTTCAGCTGAGTCGCTGTTTAAAAAGGGAAATGATCTCTATTCGGCAGAAAAGTACTCGGATGCCATTACAGCATATGAACAGTTGATCGACAAAGGTGTGGCTGCACCAGAATTGTATTATAATCTTGGTAATGCCTTTTATAAATCCGGTATTTATCCTAAGGCGATATTGAATTACGAGAGAGCATTAAGACTTTCTCCGGGCGATGCGGATATTGAATACAATTTAAAAATGGCAAATCTCCATTCCATTGATAAAATTGAACCGCTACCTGAAGTTTTCTACGAAAAGTGGATTGATTCATTTATTTACGGTGCAGCTCCGTACCCACGTGCAGTTACCGGAATTGTTTTGTTTTGGCTTGCTTTAATAGCAGGGGTTGCATATGTATTTCTTTCCGGATCAACCGTAAAAAAAATCACGTTTACGGGCGGAACGATTTTGCTGTTTGCCGCATGCTTTACGTTTTTCCTTACTTTTAAACAGCACCGGCAGTTAAACGACCATAGCGATGCAATTGTTTTTTCTGAAAATGTTTATGTGAAAAGCTCTCCTGACGAAGGCAGTGCAAATCTTTTTATGTTGCACTCCGGGACTAAAGTAAAGGTTCTGGACCAGCTTAAAGACTGGAAAAAAATAAGAATTGCCAACGGCAATGAGGGATGGATCAGTTCAGGCGGCCTCGAGTCGATTTAACAGGATTTGATGGTAATCGGTATTATATCCGACACTCATGGTTGGCTGGATGAGGCAGCGTTGAAACACTTTGGTGAAGTTGATGCCATCTGGCATGCCGGAGATATTGGAAGCCTGGCAGTTGCCGATGCCTTAGCTGCTGTTAAACCCCTCAAAGCTGTTTACGGAAACATAGACGGACAGGAAATCAGAAGTGCATTCCCCGCTGAACTTTTATTTGAGGTGCAGGGACTAAAAGTGCTGATGACGCATATAGGAGGGTTACCGGGTCGCTATCCGGCTTCAATTCAACAGTTGATGGAAAAGCATAAACCTGATATTTTTGTGTGCGGCCACTCACATATTCTTAAGGTTACCCGCTCCGGAAAAATGTTGCATATAAATCCGGGGGCTGCCGGGAAGCACGGCTTTCATCAGGTAAGAACAGTGGTGTTGATGACCCTTTCGGGAGGAAAGATTCAACACCTGGATGTTGTGGAATTAGGACCAAGAACTGAACTGTCAACCTCCAGATCATCGGATACGGTCAGCTGAACGGACCAATTCCTCATCTTTTTTGATGGCTTTTATGGCCCTGATCAGTACAAAGAGCTGGACAAAAAGGAGATAAACGCCAACTAAATAGCGACTTTTTTCATCCCCGGCATTGTTATAATAGTCTGAATACCAAAATGTTCCGGCCAAAACCAGACAGGAGATAAAAAATGCCAGCATGGTAATTTTTATCTGGCCCGGACGGTTTCTGTACATAAAGATGGCTATGAGACTTAAAATTCCTACCGCTGTATTACAGATAAGAAGTGGCCAGGCAATAGTAAGCTGACCGGGTGCAGTTTCAAAACCGGTAACCTTGAGCGTAACAGGTACATCGCCATTTGCCGGATCAAAGTGAGTTTTCTGGCTTAAAGGCATGAAATAGAGTGCTACAGCGATAAATAAGGCAAAAAGCAAAAGCAGTGACTGAATACGTTGAATCATAAGACGTTCGAGATTATCGGGGTAAAGGTACCGGAGCCTGTCGAAAAATACAATGAAACCTTTTTAAACATATGTTGTTTAATGAAATTAGTAAAAAACTTGCAGTTTTAATTATTATCAATTAATATTGCGCCTGTGTTGAGTCTGTTTTCGATTCAATGCTTTTTTCTCCTCACCTCAATTCCCAGGTATTTACTATCAGCACTTAGTTCTGTTTCCTGATCATATTATTTTCAGCAACACATGTTGTTGCATATAGCCCAACCATAAAAAACATTTCATGTACGAAATTGCAGAGCTCAGCGAAAAGCTCCTTCCCGAATTGAAGGAAATTGCAAAAGAATTAAAAATCGAAAACTTCGACAGTCTGAAAAAGCAGGATCTGATTTATCGGATTCTTGATTTTCAGGCAGCCAATCCGGTTGCGGCCCCGGTCAAAAAGGAACGCGAAAAGGAAAAAGCAGTAGCCGTTCCTGTAGCAGCTACACCCGATATTTCAGAAAACGAGGATGGCCGTCCGAAACGCCGGAGAATACCACCGCCCCGTTCTTCAGATGCTCAGGAACCAACTCCCGTTGCGGCTGCTGCACCTGCCGAAAATAAAAATCAGGTTCGTGAGCCACGAAACCAAAGGTCCAGTGAGCCTGCACCAACACAAAACGCAAATACCGCTCCTCCCCTGCCACCTGCTGCACCTGCACAGTACCATTTTGATCAGCCGGTGAAAAATGAACCCAACTTTAATCGTGAATCACGGGATCATTCACAGCGAGAGCGAAAAATAGCTGAACCCGCATACGATTTCGACGGGATAATTGAAGTAGAAGGCGTTCTTGAACTCATGCCGGAAGGATTTGGCTTTCTGCGCTCTTCCGATTACAACTACCTGGCCTCTCCGGATGATGTGTATGTTTCGCAGTCACAAATAAAACTGTTCGGACTTAAAACCGGTGATACGGTTCAGGGTACGGTGCGTCCGCCTAAAGAAGGAGAGAAATACTTCCCGCTTATAAAAGTTGATCTGATTAACGGACAGGATCCTGCTGTTGTCAGAGACCGGGTTCCATTCGATCATTTAACCCCGCTTTTTCCTTATGAAAAACTTCAGCTCGCCCCTGACGGAGCCAGTTATTCAACAAGGGTTATGGACATGTTTACTCCCATCGGAAAAGGACAACGGGCACTTATTGTAGCTCAACCCAAAACCGGTAAAACCGTTCTCTTAAAAGAAGTAGCGAATGCTATTGCAACAAGTCATCCGGAAGTCTACCTGATTATTTTGTTGATTGATGAACGTCCGGAAGAGGTAACCGATATGGCAAGAAGCGTAAGAGCCGAAGTGGTTGCGTCAACTTTTGACGAACCTGCCGAAAGGCATGTGAAAATTGCCAACATCGTTCTTGAAAAAGCCAAACGTATGGTTGAGTGCGGTCATGATGTGGTGATTTTGCTCGATTCGATTACACGATTGGCAAGAGCATACAATACCGTTGCACCTGCTTCAGGCAAAATTTTATCGGGTGGTGTTGACGCAAACGCGTTGCACAAACCCAAACGTTTTTTTGGCGCTGCCAGAAAAATTGAAAAAGGTGGTTCGCTTACCATTATTGCCACAGCACTTATCGATACCGGTTCTAAGATGGATGAGGTCATTTTTGAGGAATTTAAAGGAACAGGTAACATGGAATTACAACTCGACCGTAAACTCTCCAACAAACGTGTTTATCCTGCCATTGATCTGGTGGCATCTTCAACCCGGCGCGAAGATTTGCTGCTTGACAAAGAAATGCTGCAAAAAATGTGGATTCTTAGAAATCACCTTGCCGATATGAACCCTATGGAGGCGATGGAATTTTTACTTACCCAGATGAGAGGTACAAAATCGAACGAAGAATTTATGATATCGATGAACAGTTAAAATTCCTGTTACAAATAAAAAAACCCGGCATTGCCGGGTTTTTTTATGCCCAATAGTTTGAAGTTATTCCGTTTTGATAACCTTTATGGTACGGCGCTGATCTCCCATCAGCAGTTCAGCAATATAGATTCCGGGTGAGAGACCGGAAACATCAAACGAGCCCTCATCTGAAGGTGTAACTGAGGCTTCAACAATCCTCCCGGTAAGGTCATAAAAATGTACCTGAACCAACCCTTCGGCCTTTGAATGTATTTCAAAATGTATGTCACCTTGTGATGGATTCGGAAAGGCTGATACAGTAAACATATCATCATTGTTCAGCTCATCTGCGGCTTCACGGCAGGGAACAAAAACCTGAATGGTATTGCTTGTACGGGTGCACCCATATGAATTTGTTACAATGCACCGGTATTTAGCGGCTAAAGTTGCATTGTAGGTGATTCCATTAGCACCTGAGATTAAGTTGGTATTACGTTTCCATTGGTAGGAATAACCGGTTCCGGCATTTGCAGTTAAGTCAACACTGCCTCCTGCACAAAATGAGGTAGGCCCACCGGCTGTAATGGTTGCCACAGGCAGTGGAAAAACGCTTAGAACAATATTGTTTGAGGTCCTGGTACATCCATTTGAATCAGTTACTCTGACGGTATATTTCCCTGTTTTCTTTGCTTCATAATTTGAAGCAACAGCGCCGCCGATATAATTGCCATATTTTCGCCACTGGTAGGTAAAAGGCCCAGAACCACTTACTGAAGAGACAAGTTCAACCGAATCGCGGACACAAAATTCAGCAGGCCCCGAAGCTGTAATTGTCACAATAGGCGCAGGAAGTGTAGTAACTGATACCGGATTTGAAACGTTGGTTCCGCATGCCGCAGTTGTTGCAACCGTGTAACTGCCTGTTGATCCGGCATTATACGTTACACCGGTAGCACCATTTATGAGATTACCGTTTTTGTACCATTGAAATGAATATCCTGGATTTGGAGATCCGGGATACCCGGACAAGGTTACAGTATTTCCACCGCAAAAGGTCAAATTACCTAATGCTGTTATGGTGGGACTGTTCGTTTGAACAGGAATCTTTAATTCGGCGGAAGTACGTATGCAGGCTCCGCCCAGCTGTTTTACCCTGACAGTAAGAGTGTCGTATGCATTTGAGATTATTGCATAATGCAATGTTGCGCCTGTACCGATTGTAATATAGGATGTACCGATAAAAAACCGCTCCCATGTATACTGGTAATTGGGATTCGGATTGGTGATTTCAAGAATAACAGTATCCTGAGTGCATGCGGGTACAGGCGATAGTGCCGTAAATTGTGGTAATGCCGGCGGAGCATAAAAATTTACGCCGGCTGACAATGCAGATGCACAGGACGAATTAACTGAATAGGAATACAGACCTGTTGAGCTGGCAACATAGGATGAACCGGTTGCTCCGTTTATCAAAATGCCGTTTTTATACCAGGCAAAAGTGGTGTTGGGAAAACTCTGATAAAAAACAGACGGAATACAAAGAGTTGCTGAATCCAAACAACTAATGGGGTCTACATCGTAGGGTTTAGGAAGCAATGTTGAACCTAAGCTACCCGGCAGTGCTCTCACAACAATTGGATTAGAAGGATAATGAATGCTGTTCGGGTCAGTAGCCACACAAAAGAACTCACCGGTTGCGCAGGCCTGTATTTGTGTTCCGAAGCCATATGATGCAGCGCCTGTAGATGCACCACAGCTGTAATTGCCTACAAACCATTCATAGGTGAATCCGTTTACCGGATTGGTCACATCCAGGGTTACGCACGATGAACAAACATCGGTGGCACCTGCTGCCTGTATGGTAGGTGTCTGAGCATTTAAATAACTGCTGATAAACAGTAATACAACAGCAAAAAATGATTGAAATCTCATGATTTTTTGGATGAATAAGATGAGTAAACTATTGAATCAACTAATATCCGCTATTCGTCAATGAAAAGGGGGATATTTTACGCAAAATAAAGGATTTCAATGGTCAATGTCCTGCTACAAAAGCGATAAATCGAGTCCGTCAAAGGTTCCGGAACTCATCATAAGAAAAACAGTTTTTGGTAACTTGCTATCAGTTAGTGTTTTATGCAATATTTCCGGATTATTAATCACTGATACAGCGGAGTTGTTAAAGGCATTTTTTACTTCATAAGGATCGAGTGATTTTAACTTTTTGTGGATGAGTGTTTCAGGGTTAAAATAAACAAGCGGAACATCAGCGAGGTCCATGGTTCCGCTGTACTGATCCAGAAAATTTTCGCTCAGGCTGCTGAATGTATGCAGCTCCATACAGGCTACCAGATGCCAATCAGGATATTGTTTTTTTACGGCATCAACCGTTGCACGGAGTTTGGATGGTGAATGGGCAAAATCTCTTATAACAATTAAATCATCGGTTCTTTTGATGGTTTCCAATCGTCTTGCAGCTCCGGTAAACGATCCGATTGAAGTAAGAAATTGTTTCCGTTCAATGCCTGCCTGTTCGCATACCAGCATAGCTGCATTCAGATTGGCCAGATTATGATCGCCAAATATGTTCAGCGGAAAATGCATTGAATCATAAATGACGGAAGTAATCCCATTCACTGTTTTGGAATCAGGAACCGAATAGGGTATCTTATTTATACCTTCAGCTAAATGGGCTGCAATTTTGTTGAGCTCCGGATCGTTTTTATAATAGATCAGTGATCCGCCGGAAGGCAGCATATCGGCAAAAATCCTGAATTGCTCCACATAATTATCAAATGTTGGAAATACATTGATATGATCCCACGCAATGCCGCTTAGAACAGCGATATCGGGTTTATAGAGGTGGAATTTAGGACGACGGTCAATTGGAGAAGCAAGGTATTCATCTCCCTCCAGAACCATTAAATCAGCACTATTTGAAAGCCGTACCATTGTATCAAATCCTGCAACTGAAGAACCGACCATGTAGTCGAAGTCGACTCCCGAATCGCGTAATACATGCATGATCATTGCAGTAATGGAGGTTTTGCCATGTGATCCCCCAATTACAATTCTGGTTTTGTTTTTTGCGTGTTCATAAAAATACTCCGGGAAAGAATAAATTTTTAGTCCTAATTCCTTTGCCTTTAAAAGTTCAGGATTATCAGCGCGGGCGTGCATTCCCAGGATTACCGCATCCGGTCGGGTTTCTAATTTTTCAGGATACCAGCCGGTTGCCGAAGGTAAAATCCCGGCTGCGGCGAGCCGTGACAATGATGGCTCTTTTATTTCATCGTCTGAGCCTGTAACAGAATTTCCCAAGCCATGAAGAGCCAGTGCCAAATTGTGCATTGCGGCCCCTCCTATTGCTATGAAATGAATATGCATGTTTCGATTTGCAAAGAGGTTAAAGGTACTCAGCATCTCGGGATGAATCCTGAGGACAATGGCAAATAATAAACAGGTAATCGTTAATATTGCATATCCGGCGGCTTCGGATTTCTAAATCTATAAAGCCTGTAAAATATCCGACCATGAATCTATATACCATTAACACAGGAACTTTTAAACTTGATGGCGGTGCAATGTTCGGCGTTGTGCCCAAATCTATCTGGAATAAACTTAACCCGGCTGATTCAAACAATATGTGTACCTGGGCCATGAGATGTCTTTTGGTTCAGGACGGTAACCGGCTGATATTAATTGATAACGGGATAGGTGACAAACAGGATGATAAGTTTATGAGCTATTACTTTCTTGGCCATGAAACAACATTGGAAAAATCGCTGAATTATTATGGATTCGGCAGGGGTGATATTACGGACGTATTTTTAACACATCTCCACTTTGACCATTGCGGGGGCAGTATCCGCTGGAACAAAGACCGAACATCTTATGAAACAGCCTTTCCAAATGCATGTTTCTGGAGTAACCGCGAACACTGGGAATGGGCTACAAAACCAAATGCAAGGGAAAAGGCCTCGTTTCTTAAAGAAAACATTCTTCCTATTCAGGAAAGCGGGCAGCTCGAATTCGTAGACGGATTAAATGAACTGATTCCCGGCTTTAGCTGGATTACCGTAAACGGCCACACCGGATCTATGATGCTTCCCAAAATCAATTACAACGGCAAAACACTGGTTTATATGGCTGATTTGATTCCCAGTGTTGCCCATATACCTGTAGCTTATGTAATGGCATATGATACCCGGCCTTTGATTACGCTTGAGGAAAAGGCGGCTTTTTTAAAAGATGCAGCGGCGAACGATTACACATTGATTTTTGAACACGATGCTGTTCACGAATGCTGTTCGTTAATTCAAACCGAAAGAGGAATCAGGTCCTCAGAAACATATACGCTTTCCTCATTTACCGGATAAACGAATGGTGAATGCCCCCTGCCGGTCAACCACATGACAGGAGAATGATTTCAGGTGTACACTGTCCTTTTTTGCAGAATTGTCCGCTGAATTGATGCCTTTATCGGTAACAAGCCAATCGTTGGCGGTCAAAGCAATTGTATTTTTCGATGCTTCGGCGTACGAATGCTGCCAAAGGATTTTTTGTTTTCCATTCCTGATTTTAATACAGCTTCCATAATTTAATTTTATGTACTGAATATGCCTGATGTTATTTTGCAGGAGATGGCCTTTGATAATTGCAATTGCTTTAGCAGAGTCCGGAGTTAAAACCACCGCGCTTTCGGATTTGGTAAAAACCAGCACAGGATTTGCCGGTGACCTGAATACCAGGAATTCCTTATGATCTGCACTTTTCATTCTGTTGTAGGCGGTTGTTCCGAAAAAAAGCGCCAACCCTATGAGCAGATTTCGTAACCGCCGAAAACTTTTTTCAACTATAAGAAAATAACAGCAGGCAACTACCAGGAGGAGTAACAGGCATTCGAATAAATTAATATAAATGCCGTCGATTACCGATCCCGGCCAATTGGCAATGGTAGTGGTGCAAAAGATAAGTGCTTTGAGTGTATTTGAAAGGGCCCACCGGAGTACTTCCCCGAGAATTGAAATCCATCCGAGCGAAAGCATCAGCATACCCAGGTACAGTACTATGGTCGCCAGGGGAACGATCACCAGGTTTGCAATCATAAAATAGGTTGGAAACCTGTGGAAGTAAAAGAGGCTTACTGCAAAAGTTGCTGCCTGAGCGGCAACAGATACCGCCACCATATCGCGCATGGCCTGTACAATTTTGCCGCCGGCAACGGGATTCCACTTTACCTGATTATAGAAATGAAAAATCCCCAGCACTGCAAGAAAGGAGAGTTGAAAGCCGGCGTTGAAAAGATAAGCCGGTTCAAACAAAAACATAATTAGGGCTGTAGCGGCCATATTGTTTGAAAGGTTTCCGGATTTATGAAACAGTTTACTTGCAAGAACCAGTGTCATCATCATGGCTGCCCTTATAATGGAAGGCGAAAAACCTGTAAGTGATGTATAATACCAGGTCACACCAATCAATATCAGGTATTGCAGGAATTTTAGCTTAACCGGTATGCGCAGCAGATTTAATATTTTTTCAATAATTGTAAGCAGCAAAACCACATGCATTCCTGAAACACACAACACATGCAGTACTCCGGCAGAACTGAAACCGGCTTGTATGTCCTGCTCCATCCACCGGTCCTCACCGAGTATAAGTGCCCCTGCAACTCCGAGCAACGCAGAATCGGGCAGCGCTCTCTTTAACAGTTCCGCGGAGGTGTTTCTAACCGGAACTGCCATAAATTTTAGTCCTGCAGGGTTACCGGCTTTTAGTACAATACCCGCGTTGCTTTTAGCATTAATCTGAAGGCGGATCCCTGAACGTTTCAGGTACGCTTTATAATCAAACTGGCCCGGGTTCATCGGCGACTTTACTTCCTCTGCAGCCGATCGGAGTACCATCAGATCGCCCGGAACAGGATTTATTACTCCGGCATCCCCTATCCTCACCATAACCTTTGCTGATCGCCGATACAATGCGGTGTTCGTTACGGGTGTCCAAAGGGTTCCGGTAAACCTTACTGCTTTTGATTTCCACGATGGGTTATCGTCAACACTTACTATTGAAACAGAAGTTGAAGGAGGCCGGGTATGGACAAATGCCGCCGACTTCAGTACCATTATCAGGTAACCCGCAAAGTACCAGCTTGTATAAAGGGGAATACCCATCAGCCATCGATGGGCATGAGCACCTGTAGCATACTTTTTGAAAGTGAACAAGCCATTAACGCAGAATGCGGTAAAAAAGCTGATGAGTGCAGTGTGCAAAGAAAAATCGGTACTCAGGCCTGAAAGAATGCCGAAGGCAAAAGGAACCAGAAGCCTGAAAACCGGAACGCGGGTCCAGGTTTTCATTGAAAAGTGGTTTAAAATGAATATCAAAGATAATGATCTCAGTTTCAATTTCAACCCTAATTCCGGTCATTTAATTTTATATTTGGGCCATGTCAATAACAGAAATTCTTGTCGGAGTTACCTGTATCATCTCCATTGCGGCATTTTATAACCGGGATATAATGCACCGGATGATTTTCAATCCTTATATGATTTCGGAACGGAAACAATGGTACCGGTTCTTTTCTTCAGGATTTATACATTCCGACTGGATTCATTTGTTTGTGAACATGATTGTTTTGTGGAGTTTTGGACAGGTCGTAGAGGAATATTATCAGATTGTTTTTGAGGAAAAGGCCACATTTTACTACCTCCTGCTCTACTTTGGCGGAATGCTGATTTCGATTACTCCCAGTTACAAGAGAAATATGCACAATGCGGGTTACAACGCGCTTGGAGCTTCGGGAGCTGTTTCTTCGGTTCTCTTTGCGGCTATTCTCTTTCAGCCTTTACAAAAAATATACTTATACGGTATCATTGGATTGCCGGGCATTTTGTTGGGCGCAGCCTATCTTGTATACAGCTACTACATGAACAAAAAGGGCAACGATAATGTCAATCATGATGCTCATTTTTGGGGTGCCGTTTTTGGAATGCTGTTTACGGTGTTGTTAAAACCGACGCTGTTCATCTATTTTTTAGACCAACTCACCTCCTTTTAAGATGAGCAAAATACTTTTCCTCGACCGTGACGGTGTCATAAATGCGGACCGGCAGGATTATACCTGGAAAATCAGTGATTTTATTTTTCTTCCTGGTGTCTTTGAAGCTTGTTTACACTGGCAAAAAGCCGGATTCAAAATCATAGTTGTAACCAACCAGGGAGGCGTTGCCAAAGGATTATACCGCCACAACGATGTGAATGTATTGCATAACCATATGAACGATGCTTTCATGTCTGCCGGTGTTAATATAACCGATGTTTATTATTGTCCGCACCATCCCGACTCGGGGCTGTGTCTTTGCCGAAAGCCCGGGTCGTTACTGGTTGAGAAAGCGCTTGCCGTACATAACGGTAATCCTGAGGAGTCGTGGTTTATCGGTGATCGTGAACGGGATATTGTTGCGGCAAACGGTGCCGGGGTGAAAGGCGTTTTAATCCCGGAAAACGGTAATCTGATGACCATCTATTCCAATCAGGTGTGGTAATGAAAACCCAATGTGCTTTTCAGGGAATGTCGGATTTATCCGGAAGCAGCAACCGCTCCTTCCGGTACGGCGATGGTTTGTTTGAGACCATAAAAGTGAGGAAAGGTATCCCCTTGTTTTTGGATGCACATTATCACAGACTCCTTGCCGGGATGAAAGTACTGCAGTTCAAGGGCGGCCAATGTGATGCGTTTTCATCGTTCAAAAATGGTATCGAAGAACATCTGAAAAAGAATGTAGTTGAAAATGCAAGATTGCGCCTTCAGCTCTTCAGAAGCGAAGGAGGTTATTATACCCCGGTATCGGATACCTATGATTGCGTGATTCACTCAGAGCCTCAGAGTAATTCGGATTATTTGTTTGCCCAAACACTGAAGGTCGGTATTTACACCGGACAGCAAAAAGTAAACGGTGCGCTTTCCTCAATAAAATCGGCATCGGCTTTATTGTATGTGGTAGCATCAATCGATGCCCGAAACCGCAAGCTGGACGACTGCCTGTTGTTGAACAGCGAAGGAAATGTCATTGAGTCATCGCGCTCCAATGTTTTTATGGTTAAAAACGAAATAGTTCAAACCCCTCCCCTGTCTGAAGGCTGTGTTGACGGTGTTATGCGAAAACAGGTTCTGCAGCTGCTTTTGAACCAGGGACAAAGAGTTATTGAAAGGCCTCTTACCGTTACGGACATAAAAACGGCAGATGAGGTATTTCTTACAAACGTGATTCAAGGCGTTCAGGCGGTTTCACATCTGGATGGGGCAACCTACCCCCATAAGTATTCAGAAATGCTGTGTGCAAGCCTTAATGAGGCTCTGGAAGTATTATGATTGCGTGGCAATATCTGCCAGTTCCAGCCATCTTGCAGTTTGTGTGTGAATATCGGCCTCAACCTGCGCATATTCTTCAACTGCCTTTTGTACGATTTCCGGGTTGGAGGTGCTCCCTGAAAGTATCGCTTCAAGTTCAGTTTTTCTTTGCTCAAGTACGTTAATTGAACTTTCCAGACTTTCAAATTCCTTTTGTTCCTTGTAGGAGCGTTTTTGTTTCCTCTCTTTTGGAGGTTTAGCCTGAGCAGGAATTTCTTTTTGAACAGCTGTTGAAGGACTTTTTTTATCCATTTGCCTGTAGGCGGAATAGTTGCCATGTATATCCCGGATGGTTCCGGTCCCATCCAATACAAATACATGATCAACCAGTCGGTCCATAAAGTAGCGGTCGTGGGTCACCAGCAACATGCAGCCGGCATAATCTGACAGAAATTCTTCCAGGATATTCAGTGTTGTGATATCGAGGTCGTTGGTTGGCTCGTCAAGAATTAAAAAGTTGGGATTTTTCAATAATACTGTAAGCAGTTGCAGTCTTTTAAGCTCACCACCGCTCAGTTTTGAAACTTGTGTG
>DASUFP010000037.1:0-3491 GCA_036274495.1 Bacteroidia bacterium
CCGATAAGTTGTGGCAAACAGCCACGAAGTCACTGTATGTATCGCAAGCGCAATAGGAATAATGGTTATTAATAAAATCCGTATAGATTTTTCAAGGATGGCTTCCTGTTCTGAATTCCCTTTCCAAAATTTTCCCAGGAATACATAAATGCGCACGGTCCATCGGCTAAGCATTACTTTATTCCTGATTAGTATTTTAAGATCGGGTAGTAGTGGAAGGTAGAGAAGCAGAACACTCAATGCAAAGTAGGTGGTGATCACTATTACGTCCCAAAGAATGGGGGATTGCAGTCGGCCATACAAAAAGATGTGAAGAAACCGATCCGGCCGCCCCATATCAATGATGATTATCAGTGATGCAAAAATTATAGCCGACGTTGCGATTATTTCAGCAATACGAGTTAACGGTGTGCTCCAGGATGCATTCGAGAGCCTGAGGATTGCAGTAACTAAAGATCCTACAAGACTTATCGCTACAAAAAAGACGAAATTTGAAATATAAATACCCCATGAGACATAATCACGCATGGCAGTAACCGATAAACCGTATCGTAATTGTTGATAATAAGCATACAGGCCCACGCCACAAATAGCCACTAAAACAATCACCCATATCTTGCCTGCTCTTCCAAATTTTTGCGGCATCAATTCCTGTTCGATTATCTCTCTTACGTCTGTAGATGAATTTTTCATAACAAAAGCATTTAATCCTGCTTAAGGCCTTCCTCATAAGGGAACAATCTGTTTACAGGAGGCAGATAATAAACACGCGGTTTGGTACCCAGGTCTTCCATCAATCTGTATCCGGCCCGATCGCGTAGAAGTTCTGTCAGGCGTAACGTTTCAGAGCCATTCGTAACCGCATCTTCATTCATATCGCCAAAGTAAAAAACACCATTTGGACAGGCTGAAACACAATGTGGAAGTTCCCCCTTTCGAACCATGTCAGGACAGAAATCACACTTATTAACTGTTCCGATTTTTGGAGGGCAACTGGTCTCAGGTGAGTAATCCATTTCAAGCGCTTCTTTGGGAAGGATGGGCTTATCCCAATTAAATACGCGTGTTGAATATGGACACGCCGCCATACAAAATCTGCATCCGATGCAACGCTCATTATCAATTAACACGATCCCGTCCGTGCGCTTAAATGTTGCATCTACCGGGCAGACTTTGACGCAGGGTGGTTCATCGCAATGCATGCACGTTGTAGGTTGCCAGTAAGGAGCAGAATTTTCACTGTCCTGCATTCCGTAGACTTTTATCCAGTTTTGTCCCTCGCTGACGAAATGCATTTTATTACAAGCAGACTGACATTTTTTTAAGTTCTTACAACGCGAAAGGTCAATTACCATAACAAACTTCTTTCCTTCAATGCCTTTGCGTGCATCGATGTACGGTGGTATTTCAGGAACGGGCTTTAGGTATGCCTTGTCTATTTCTATAACATAACCTTCTACAGAAAGGAGTTGTACTTTTTCTCCTGTTTCATCTACCTGTTCTTGAAGAAGTGAACCAAATGGGCTCTCATCAACAGCCAGTACTTTTTTGAAAAAACTCCTTCTGGACGTATTCATTGACGCATTCGGTTAATCATTTTGAAATTTGTTTTAAATCCTTTGTTCTTTCCATATCCAGGAAACCAACTGTTGTTTACTGGCTGTTATTTTTTTCATCGGCACGTGTTTACCATCCACCTCAACTAATTTTCCATCATGTGTTAAGAATTTAAACGTTTCCCTTTTTTCTGACTTGGTGAATACTCGCCAATGTAAAGATGCAAGCACACAGGTTACTACCCCTCCAATCCATAAAAAGCCTTTTCGTGTCAAGTACATACTGGTAATTTTTAAAAACTCCACAATCTTGTGATATTAAAACCAATAAATAAGTCCTGATACCATTCATGTGCAGAATTAGGTTGATTGAACATGTTATTCTTTTGCTGAACGATGTATGGATAATTGGAAATGAAAACCTGAAAGGCATGTGCGCTTGTGGCTATTTCAATGCCTGCGCTTACATTAAATTGAGGGTTACCGTCCTGGTGTTCCGTAATGGGCTGATCATAATTTATCAGGATGGCCGATTGTGGCGAAAACTTATACCTGCCGCCCACGGCCACGGCGATATGATCATTATTCATCGTAGGCTCTACCACATTGTAATGCGAAATGCTGGGTGCTACCTGAACCGATAAAGCTGGACTAAATCTTCTTGAAATGATAATTTGGTTGAAATAAGAAAATCGGTCTGAAGTATTTCCGTTTGGTAAATCTTCCGTTGGGTATTGGGTCTCCATCGCTACATTTCCGTAATAGGTAACACTTACAGGCACGCGACCCGAACGCGTCTGCTGCAGAAATCCGTACTTGAGATTGAAATCCTGGATCATTCCATTTTTTGTTGATCCAAAACCGATCGAAAGATCTCCTTTCAATGAGCCGAAGCCAACGTTTTCAAACAAGGTATAATTAAGGCCAAGTCTTATGTTGGCACCCGAACCATACAAACCATACAAATCCTTAATACCATTATAGATAGTACCGAATCGATGCTGTATCATAAACTCCAATGTTCCTTTTCGCGGAACTACTGTCGTTTGATTATCAATTAGCCAGGTGCTTTCAAAAGGTTGACGAACCGGCTTATTACCTTCTTCCAATGCTGTTGCTACTGAATCTTCCTCCTGAGCAAATGTAGGAACCGTTACAAGAATGAATCCTGACATTGCCATAACAAGGAAGATACATCTATATAATAGTTTGAAATTTCTCATACCTATAGCTGTTAATTGTTTTTAGCACCTTCTGTAATCCATGCCAAAATTATTTTCTTATCATTCTCGCTGAGTGGAGTTCGTCCTTCTGGCATTCCGCCAACATCGACGGCCACATAAAGCTTGCTTTTCTCCGGTTCAACCGTATTGACATAACCTTGAGTCAGGGAATTATATGAATTTTCGGGTACAAGACTCGGTTCATGAGTTCCCTGGGCATCATGACAACCCGACGAGTTACAGTCCCGGTCAAAAATTATTTGCACATCGTTCTTAAGGCTTACATTTTCCGGCAACCCTTCAAACACAACTACTTCATCATAGTAACAGCTACTTAGCAGTACAGCTACTATTACCAGCAGGATTTTTGATTTTAGTATTCTTTTCATGACTTTTTGTTTTTAAGGTTGGCATTGACCTTAATCAAAACTTTATCGTCAATATTGCTGGAAACAACACCAAAATCTGTTTTTGCAAGCATCGTAAATTCTGCAGACAGGCCCGCCATATTATAGGTACCTTGATCGGTTTGCTTGTAATACATGAGCTTTACAACTACTGTTTTAGTAACCCCAAGAAATGTCAGATCTGCAGCCACTAAGTATCCTGCATCAGTCGTGCTGTATCTTCCGCTTCCGGGGACTGAAACGAGCGAAGCGATATTCTCCGGTTCCGTAGTTTTTGCTGCATCGGTGCCATAAGTTGTTAAAAG
>DASUFP010000038.1:0-60824 GCA_036274495.1 Bacteroidia bacterium
TGGGGTGATGTATACTCCGCCCGTTAATCCGCCGTTGCATGCAACTGCGCGTACCGAATCAAGCGCGACGTTTGGTCCCGACTGATTGGTGATGGTACGGGTACGTGTCCGGCTGCACAGGTTCGCATCACGGATGGTGACTGTGTAGGTGCCCGCCGCAAGCGAGCTGATGGTTTGTGTTGTTTGTCCCGTATTCCACTGATACGTATACGGACTTGTTCCCGCGTATGGATAATCGGTGATACTGCCGTTGAACAAGCCGCAGGTAGGGTTTACCGATTGAACCGAATCGTTGAGTGCTGTAGGTTCGGTAACAATGAACGAATCAACAGCCACACAATTTATGACATCGGTGATTGTTATTGTATACGTTCCGGGTCCGAGTGCTGTAATATCTTCGGTAGTTGCGCCATTTGACCAGTTGTACGTGATGGGAGCAATTGCCGCAGACAAACTGATGTAAACGCCACCGTTGGCTGCACCGTTACAAGTAACATTAATTGTTGAATCGGAAATAATGGTACACGGTCCTAAAGCATTTGCAACGACAGCCTGATCGACAACGGTACAGTTATTTGCATCTGTTACAGTTACAGTGTAGGTACCGGGTAACAAACCGGTAATTCCTGCAGTTGTTGCAGTGGTGGACCACAAATAAGAATAACTACCTGCACCGCCCGTAGGAGTAGACATAGCTGTACCGTCGGGAGCCGCATTAGCATCGGTATGTGAAATTCCGGCAAACAATGGCGGAGGCTCTCCAATGGTTGTATCGTTTTGTGCTGGACAATTGTTATTGTCGGTGATTGAAATGGTATATGGGCCCGCTGCAAGTCCGGACACATCCTCTGTTGTTGCACCGTTTGACCATGTGTAGGAAAATATCCCTGTTCCCCCGGATAAGGTGATATCAATTGCACCCGTTAAACCACCATTACAAAGCACATCGGAAACAGAAGAAAACAGGATGTCAATAACTCCGGGCTGAATGATCTGAACTGTATCCCTCATCGTATCCAGATCGGCATCAACGACAGTTACAATATAAACACCGGCAGTGAGTGAATTAATATCCTCAGTAGTTTGTCCGCTTGACCACAAAAAAGTAAAAGGAACTGTACCTCCGGTAACTGTAAGATCAATCGAACCATTTGCAGAATCAAAACAGGAAACCGCATAACCATTATAATTGCTGGTAGTGGCCGAAAGAGTAAACGGGGATGCAAAAGATAAATAAGGAATAAGCCAAAATGATAACAGTATCACTGGCAGCAAAAGGCGTTTTTGCCAAAAAGTAAAAGCAGGCAACGCCCTGGTATATATTCCGGGCAAACGATTCATAATTAGGTTTAGTGGCAAGCCGGTAAATGGGATCTCGCCGGAACAGGCAAAGTTAACTAAACGGCATCTATTAAGCTATAAAAATCCACTGCAATGCCAACAAATTCAAATACTTAAACAGAAAAACGGCTGTAAGTTTCGAGAAAACTCACATCCTTTTTAAAATCAACGATTTATGATAAAAGTGCAGTTATAAAGGCCGGGGCTAATCCAAGAGCAAGGGTAATCACCACACAAATCCAAATAACCAACTGACGATTAAATGGAATGACCACCTCAACGGCTTCTCTGTCGGCCGGCTGGTAGATGGCGATAATGATCCTAAAATAATAGTAAACTCCTATTAAAGAACCTATTACCGCTAACAATACCAATGATGTATACCCAGAGCTAAGGGCCGCATAAAACATATAATACTTTGCAAAAAAGCCGGCAACCGGAGGAATTCCGGCCATTGAAAGGGTTAGAATGACTACTGCAACTGCGGTTTTTTTGTGAATGGAGGAAAAGCCTCTGAGAGCTGTAACAGCCTCATTACCGGCATTGGAGAGCGACTGCAAAACAGCAAAAATTCCAATAGAGGCAAATGAATAAGAGGCCAGATAAAGCAGCAATGCACTTTGAGAGAGGTCATTCATGGCAGTAATAGCTAAAAGCATATAACCGGCATGAGCAATGCTCGAATAGGCAAGCATTCTCTTCAGACTGGTCTGATATACAGCCAATAAATTTCCCCCAATAATACTTAATGCAGCAAGCACTGCGACAACAGGACCATACCAATCCGACAATCCAGCGAAAGCTGTGTGAAACAATCTGAAAAACGCTGCGAAAGCTGCTGTTTTCACTATTGTTGACATATAAGCGGTTACCGGAGTTGGTGCACCATCATAAACATCGGGAGCCCAGAAATGAAACGGAGCTGCAGCTATTTTAAAGGCAAGTCCTGAAAGTATGAGCAATATTCCGGTGTAAAACATTGCAGGCAGCGTATCTGTATTCGCCTTCACATATTCGGAAATGGCTAACAGATTAAAAGTGCCTGAGGCACCATACACCAACGTAATTCCGAATAGCAGAAAGCCTGTTGCGAAAGCTCCCAGAATAAAATATTTGAATCCGGATTCATTTGACTTTACATCAGACTTATTGCTTGCCGACATAACATACATCGAAATACTGAGTATTTCGAGTCCAATAAAAAACATCGTCAAATCCGAGTAACTCACCATTACAATGGCTCCCGCAGTTGCAAAAAGAATAAGTGAAGTGAAGTCCGACTGACGATCAGGAGCAGACATAAAATCTCTCGCAAAGAGGTACCATACCAGTCCGATGGCTAATATCAGTGAGGAAAATGCGACAGCATAATTATCGAAATACATCATGTCGCTGTAGTATCGTACAGCTGTATCCCAATCGCGAATTGTAACAAAGAGCGCGACAACAAGTCCGGCAAATATCAGCGGAAACAGAACCTGCTTTTTGAATCGGAATATCTCCGAAACCATTGCAAGGACACCAAGAGCGGTCAACGCCAAAATACTGTTCATACTAAACCGGATATCAATATTTAATCATCAAATTGGATTAACTCCTGCATGATGCAAGATGTTAACTATAGAAGGTTCTGCTATTTTTAATAACGGCATGGGGTATATGCCGGTACCGATAATCAATACAGAAATAACAATAAGTAATATTTTCTCATTAGCTGTCAGTTTGCCGAAGGCAGCTTCAGCAACGGTGTTCTCACCAAGTGCTATTTTATTGTAAGCTCGCAGCATGTATACTGCTCCCAAAATCACACTTAAACCGGCTATTAGTGAAAGCCAGGAATTAAAAGCGAAAATTCCGCCAAGCAATAAAAACTCTCCGACAAAACTACCTGTGAGAGGCAGTGCGACACTACCCAGCAGAATCACCATAAACAAGAGAGAAAACGAACGAGAACTGTTAGCCAGTCCTCCCATATCGTTCATCTCATTCGACTTTAATTTATCCTGAAGAATATCAGCAATAAAGAACAATCCTACTGCCGTGATGCCGTGGCTCACCATCTGGAACACTCCGCCTTGCAATGCCTGCAAATTCAAGGTAAACAATCCGGCAGCAATTAATCCAACGTGTGCCATTGAAGCATATGCAGCCATTCTTTTAAAATCGGTTTGGGCAATGGCCATTGCCGATGCATAAACGATGCCGATGGCTGCCAGAAACACAGCTAACATTCCCCATTGCTGAACGGCTTGTGGAACCACAGGTATCATCCATCTTAATATCCCATACAAACCCATTTTTAACATGATGCCGGAAAGCAGCATGGTACCTTGAGAGGGCGCATCGGTATAGGTATCAGGCTGCCAGGTATGAAGCGGGAAAACAGGAATTTTAATGGCAAATGCAAGAAAAAAGGCCCAGAACACCCACGATTGTTGTGAGGCGGTAAGAGACAAATCGTAAAACGACTGCAGACTGAAGTCGTGTGGTGCTGGTGTTTGCAGGTACAGCCAGATAATTGCAACCAGCATTACCAAACTTCCCGAAAGGGTATAGATAAAAAACTTGAGTGTAATCCGAACACGGTCGCTGCCGCCCCATAATAAACATATAAACCAAATAGGTATGAGTGCCAATTCCCAGAACACATAAAAGAGAAAGCCATCCATTGAGGTAAACACTCCGTTGAGAGCGGCCTGCATGAAGAATATCAATCCGTAATAAGCCTTATGCGATTTTATCTGGCGGTCGAAGGAGGAAAAGATGATCAGCGGAACCAGCAGATTGGTAAGCAGCAACATGATCATTCCGAGTCCGTCAATGCCAATGGCGAAACTGATACCTAATTGCTCAACCCACCACTGATCAAATACGTACTGAAATCCTCCCGAAGGATCAAATCCAGCCATTTTCCAACAGATATCAGCAAATGAAACAACTGAAATGAGAAGGGCTGCAATGGCTGCTGTTTTCCGATCTGAAATCAGACTAACCGTAATCATTCCCAGAACAGGGAGCACAAAAAGAAGTAGCGGTAACAGCGTCATATCAGATAACCAATTTTAATGCAATCAAAACCACAATTCCCAATACCATTGCAAAGAGATAAAATCCAATGTTTCCCGACTGCGTAAGCCTGAGCATTCCGGAGGTACCATTTGTAAGCAATCCCATGCTATTTACAATGCGGTCGATGAATCCTTTTTCAATCCAGTTGTAGCCAAAACGAGACAGCACATCCATTGGCCGTGTAACAACTGCCCTGTATATTTCATCGACATAAAATTTGTTTGACAACAGCAGTGAAAATCCTTCGGTCTGACTATCCGTTTCAGGAATGTTATTTCTTTTCACATAATAACTCCTGGTAAATGCAATAATGAGTGCAAGTACAACAATTGAAATTATTATCATGTTCATTTCAAAAGCATGACTGGCGGAACCTGAAATGTAGGCATCGGCATAAGCAGTTACCGGAGCAAGAAATTCGGATAGCAAATGGGGACCATGAAACAGTTCGGGCAAACCTATAAAACCACCGACTGTTGCAAGCACTGCCAGTACCATCAGTGGGATGGTCATAGAGGAAGGAGATTCATGCAGATTCTCCTGCTGATGATGAGTACCTCTGAAATCGCCATAAAAAGTTACAAAGTATAGTCTGAACATATAAACTGCAGTAAGTACCGAGGTTACAGCCAATACCGTAAAGAGCAGCGGATTATGAATCCAGGTTTGCGCAAGTATTTCATCTTTTGAGAAAAACCCCGCAAACGGCGGAACCCCTGAAATTGCCAGTGTGCCTATCAGAAACGTAAAATGTGTTACAGGTAGTGACTTTTTAAGTCCTCCCATTTTCCGAATATCCTGCTCACCTCCCATTCCGTGTATCACACTACCGGCACAAAGAAATAGAAGGGCTTTAAAGAAGGCATGTGTAACCACATGAAACAATGCCGTAGAAAAGGCACCCACACCCAGAGCCACAAACATATATCCGAGTTGTGATACCGTTGAATACGCCAGCACTTTTTTAATGTCGTTTTGCTTTATCGCAATTAATGCGGCAAAAATTGCAGTTACAGCTCCTATAACAGCTACTATTTGTGAAGCAAATGGCGCCATTACATAAAGCACATTGGATCTTATAATCATATAAATGCCGGCAGTTACCATGGTTGCCGCATGGATAAGCGCTGACACAGGTGTTGGACCTGCCATGGCATCAGGAAGCCAGGTATATAAAGGAATCTGAGCACTTTTACCAGTGGCTCCCACAAACAACAATAAAGCAATAGCCGTTAAAACCGGGGCACCTGAAGGCATGTTTTTGGCAGCTTCGAAAACAGTATCGTATTGCAAACTGCCAAAATTGACCAGTATTAAAAACATGCCAAGTAAAAATCCAAGGTCACCAATCCGGTTCATGATAAAGGCCTTGCGGGCGGCGGCATTGTATTCCTGGTTTTTAAACCAGAAGCCAATCAACAGGTAAGAACAGAGTCCCACACCTTCCCACCCTACAAACATCACCACATACGATGAACCCATCACCAAAAGCAGCATGAAAAACACGAACAAATTGAGATATGCAAAATACCTGGCGTAGTCAGGTTCGTGGCTCATGTAACCAATTGAATAAACATGAATGAGGAATCCGACTCCGGTGATGACCAATAACATCACTATGGACAAGTGGTCTATTAAAAATCCGAATTCAAGATTAAAATTACCCGCACTGAACCACTGGTAACCGTCAACAGAAATTACAGCATTTGAATCGGCCAGGGAATTAAATGCCAGTGCAGAAAGAATAAAACTTCCTAAAACAGTAAGTGACGCCAACCATCCGGAAACCCCACGGGAGAGTGCTTTATTTCCGATGCCGTTAATAATAAAACCGGCAAGTGGCAGAATTGGAATAAGCCAGATCAGATTTTTCACAGGTTATTTTTTTCGAAAGCAGATTGAAATAATCCGGCTACCATTTAAGATTGTTTAACATACTTATATCAACACTTTTGATATTTCTATAAGCCATCACCAAAATAGCAAGCCCAACCGCTACTTCGGCTGCAGCAACTGCCATAATAAAGAACACCATCACCTGTCCGCCCGGATCATTGTGTGCTGATGAAAATGCAACAAGTAACAAATTCACCGCATTGAGCATTAATTCTATACACGCGAAAACAATAATCGCATTTCTCCGAAACAGCACCCCCATTACCCCTATCACAAACAATACTGAAGCCAGTAACAGATAATTATTTAAACCCGACAGTTCCATTTATTCGCTTATTTCAATGAGTTTCCTTTTTACCAATCATAGTAGCTCCAACCATTGCAGCTAAAAACAACAGTGCCGATACTTCAAATGGCAGTAAATACTTACTATACAGTGTTTGCCCCAGCATTTGCACCATTCCGATCTGACCTTCAGGAGCCGAAATCAATTTTAATTCATCAGCCGATCCAAAGGCCGCAACAAGAATAATGAGCATTAAGCCTGCCGAAACCACAGCAGCAAACTTTAAAATATTTGATTTATGTGATTCCTTTTCATTATTGAGATTCAGCAACATGATTACAAAGAGGAACAACACCATTATTGCACCGGCATAAACAATTACATGAACTGCAGCTAGAAATTGGGCATTAAGCAGAATATAATGGCCTGCTATAGTGAAAAAACAAAAAATCAGGTATAAGATACTATGAACTGCCCTTTTGGAGAAGACCACCATAAGCGCGCTGAATACCGAAAGTACCGAAAGCGTATAAAATGCTATTTGAGACATCTGCTGAACTGCTTTCTTTTAGTGAACATTATTAAAATGACCATCCTTCAAACAAGGCGCGAATTTATTAATAATGAATGAGCCTGACATTTTATTCATTTGGTTTTCGATGGGCCGTGAGCCGTTCAGAAACATCAATTCGCTTAGAAGAATCCATCGGTTCAACCAGCCGATCCTTGCCATATATAAAGCCATCGCGTTTGAATCCCGATTCAACTGTTCTGTCGGTCAGGAAAATGGCTTCTTTAGGGCACGCTTCTTCACATAATCCGCAGAAAATACATCGCAGCATATTAATCTCATAAATCGAAGCATATTTCTCTTCCCTGTAAAGATGTTCTTCACCCGGCTTACGTTCAGCGGCGGTCATAGTAATGGCCTCTGCAGGACATGCCACAGCGCACAAACCGCATGCAGTACAATTCTCCCTGCCCTGTTCATCACGTTTCAGCACATGCTGGCCTCTGTAAACGGCAGAAAACCTGCGTGACACTTCAGGGTAATTGATGGTGGCCTTTTTCCTGAAAAAATGTTTAAAAGTAATGAACAGCCCGCCCAGGATTGCAGGCAAATAGAGTTTCTCCACCAGAGTCATTTCTTTTCTGGATACCAACTTGGAACGTCCTGAGAGTGATTGCATGAATTTTAGAAGTTAGGTGGAGTATTCCACAGCTCGTATTTCCATAACAGATATACGGCTGTGAGTACAATATTCAGAACCGAAAGCGGAATAAGAATTTTCCATCCGAGACGCATCAGCTGATCATAACGGAATCGCGGTATTGTCCAGCGTATCCACATAAAGAAGAATATGAAGAAGAATATTTTTCCGAAGAAAATTACGGTGCCCAGAATTGTAACCGCATTATGTGACAACCCAAGAGAGTTGATAAAGGGAAAATTATAACCGCCAAAATAGAGACTGGCGATTACTGCTGAGGAGATAAACATATTAATATATTCAGCAAAGAGATAAAATCCCAGTTTCATTGATGAATACTCAGTATGATATCCGCCAACAAGTTCTGTCTCACATTCAGGCAGATCGAAGGGTGTGCGGTTTGTTTCGGCAAAAGCACAGATAATAAACAGCAAAAAGCCGAGCGGCTGAACAAATACATTCCAGTGTGCTCCCGGCTGTGATTCAACAATTTCACGCACACTCAGTGTACCTGTCATCATTACAAGGGCAATAATCGACATACCCATTGCCAACTCGTAACTGATCATTTGGCTGGAAGCCCTTAATGCGCCAAGGAGCGAAAACTTATTATTGGATGCCCAGCCACCTATCATTATACCATAAACTCCGATTGAAACAACGCCAAACACGTAGAGAATTCCTATGTTGACATCGGTAATCTGCAACATGTATTCGCGGCCGTTTATCAGAATACTATTGCCCCATGGAATTACAACACCGGTCATACATGCTGTAAGCATGGCGATACTGGGACCCAAAATAAACAACGCTTTGTCAGAGTGAGAAGGGATGATCTCTTCTTTCATAAACATCTTTACACCATCGGCCAGTGGCTGCAGCAGGCCAAACGGACCGGCGCGATTGGGCCCGATGCGATCCTGAAAAAAGGCTGCAACTTTTCGTTCAGCATAAGTGGAATACATCGCGATCAGGAGTGAAACCCCAAAAATCACCAGCACAAAGACCAACTTAAATATCAGATCGTATGATTCCATAAATAATTATTGAGACTGCCGGTTTTGGTGAGCATGTTCAGCAATTTTCTTCTGATTTGAAACATCAATTTTGAGCTGCTTTATATTCAGATAATGATTTTGAGAAATAACAGAATGCCTGTCAATTTTACGGGGACCAATTATTTTCCAGTCGCTGACATCTTTCTTTTCAAACCGGCATTCGTTGCAAATCCATGATTCGAGTTCACCATAACGATCTTTGCGGCCGGTAACCCGATATACTTCATCGCCACTCATCCACAACACAACTTTTCCTTCACACTTACTGCAATTTCTGTGTGCATCAAGCGGATTTGTAAACCAGACGCGGCTTTTAAACCTGAATGTCCGGTCAGTTAGCGCGCCAACAGGGCATACATCAATCATGTTTCCGGAAAAATCATTGTCGACAGCATTTTTGATATAGGTGCTGATTTCAGAAACATCACCCCGGTTGATCACCCCATGGACTCTTGAATCGCACAATTGATCGGCGACTTTCACACATCTGTAACATAAAATACACCTTGTCATGTGCAATTTTATCTTATCGCCAATATCAATTTTCTCAAACTCGCGTCTCTTAAATTCGTAACGTGATTTCGATAATCCGTTTTCATAGCTCAGATCCTGCAGATGACATTCGCCGGCCTGATCACAAACAGGGCAATCGAGCGGGTGATTTATGAGGAGGAATTCAACAACACCCTGCCGAGCTTCCAAAAGGTCGGGCGAAGTGGTATTCTGCACCACCATACCATCCATCACCTGTGTTCTGCAAGAGGCAACCGGTTTTGGCATTGGCCTGGGGTCTTTGGCAGAACCCTGTGTAACCTTTACGATACAGGTACGGCAATAGCCGCCACTGCCTTCGAGTTTTGAATAGTAACACATGGCAGGAGGTACAATATCTCCTCCAATCATTCGGGCAGCCTGCAAAATGGTAGTTCCTTCCGGGACTTCTATTTCAATATTATCAATTGTAACTTTTGGCATGCAGCTATGGTTCTTTAATCAATCAAAAACCGGCAGGTTCCAGATTGTTTACCCGGTAATAATGCCGGATATCTTGTATTTTTTCAGGATTGCGAACGTAATCTTCAAACTCACTTCGGAAATGGCGAATGGCACTTGCTACCGGCCAGGCGGCGGCATCTCCGAGAGGACAAATTGTTTTGCCTTCGATTTTACTCTGAATATCCCAGAGTAGTTCAATATCATGGAGCGTTGCATGACCATCGAGGAACTTGTGCAATATTTTCTCCATCCAACCTGTTCCTTCTCTGCAGGGGCTGCATTGTCCGCAGCTCTCGTGATGATAGAATCTGGTAAAATTCCAAAGGTTTTTAACGATACTGGTATCCTCATCCATTACAATAAATCCGCCTGAGCCTAACATTGTACCGGTAGCAAAGCCACCATCAGCAAGTGATTCGTACGACATAAGCCGTGGTTCTCCACCGGCAGTTTTAAGTATAAGATCAGCCGGCAATACAGGAACCGAAGAACCTCCTGCAACTACCGCCTTCAACTTTTTACCATTCCGTATTCCGCCACAATAGGAATCGGAGTAAATGAATTCCTCTACCGGCACTCCGAGTTCAATTTCGTATACTCCCGGTTTGTTAATATGACCACAGGCTGAAATAAGTTTAGTGCCGGTGCTTTTACCAATACCGATTTTAGCATATTCATCGCCACCCATATTGATGATATGCGGTACCGCCGCTATTGTCTCAACATTGTTTACCACTGTGGGGCATTGCCACACTCCTTTGATCGCCGGGAAGGGTGGTTTAATCCGGGGATTACCTCTTTTTCCTTCAAGCGATTCAATCAATGCCGTTTCTTCGCCGCATATATAGGCACCGGCACCCGGGTGAACATATAAATCGAGGGAGTATCCCGAGCCCATGATGTTTTTGCCAAGCAATCCGGCTTCATATGCCTCGGATATTGCCTCTTCAAGAATGTGATACACTTCAAGCATCTCACCACGGATATAGATGTAGGAAGTAGCAGCACCGAGTGCGAAACTGGAAACAATCATACCTTCAATGAGTGCATGCGGCATGTGCTTCATTAAATAGCGGTCCTTGAATGTGCCGGGTTCACTCTCATCGGCATTACAGACCAGATAACGCGGCACTCCTTCGGGTTTTGCAAGGAAACTCCATTTTAATCCGGTTGGAAAACCGGCACCTCCCCTGCCTCTGAGTCCGGATTTCTTTACTTCTTCGGTAACCTCATCAGGCTTCATCGATCGTAAGACCTTTTCCAAAGAGGCATAGCCCCCGCTGGTACGGTAGGCATCCAGATAGCGTATACCCTGAACGTTTATATTCTTAAGTAATAGTTGCCTGCTCATATTCAGGAAGTAATCTTATTACGTGACCAATGTGAAATATGTCCGGTAGTGTTTGCACGGTAGTCGTCGAGAATTTCATCTACCTTATCACTGGTTAAATTTTCATGGTATTTCTCACCAACCTGCATCATCGGAGCCGTGCCGCAGGATGCAAGACATTCAACTGTTTTCAGCGTAAACATTCCGTCAGCAGTTGTTTCTCCTTCTTTGATACCGAGTTTTTTCTCCATGTATTTGACAATATCTTCGGCACCCATCAGCCAGCATGGCCCGGTTCTGCATACTTCAATCACACATTTACCGACAGGCTTCAAATTGAACATGGAGTAAAAAGATGCCACCTCATATACTTCAATAGGTTGTATATTTAGTATTTCGGCAACCTTATCCATAACAGGAGCGCTGAGCCAGCCATCAAATTCGGCCTGTGCAATATGCAATGCAGGCAAAATTGCTGATTTCTGTTTTCCTTCAGGATATCTCTTGATAATTCTTCGGATGAGCGCTAACGCATCGTCCGAGAACACCACGTCATTTTTATCAGTAATCATTTTTATTCAATATCGATATCAGGAAAACCAATTAAGCATCCAGCTCACCTGCAATTACATTCATAGAACTCATTGTCAAAATGGCATCCGACAGCATACTGCCTTTAATCATTTCGGCATAGGCCTGATAATAAATAAAACAGGGCCTTCTGAATGCCAGGCGGTAAGGCGTTCTTCCTCCATCACTCACAAGATAAAATCCAAGTTCCCCGTTTCCTCCTTCAACACAATGGTAGACTTCCCCTTTGGGCACATCGGTTTCACCCATTACAATTTTAAAATGCCAAATCAATCCCTCCATAGTGTTATATACATCTTCTTTCGGAGGCAAATAAAATTCAGGCACATCGGCATGAAAACTGGTCTGATCGTCGAGTTTTCCCAATTTCTCAATAGCCTGCTTTATTATGGAAATACTTTGCCACATCTCTTCCTGGCGCACCATGTACCTGTCAAAGGTATCGCCACTAGTTCCTACCGGAATAACAAAATCGAAATCTTCATAAGACGAATAGGGTGTCATCACCCTTACATCATAATCCACTCCTGCGGCACGCAAGTTGGGTCCGGTAAAAGAATAATTAAGCGCATTTTCTGCAGTGATAGGACCTGTACCGATGGTACGGTCCATAAAAATTCTGTTTCTGTTCAGCAGGTTTTCAAACTCTTTCAGCACACGGGGAAATTCGGCAAGAAATTTTTCCAGCTTACCCCATGCCTGTGCTGTAAAATCGCGTTCAAAACCTCCAATGCGGCCAATGTTTGTTGTTAACCGGGCGCCGCAAATTTCCTCGTAAATTTCATAAATTTTCTCCCGCTCCTGAAACATATATACAAAGCCTGTGAGGGCTCCCGAGTCGACACCGATTACCGCGTTGCAAACAATATGATCCGAAATACGTGCCAATTCCATCACAATTACACGAAGGTATTCAACCCTTTTAGGCAGTTTTGCACCTATCAGTTTTTCCACGGTCATGTGCCACCCCATGTTGTTGATAGGCGAAGAACAATAGTTTAACCGATCGGTGATTGGAGTAACCTGATAAAAGGGCCGTCGTTCGGCCAGTTTTTCAAATGCACGGTGAATATATCCAATGGTAGGTTCGCTGCTTACAATCACTTCACCATCCATTTTCAAAACATTCTGAAAGATTCCATGGGTAGCAGGATGAGTCGGCCCCAGGTTGAGGGTGTTGTATTCTTTTTCTGCTGGTGAATCGGCGTTCATAAAAATTGTACCTGGCGAAGGGTGTTTATATTCCTGTGATGGGGATTAGTTAATTATTGAGATGATCGAAATCTTTTATCTGCCGAACATGGCATCATCTTTATCTTTTCTGAACGGGTCTTCGAGAGGAAACTCCTTTCGCAACGGCCAGCCTTCCAGATTATCCATATTCAGAATCCGGCGTAAATCGGGATGACCTGTAAATTTAAAACCAAAAAAATCATACGTCTCTCTCTCCATCCAGTTTGCCGCCTTAAATATGGGAGTAAGTGATGGAAACACGGGAGGATCTTCATTTGTAAAGGTCTTCAGCCGTAATCTGAAATTATTGGTAAGGCTGTGCAGGTGGTAGACCATTCCAAATTTTTCGGTTCCGTCAGGAAAATGCATTCCGTTGCAATTGGTCAGGAATCTGAATTCGAGAGTGGGTTCATCATATAGCCACTGAATGATATCCTTTACAGCTTCCCTGGCAACGGTTATTGTAAGGAATCCGTGAGGTTCTTCAACATGCCGGATTTTATTTCCAAATTTAGCCTGCAGTCTGTCTGCTACCTCTTGTGCGTTCAGTTGTACCATATTCAGATTATTGCATACCGTAGGATGCCATCAATGCTTTATACTCTTCGGAATCTCTTCTGCGGAGGGATTCATTTTCCACCAGTTCCTGAATTTTCATGACTCCGTCGAGAATTTGCTCTGGACGCGGAGGGCAACCGGGGACATACACATCGACGGGAATAATGCGATCGATTCCCTGCAGTACGCTATATGTGTCGAAAATACCACCACTTGAAGCGCAGGCTCCGACTGATAAAACCCATCGGGGTTCTGCCATTTGTTCATAAACCTGACGTAATACCGGACCCATTTTTTTAGCTATGGTTCCCATTACCATAAGCAAATCGGCCTGACGAGGTGAGAAACTGAGACGTTCGGAACCAAAACGAGCAAAATCGTAATGTGCTCCCATAGTAGCCATAAACTCAATTCCGCAGCAGGAAGTCGCAAACGGCAGTGGCCACAGCGAGTTAGCACGAGCCAGTCCTACTGCTTTATCAAGTCTCGTAGCTAAAAAACCGGGACCTTCGAAGCCATCGGGTGCTTTTGAAATTTCAACCATTGCTCTTTTTTATCTTTATAACAACTTGTAATGGGATTCGGATAAAATAATTTAAACTGTTTTGCCTGTTATTCCCATTTCAATGCGCCTTTTCTGATGATATAAAGAAAGCCCAGCATAAATAAACAAATGAAAATAATCATCTCTAAAAAGCCGAACCAACCTAATTTCAAAAAATTAACAGCCCAGGGGTACATGAATATTACTTCCACATCAAACAGCACAAACAGAATAGCTATGAGAAAGTATTTTACCGAAAACGGCACTCTTGAATTACCCTGTGCCTCGATTCCGCATTCAAAGGTGTCCAGCTTTACTGCTGATTTTCTTTGTGGGCCCAGCAAATGAGTAACATAGATGGTCGTCAGGACAAATCCCATTGCCACCACAAACATCATTGCCATGGGCAGGTAATCAGAAGGCAAACTTAATAGGATCATAAAGTATTATTTATCAATAACTTGAAGCCAGACTAACCCTCCGGATCATCCGGCAAATTTACACTTTTTTCAATGTGTAATTCTATACATTGCATCTATATTATTCACTTGTTGTTGCTATTATGAATTGCAGTATTTGAAACTATTAAATGTGTTGTTTTGTTTAGTAAATCACTCAGAGTCGTATGAGTAACACAAACATTTGTAATTCAGAGCTTACAGCCTATACAATGCATCAATTTACAGCTGGAAATGCGGTTTTGAAGGAGTACGGTATGATTGGGAGGATATGAACAAAAAAGTTTTAATTATTGGTTCGGGACTTGGATCGCTCGCTACTGCATTGAGGTTGACCACCAAAGGATACCAGGTGGAAATTGTTGAAAAATACCATCAGCCCGGGGGGCGCCTCAACAGCATTCAAAAAGACGGATTTTCGTTTGATATGGGCCCTTCTTTTTTTTCGATGAGTTATGAATTCAAGGAACTTTTTGATTCATGCGGAATAAACAATCCGCTGAAATTAAACGAGTTAGATCCTCTTTATGCTGTTCATTTTGAGGGACGAAAGAAGCCTTATCTGATTTATAAGGATCTTCAAAAGCTGGCCGCGGAATTCGAAGGAATTGAAGAGGACCTGCTTCGGAAAACAGAAAAATATCTTGCAACTGCGGGAAAGCTCTTTCATGACACAGAGAATCTGGTTATCAGGCAAAACTTCAGCAACAAGCTCCACTATCTTAGCCAGCTAACGAAAGTCCCTATAAAGCATACTCCAAAAATGTTCAGAAGCATGTGGAAAGAACTGGAGATGCATTTCGATTCGCAGGAGGTAAAAGTGATCTTTTCTCTTGTTGCTTTTTTTCTGGGGTCCACCCCATTCCAAACACCGGCAGTTTATAGTCTGTTAAATTACACTGAACTGGTTCATGACGGCTACTGGAATGTGCAGGGGGGCATGTACAAGATTGTTACGGAACTTTGCAAAATACTTTATCAAAGAGGGGTGAAAATGCATTTTAACAGTGAGATAACAGGGGTTGATATAACCGACGGGCAAATCAGCGCTTTGATAGATCATCATGGAAAGAGGTACAGCGCCTCTGTTTATGTCTGCAATTCGGACGCTGCCTCATTCAGGGGTAAGGTATTGAACCGACCAAAATACTCTGAACAAAAACTGGATTCAATGGAATGGACGCTGGCGCCATTTACAATTTATCTTGGTGTGAAAGGAAAACTGGATCATGTACACCATCATAATTATTTTTTAGGCTCTAACTTTAATGAATACGCTTCATCCATTTTCAAAACGCAGGTTAGCCCCCAAAAACCCTATTACTATGTGAATGTGAGTTCACGTTCGAATCCCGAAAGTGCTCCAGAAGGATGCGAAAACCTTTTTATACTCTGTCCGGTTCCTGATTTGAGGTATAAATCCGGCTGGAACGACAGCGAACAGCTGGCCGACACTATTGTAAAAGATTTGTCGAGCCGTATTGGATATGATTTAAGTGCAAATACCCTTACCCGCACCGTGATGAATCCGATTGACTGGCAAAACAACTTTAATCTTTATCGTGGCAGCGGACTCGGACTTGCCCATGGCCTGAATCAGATCGGAGGTTTTCGGCCATCAAACAAAGATGAAGTTTTTGATAATTTATATTATGTTGGCGCAAGTACTGTACCCGGTACAGGACTGCCAATTGTAGTTATTAGTTCACGACTCGTAACCGAAAGAATTGAAAAAGACCATGCAGGAATACACTGAATTATGTCTGGAGCTCAGCTCTGTCACCACCCAACGATACAGCACTTCGTTTACAAGAGGCATTAAAACACTTCACAGCAGCTATCGTCCGGGAATATATGCCGTTTACGGATGGGTGCGTCTTGCTGATGAAATTGTAGACACTTTTCACAAATACAACAAGCGGGAATTACTTGATAATTTTAAAGACGCCACCTATCAGGCCTTGAAATCGGGGATCAGCACCAATCCTATTATCCATTCTTTTCAGTTTACAGTGCACAAATACAAAATCAGACAAGAGTTGATAGATGCATTTTTATACAGTATGGAATTGGATCTGGAGAAAAAAACATATGATGATACATTTTACAAAACCTACATTTACGGTTCTGCTGAAGTAGTAGGACTTATGTGCCTGCATGTGTTTTGCGGGGATGATGTTGAATTATACGAAAAACTGGTTACACCTGCGAGGCGGCTAGGTGCGGCCTTTCAAAAGGTCAATTTTTTGCGTGACATGAAGAGTGACTTTCAGGAGCGGGGGCGCGTATACTTTCCCGGTGTTGACTTTTCCCAATTCGACAACAAACTGAAGAAGCAGATAGAAACTGAAATTGATGAGGATTTTAAAGCTGCCTATCCGGGAATGATGATGCTTCCAAAAGGTGTTCGCCCCGGAGTTTATACCGCGTTTATTTATTACCGTGAGTTACTGAAAAAAATTCAGGCTGTACCTGCAAGCAAAGTGATGTCGGTACGGATTCGCGTTCCGGATCACGAAAAATTACTATTACTGCTTCGCACCTATTCAAAATTCAGATTGTCGTTTTCCTGACGAAAAACGGGAACGTTTTATTTATCCGGGTAGTTATCGTTCCACTCCCTCACGTGCGGATCACCCAGTTTACCGACACTTTTAGCCACTACCATTGCCACAAAAGCATCGCCGGTAATATTTACGGCAGTTCTCACCATATCAAGCGGGCGGTCAACGGCAAAGATCAGTGCCAATCCAACGGGATTCACTCCTATTGATTCAAGTACAATCACCAACATCAACAAACCTGCCCCCGGTACAGCTGCAGAGCCAATTGATGCCAGCAGTGCAGTAAAAATTATTGTCATTTGCTCACCAAAAGTAACATCGTGCCCAAAAGCCTGCGAGATAAAAACGGCAGCAACACCCTGATAGAGGCTGGTGCCATCCATATTTATGGTTGCACCAACAGGACAAACAAAACTTGTCACCTGCCTGTCAACACCAAGGTGTTCTTCCACCCGTTCCATGGTTACAGGCAATGTTGCTGCGCTACTGCTTGTAGAAAACGCTACCAGCTGAGCCGGAGCAATGTTTTTCATGAAGAACGACGGACTTTTTCCAGTTAATATTTTCACCCCGAACGGATACAGGACAAACAATAAAATTGCCAGTCCGATCAACACCGACAAAGCATATGCTCCGAGGGCAACAAAAATGTCGAAGCCGGGAGACTCAGCAATTAAGGCTGCCATCAGCGCAAGCACTCCATACGGAGCAGCCAACATTACCAGATCGATCATCTTCAGGATAACTTCGTTGAACGCATCAAAAAAAACTTTAACCGGAGCAGCTGCAGATGCCGGAATAAGGATTAGTCCAATTCCAAAAAAGACAACAAAGAAAATTACCTGCAACATATTGCTGTTACTCGAAGCAGCGCTAAAAATATTGTCAGGAACAATATCAACAAGCATTTGTAAGGGTCCGCGTGTTTTGGTTTGATCGGCAGCTGAAGCCCTGTCTAATGCATCTTTATTAAAACTCTTCAAAAGTTCGGTACGGGTTTCAGAGCTTATAAGAAGTCCGGGTTTAATGGTATTTACCACTAACAAGCCAATTGAAATGGCAATAATTGTAGTGATGATATATAACCCGATGGTTCTGAAACCAAGTTTTGAGAGGGAAGAAATGTCTTTGAGGTCGGATACTCCTTTTATCAGCGATGAAATAATCAATGGTACTGCAAGCAGTTTCAGTAAATTAATAAATATAGTACCGAATGGTTTAATCCAGTCTACTACAAAAGTCTTTCCTCCATCAAATTGAATTGAAATCAGCCCTAAGGCGACTCCTAAAACCATTCCCAGAATAATTTTCCAATGCAATCCCAATTTTCCCATAAAGTATCAGTTAACGAAGTGGAAAATTAAAAATAAAATCCGGGTAAGAAAACAGATAATGCAAACAAACGGAAACGAAAAGGCTGCACAAAGCATTACTCTGTGCAGCCCAATTCAAAAATTACTCAGAAAGTAATAGTAATGGTACCTTTTTGTTCAAGCGGCATTGTAGGACTGGTATCGAATTTAACACTTTCAGCTGCTTGTTTAGCTTTAGTCTGAAGGTAATTACTTGTGGTTGTAGATCCTTCTACACCCGGCTCAGCTTTAACAACATTACCGTATTTATTGATGGTTATGGCAACAACCACTATCCCTTTTTCCATGGTGAGATTATCAATTTTCGGTTCTTTTATCATTTTCCTTCCTGCCATAACATAAGAAACGCCTTTGGTGGAGCTTACTCCGGCTGCCGGTGCTGAGGGTTTCATATCACCAAATTCAATTGCAGCTACATCAGCCACCTTAAAAGTCATTTCGTTTCCTTTATAATTGAATTTGATCACATTATCCTGAAGTGATTTGACTTCCCCGGTCATTTTTTCTCCCGACTTCATAATTATAACATGTTGAGCCATTGCACTATTTCCGGCAATAGCAACCATACAGGAAATAATGAGGCCAGCTATGAACAGTTTTTTCATTTTTGGGTTATTGATGTTATTGTTTGATGCAAATTTATCTAAAACACCAACTGATGCGGGACAAATCAGATTGGGTTTCTGACAAAAAAATCAACAATTGTGCCGTACTTTTTATGATTAATTTTGCTCAAAATTATGAAAACCCTCTTTAGGTATCTCAGTCATTATAAGCCACTTGTATTCCTAGCACTCCTGTTGGCGGCCATTAATCAGGTATTTTCACTGCTGGATCCATGGATTTTCAGGAAAATCATAGACAATTTTGTCACACATCCCGACAACTATTCCAGCCCGGATTTTCTCAAGGGGGCAGGCTTACTGATATTGGCGGCAATGGGCGCCGCTTTTATCTCCAGGGTAGCGAAGAATTTTCAGGATTATTATGTCAACTCAATTACACAACGTCTTGGGGCACGTATTTATGCAGACGGCCTCAAACATTCGCTGGAATTACCCTATCAGGTATTTGAGGACCAGCGAAGCGGCGAGACACTTGGAAAGCTCCAGAAAGTTCGAACCGATTCGGAACGGCTCATAAATGCATTTGTCAATATACTCTTTACATCCGTTGTGGGAATCATTTTTGTCACCGTCTATTCTATCAATGTTTATCCATTAATTGCACCTGTTTATTTTTCAATGATTCCTTTGCTTGGAATTCTGAGTAGTCAACTCAGCAAACGGGTTAAAAAAATACAGAAGACAATAGTTGCAGAAACCACGGCATTGGCAGGCAGCACTACTGAATCGCTGAGAAATATTGAACTGGTAAAATCATTAGGTCTGGCGGGACAGGAAATAAACAGACTCAACAATACCACCGACAAGATTCTTAAACTGGAACTTAAAAAAGTAAAATACATAAGAAGTCTCAGTTTTATTCAGGGAACATTTGTGAATTTACTTCGCAATTTTCTGTTATTTTTCATGATGTATCTTGTCTTTATGGGCAAAATCACCGTCGGGGAGTTTTTCTCATTGTTCATTTATTCATTCTTCATTTTTGGTCCGTTACAGGAAATGGGTAACATTATTAATATATATCGTGAGACTGAAGTATCATTAAAAAATTTCGAAGACATTCTGATCATGGAAAAAGAGCCGGTTCCTGCAAAGCCTGTTCAGTTAGGGACCATACAATCGCTCGCTTTCAATCATGTAACCTTTCAGCACATCACTGCAACGCGAAAAGCGCTCGACAACATCTCTTTTAATACCGAAACCGGTCAGTCAATAGCCTTTGTAGGACCCTCCGGTTCGGGAAAAACCACTCTTGTAAAAATGCTGGTGGGACTGTATCGTCCGCAATCAGGCGATATATTATACAACGGACATACCTACACTGACATTGACCTTGATGAGTTGCGTGCTCAAATAGGATTTGTAACACAGGACACTCAACTTTTTTCAGGAACCATTCGCGAAAACTTATTATTTGTAAATCCCGGCGCTTCTGATGCTGAGTGTCTGGAAGTATTGCACAAGGCTGCGTGCGATAACTTACTTGCCCGTGCCGACAAAGGGCTGGATACGGTAATTGGTGAGGGGGGCGTAAAAGTGTCAGGAGGAGAAAAGCAACGATTGAGTATTGCAAGGGCATTGCTACGCAAACCTACATTATTGGTTTTTGATGAAGCTACTTCTGCCCTGGATTCCCTTACCGAAGAAGAAATAAGCGAGACTATCAGGAAATTATCTAAGGAAAAAAGGCATATTACCATATTAATAGCACACAGGCTATCCACTATCATGCATGCCGACACCATATATGTTCTTGAAAAAGGGCATATAGTAGAGTCAGGGAATCACAAACAATTACTTCAGTTAAAGGGGTTGTATTTTGCTATGTGGCGGCAACAAATCGGAGAGGCCGAAAGCCAGCTTGCACTTGAAGCGTAGCAGCTTTTTGCGGTGATGCTTATTTAATACCGAGATGCAATTCGAGAAGCACATTCAGCTGATAAAGCATTCACTTGAACTGCCCCTTCCGGGAGAACCGGCACAATACCTTATGGCTCCGGGTGAACGGAAATCCAAGTCAACCTATTTATCTGAGCAGGAAAGTTACAGAAGCAGCAGCGTATTGATATTATTGTTCCCCGACAAAGCGGGACAACTCTCTACCCTACTCATCCGCAGACCGGGCAATCAGGGAATCCACAGCGGCCAGATCGCTTTCCCGGGCGGTAAAATTGAGGCCGGCGAATCACGTTCGGGGGCCGCACTCAGAGAAGCCAATGAGGAAGTAGGCATTGTACCTGAACAGGTTTCTATTATTGGTGAACTTACATCACTCTATATTCCGGTGAGCAACTTTCTGGTTCATCCATTTATCGGAACCAGCAACTTTACTCCGAAATTCATTCCAAGTCAGGATGAAGTTGAAGCACTTGTTCCGGCAACCATCGAACAACTATTAATGATGCCGGTTGGAGAGATGCCTTTCAAAACCTCCTACGGCAATCTTAAAGCACCTTACTTTGACCTGGAGGGTAAAGTCATTTGGGGTGCCACAGCAATGATCATCAGTGAATTCAGGGAAATAGTGAAACGTAAAATATAATTCTGCCAAAGCAGTACATTTGAAGCATATAAAAGGGCCTAAACTCATCAAAAACGAATAAACTTTTAAAACAACTAAATAATTTATGCGAACAGCAACCATTTACACCGACAAGGGCAACATGGAAGTAGAATTCTATGAGAAAGATGCGCCGAATACAGTAGACAACTTTTGCAAACTTGCCGAGAAAGGATTTTATAACGGATTAAAATTTCACAGAGTAATCCCGAATTTTGTTATCCAGGGAGGATGTCCAAAAGGAGATGGAACAGGAGGACCGGGCTATAAAATCAAATGCGAACTTGACGGAGGTAACCAGTACCACGACAGGGGCGTTTTGAGTATGGCACATGCGGGAAGAGATACCGGAGGGTCACAATTCTTTATCTGTCACAGCAGGCAAAACACTGCACATCTTGACCGAAACCATACATGCTTTGGAAAAGTTATTGAAGGTGATGAGGTAATCGATGAAATCAGAGCGGGCGACCTGATTCATAAAATTGTCATTCATCACGAAGACGAGGGCTGAAACGAAAATAAATTATATTCCCGATTTACCGGAAATGTGTCATCAACCAGATGATGGCTTGCAGCACATTTCCGGTTTTTTTTATTGCCTGATTGGGGAAATGATTATTCATGCAGGTTTGCCGTAATTACTCTCACTACTTGACTATTACCGTTAATCCCAATTTTTAAGAGTGCCTATCGGGGCTGTCTGTACATTCATAACCTCATGAGTAGTTGCTGTAGTACCAACCTTGTTTATGAACGCAACAACATTGAGCTTATCTTTATTAAATCCTGAAATATCTACCGTATAGACCTTTTTAAAAAGTCCACCCTCTATCAGAAATACCGTTGGAATCTGATCACCGAGGACAGGTGTTATGTTTTTACGCCAAACATACATGTGTTTAAATCCTGTTATGGGATTCCCAAGATTATACCATTGACTGGTGGGGTCGGTATTGTAAGAATTCACCTGATCAAAGGTTGATCCTGTACCCGTAACTTCGCTTTCGGTAAGATAAACCGAAACATTATAAGTTCCCGACAAGCCGGTAAGGAATGCCGCCTGCACTTCGATTGCAGCAGCAGAACCTGCAACCGTTGACATTATGGCCAATCCGCACACTGCATTTCGGGAGACCGCCGAAGAGGCATTGGTAAGCCATTGTGTTCGGTTCAGAAGAACGGTGTTAAGAGAAGGAATTCTGTTAACCATTCCAAATGCGGGTGATGATCCGAAAGTTGCATCAATGGTAAAGAAACCCGGGATTTGCATGGCATCCGATTGATGGATGGCAACGGGGACAATTTTTCCGGGATAAGCCGCCATGACCTGATCCCGTTTGGTATCGGCATCGGGACAACTACCGCACCAGGCGGCTGTGTGGTACTCGAGCAGTACTTTTTGTGTTAATATTCCGGGAGGAATCGAAATCTCCTGATTCCCATTACCAACAGCTGTGGTCGAAGGCTGAGGTGAATCGTCTTTGCTGCAGGAAGTTACAAGCAACGCAACTGACAAGACTAACAGGTGAACTTTTTTCATTTTCGCGATTTGTAGCTAAAATACACTCTCCCGTATACGTCTTTTAAGTTGAAAAGAAGTATGTTTACTTTTGTAAGGTTTAACCTCAAAACGTACAAAAAACTTGAATACGCTTCTCCCGTTTAATGTCCGTGTATACGGATTGCTGCTGCACCGGAAAAACATACTACTATCGGACGAACTCCATCAGGGAAACCGCATTACAAAGTTTCCCGGAGGAGGATTGCAGTTTGGAGAAGGCACCATCAGTTGTGTGATCCGTGAATTTAAGGAGGAACTGGGCATTACAATACGTGTCAGGCAGCACTTTTATACAACCGATTTTTTTCAGGCTTCAGCATTCAATCCTGAACAGCAAGTGATTAGTATTTACTATTTGGTGGAAACAGATGAGGTGAAAAACATACTGTCATCTGATATGGCATTTGATTTTGATACAGAAGAAGGGAAATTTCAAAGCTTCAGATGGGTGACACTGGATGAGCTGCAGGTATCTGAACTTACACTGCCAATTGACAGACACGTAATTAAATTACTTAAAAAAAAATAATTAAGGATAGAAATATTCAACTTCCATAAATCCTTTTTGCTCAAACATCTCTTTGGCTTTGATCAGCGCTTCATCTGTATTAAATCCCGACAATACGATATGATAAAGATTTCTGCCCCCGTCCCTTTTGGCAATCAGATATACTTTTGAAACATCCTCTTTAATATACAGGTCATTGGCGACATATAGGGCATGAAGCAAATCAAAAGTGCGCCACAATGAGAGGCTTTTCCCTTCAAATTCAGCTTTGTTTCCAAGACAATCATGCACACCGCCCGAATTAAATATACTGTCGATAGCCGGTGTAAGCTGAAGAATATCGAGCACTTCCAGTTTTACATGCACCACACCATGCTGATAACCGCCTATGCGACGTGCGGCAGCCTCAGACAGGTCGATAATCCGGCTCTTTGCGTAGGGACCCCGGTCGTTTATACGCACAATCACATTTAATTTATTAGCTGTATTTGTAACATTTACGTATGTATTAAACGGCAACGATCTGTGAGCAGCGGTATAATCATACGTATCAAATATATCTCCGCTGGCCGTAACATTTCCCTGAAATTTTCTGGAATAATAGCTGGCTTTACCATTCTGCTGAATATCTTGTCCTGACAAGGCACCGACAGACACTATCCCTATCAGCGAAAGCGAAAAAAGTTTGCGGCAGATTATTGGTATTATTTGACACTTCATGCAATACAAATTTATCAAAAAAACCTGTATTAAGTAGAATCAGGCAATGAGTCTTCTGGAAATAACAGCCTCTACTCTGCTGATGAGCTGAGCAGGATTGAAAACCCTCCAGTGCATATTATTCAACTCACCACCATAAACAAAATAATAGTCAAGATTTGTTTTTGAAAATTCCGTTAACACATGTTCTCTGAAGTTAAGCGCCACCACCCAGCCTTCATCAATGTCTTCGAACCATTCCTGATAGTAACAATCATCTGACGCGTGAAAATTCAAGACATTTTCGCCTATCAGAATAAATTTCGAAATACCATTCCCGATTAGGGTGTCGATGATATCCCGTTTAAGAATCATAATATCATTGTGAATACAATCGTTCCACTCCCCGATGAACTCAATAATAGCAAAACCCCGTTCATAATCGGTAAACAATACTTTCAGATACAGTGTAGGGGAGCCGATGTCATCCCATTGCGGATGAATATAAAAGTTGTAAATAGTATTTGAATATTCAAACTCGCTGTATTCCCTTCCATAAAACGGCGAAAGCTCATCTTCAGAAGCAACATACAAATCGCGCCAACCATAAAAAGGCTCAATATCCTGCATTCTAACCTTTATTATTTTTTCTTACCGAATCAACAGCATTTCTGACAGATCCGAATTGTTTAAGCAGTTTTGAAGCATCTGCTTCCGAAACCCCCAACTCATCCATTATCATACGAACTCCCCGATCAATTAATTTATTATTCGTCAGCTGCATATCCACCATTTTATTTCCCCTCACCCTTCCCAAACGGATCATAACGGCAGTAGAAATCATATTTAACACCAGCTTTTGAGCGGTTCCTGCTTTCATCCGGGTGCTCCCAGAGACAAATTCAGGTCCCACTACCACCGTTACGGGGTAATCGGAAATCCGGGTAACCTCCGCATCGGGGTTACAGGTGATACTCCCAGTGGTAATCTTTGCTCTTTTGCAATGTTCAAGCGCCCCAACAACATAGGGTGTGCTGCCCGAAGCGGCAATTCCTACAACCACATCCTTATTGTTGACGTCACAGGACTTTAAATCGTTCCATCCCCCATTCGGATCGTCTTCGGCAAATTCAACAGCTTTACGAATGGCGGAATCACCTCCGGCAATGATACCGATCACTCTTCCCTGTTCCACACCAAAAGTTGGCGGGCATTCGGATGCATCTACTATTCCGAGTCTGCCGCTGGTTCCGGCACCAATGTAAAAGAGGCGACCCCCGGTTTCCATTTTAGCAATGATGTGCTCAATAAGCGGTATGATTGCGGGTATTGCCAAACGAACAGCATCGGCGACAGTTTGATCTTCGTTGTTAATATTCAGCAACAAATCCGACACACTCATCCGTTCCAGGGCTTCGTATTTAGAATCGGACTCAGTAACCCGGGTGGCCATTGTATTCAGGAATATAGTGGAGGATAAAGACCGGGATTACAATTGCTGATCATTCCATAAACGGCATCAAATACATCTCCGGAATTAGGTTTGGAATAGTAGTCGCCATCTGATCCATAGGCAGGGCGATGATCCTTAGCAGCAAGTGTAGCCGGTGGAATTTCGAGCCAGTCGAATACTTCTTGTTTCTCAATAACCTGCTGCATCATATAGGCAGTGCCTCCGCCGGGAACATCCTCATCAACAAACAAAATTTTATTTGTCTTTTTGAGTGAAGTCCCAATCATTCCTTTTATATCAAAAGGAAGCAGCGATCGCACATCAATCACTTCGCAAGAAATATCAAAACGGGTTAATTCTTCAACTGCATCCATAACAACACGACACATAGACCCATACGTTACTATAGTAATATCATCCCCTTCACGAATAATTTCTGGAACTCCAACAGGAATATTAAACTCTCCGATATTCGAGGGCATTTTTTCCTTGATCCGGTATCCGTTCAGTGGTTCAATGATCAATGCCGGTTCATCGGAGGCAAGCATAGTATTGTAAAAGCCTGCCGCCTGAGTCATGTTTCTTGGCACCAGCACATACACCCCACGCAAGGCTCCAAGAATCATTGAAATAGGAGAGCCACTGTGCCACACGCCTTCGAGGCGATGGCCGCGGGTGGATATAATCAGCGGTGCTTTTTGTCCGCCTTTTGTGCGGTATTGCAGGCATGCCAGGTCATCGGTAATAACCGTCATTGCATATACGAGGTAGTCCAGGTATTGGATTTCGGCTATGGGACGAAGTCCGCGCAAAGCCATTCCGATACCTTGTCCGATAATTGTTGCTTCACGGATTCCCGTATCGAAAATGCGATTCAAACCATACTTCTCCTGCAAACCGGCCCATGTTTGGTTTACGCCGCCAATTTGTCCCACATCTTCACCAAAGGCAACCAACTGAGGATACTTGCGCATCAGATAATCAAAGTTTGCCAGCAACACTTCACGACCATCAACATGAGCCGCATCCGTTCCGAATTCGGCCGGGACCTCTTTGACTTTTATTGCAGACCAGGCAGATTCGCTGTACAAATTTGAATCGAACCGTTCCACATTCACATTATCCCAGGCAGTAAACCAATTTAACAATGCCGTTTTTGCAGCATTTGATTCACCGCGCGTATATCTGAGCGTTTCTTTTACTGCCGTTGCAATATGCTGTCGTTCGGCATCGGCCATTTCGGCGAGTCTGTTAATTACCGGCTCAATAAAGACTCGGTTTGCTGATACTGCTGCGCAATTTTGTAATACTGACAGGGCCGCTTTTACCTCTTCGGAAACATCATTGCGGAACGCCTGCCATGCTTTGTTTTTGCCTTCAGAAGCAGCTTTGCGTGCTTCCTTTTCGATTGCATCCAATTCTTCAGAAGTAGCTACTGCGGTAAGCATCATCCATTCTCTCATTTTTTTAATGCAGTCGTATTCTTCTTCCCACCGCAACCGCTCTTTCGATTTGTACCGTTCATGCGAGCCGGAGGTCGAATGACCTTGCGGTTGGGTAAGCTCTTTAATATGAAACAATACCGGAATGTGCCGGCTCCGGCATGCTTCAATGCCTTTCTCGTACATCTCAACGAGGCCGGGATAATCCCATCCATTGGCGGTGAAAATCAAAAAACCATCCTGATCATCGGTACGTTCAAAGCCTTTTAGTACTTCAGAGATATTCTGTTTAGTAGTCTGATATTTGGCGGGAACAGAAATACCGTATCCGTCATCCCAAACCGAAACGGCCATTGGGACCTGCATCACACCGGCCGCATTAATTGTTTCAAAGAACAAACCTTCTGAAGTACTCGCATCACCGATTGTACCAAAAGCAACTTCGTTACCGGTTATTGAAAAGCGACGAAACGGGTCGTTTTGTAATTCTTTATTCTGCCGGTACAGTTTTGACGCGAGCGCAAGCCCGAGCAAGCGCGGCATTTGACCCGCTGTTGGAGAAATATCAGAAGATGAATTTTTTGAGGATGTCAGATCTTTCCAGTCACCAAACTCGTCAAGCAGTCGGGTTGAAAAATGGCCATTCATCAAACGGCCCGCGGATGAAGGGTCTGCATTAACATCGGGATGGGCATACAGCTGAGCAAAAAATTCCTGTATAGTCAATAATCCGGAGGCCATCATAAACGTTTGGTCTCTGTAATACCCGGATCGGAAATCGCCTTTACGAAATACTTTGGCCATAGCTAACTGAGCTATCTCCTTGCCGTCACCAAAAATTCCAAACTTCGCCTTACCTGTAAGCACTTCCTTGCGGCCAAGCAGACTAACCTGACGGCTCTCGTTTGCAATGCGATAGTCGTTCAGTACAATTTCTTTGAATTCGGTGTACGAAAGAGTCCCTTCCGGAGCTTTTCCGCTTTTTGCTGTCTGGCTCATAAATCGCGATTCCTGCTGCAGTACAAATGTAGGCAAAAACCAACATTTGACCATACTCAAAATGGTTCACCTGCGGATCCAACTGAGGGTAGATGGAACATTTAACCACCTGATTACCAATAGCCGGAAACTCAATTCCAATAGCTGTCGGCTGCGACAAATAGTGCCATTAAAATACTTGCCAGTCCATTGGTAGTGAAGAAAGCCTGGTTCACTTTACTCAGATCACCGGGTTTTACCAGCGAATGCTGATAGGCTAACAAAGCGGTGAAAATCAACCACCCAGCCATAAACCACCAGCCGTATCCGCCTACATAACAGGCAGTAAGCAAAGCCATCGAGGTTAATACATGGAGCCAGGAAGAAATTACTAATGAACGGCGTTGTCCATATATGGCTGGAATTGAAAAGAGTCGCTGGCTTTTGTCAAATGCCTCATCCTGTAAAGCATAAATAATATCGAAGCCGCCTACCCATGCAATGACCGCGATGCCGAAAAAAACCGGAAGTATGGCAAATGTTCCTGTCACGGCAAGATAGGCTCCTATTGGCGCTAACGATAAGCCAAGTCCCAGCACTATGTGACTGAAGGCAGTGAACCGTTTTGTATAAGAATACCCAAGCACCACCAGCAGAGCTACCGGAGAGAGGTAAAAACAGAGCGGATTAATAAACCAGGCAGTAAGTATAAAGGCAGCACTGTTGATAATGGTAAAGAAAAGTGCTGCACCGGGTTTGATTTTTCCGGCCGGTATTTCGCGAATAACGGTTCGGTCATTCAGGGCATCAATATCTTTATCGGCATACCTGTTAAAAGCCATCGCCGCTGAACGGGCAAAAACCATGCACAGCAGCACCAATAAAATTAAATAATAGTCAAAATGATAATGCTGAGTCCGGGCACCCGCCAAAAACCCTATAAGGGCAAAGGGCATAGCGAAAATTGTATGACTGAATTTAATTAGCGAAAGATAATTGGCCAGCCCCGATGATTGGTTCATAAGGCAAATGTAGTGCAAGCAATTCAGATTTAATCAGTCCGGTGATTTTAGATGAGTTGATGTTTTTAGGAATCAAATCTCTGAAGAGACACAGAAGGAAAAGCATCAGAAAAGGTAAAAATCGATGTTCATTAATAAAAAGGATGAGCCTTTACATCTCTATCACTGCCTGTACTTCCATTTCAATAAGCATCCCGGGCTCTATAAGTCGTTTTATTTCAACCATCGTTGATGCAGGCCTTATGCTGGAAAAAATTTCACCATGGGCTTTACCGTATTCCTGCCATTTTGAAATATCGGTAACATACATTCGGGTTCTGACCACATCTTCCATTTTTGCACCAAGTGCCGAAAGAGCTGTTTCGATAATTGATAATATATGTTTGGTTTGAAGATAGGCATCACCTGCATACATCACTTTTCCGTTTTCAACTGAGGTAGTTCCGGAGACCTCAACTACATTTCCGGCACGAACGGCTCTGCTATAACCCACAACCGGCTCCCAGGGTGATCCGGAAGAGTAATTTGTTCTTCGTGACATTTCTTAATTATTTGAATGTGATTTTATTTAAAAAGACTAAAACAACAGGGATAAAATACTGTTGGGCAAACTATGTAACTATTGCGATGATGAGATATTCCGTTTATAAGCGTGAGTATTGAAGCACTGTAGTTTTTATAAAAATAAGCGGCAATCTATTCAATTCTATTGATAGAATTTCGGGGGAGATGCCTTCCCCACCCCACTATAAAATTAGTGAAATTCTGTATTGTCATCAACCTCCGCTGAGCCAACGGATATTCTGACTTCGTTAACGGCAGATATCATTGAGCCAACGGAAATGTCCTTCCGGTATATTTTCGCCCACCTCGCGGTGCTGTTAGCGGACAATGGTCTTTTCACTACATTTGCAGCCTAATCAAATTAAGTTAACAAGCGCAATAACCTATTGAATGTCAGACGATAAGAAGATAATTTTTTCAATGGTGGGGGTTTCCAAGACCTACCCGCCCCAAAAGCAGGTATTAAAAGACATTTACCTCTCCTTTTACTACGGAGCCAAGATTGGTATTCTTGGGTTAAATGGATCCGGAAAATCAACGTTACTCAAAATAATTGCCGGGATTGAGAAATCCTTTCAGGGAGAAGTGGTGTTCTCTCCGGGATATACGGTGGGTTACCTTCCGCAGGAACCTCAGCTGGATGAGACCAAAACGGCACGGGAGATTGTAATGGAGGCGGTTCAGCCAATTGTCGACATTTTGAAAGAATACGAGGAAGTCAACAACAAATTTGCTGAGCCGATGAGTGATGATGAGATGGATAAACTCATTGCACGACAGGGGGTGCTGATGGATCAGATTGAACAGCACAATGCATGGGAACTCGATAACAAAATTGAAGTTGCCATGGATGCATTGCGATGTCCGGAAGGCGACGCATCGGTAAAAAATCTATCCGGGGGAGAGCGCAGAAGAATTGCAATGTGCAGACTTCTTTTGCAGGAACCGGATATTCTGCTGCTGGATGAGCCTACCAACCACCTGGATGCCGAATCGGTTGAATGGCTTGAACAGCATTTGCAGCGTTATAAGGGAACAGTCATTGCCGTTACCCACGACAGGTATTTTCTGGATAATGTAGCAGGATGGATTCTTGAACTGGACCGTGGCGAAGGCATTCCATGGCAGGGGAACTACTCCTCCTGGCTGGATCAGAAGTCGAAGCGACTGGCGCAGGAAGAGAAGCAGGAGAGCAAACGGCAAAAAACTTTGCAGCGGGAACTTGAGTGGGTGCGAATGACACCCAAAGCACGACAGGCAAAGGGTAAAGCCCGTTTAGCTGCCTATGAGCGAATGATGAGTGAAGACATCAAGCAGAAAGAGGAAAAACTTGAAATATTTATTCCTAACGGACCTCGTCTTGGCAATGAAGTTATCGAGTCATTAAATATTTCCAAATCATTTGGCGACAGGTTGCTGATGGAAAATCTTTCCTTTAAACTGCCGCCTGCAGGTATCGTAGGAATAATCGGACCTAACGGCGCCGGAAAAACTACATTGTTCCGGATGATGATGGGAGCCGAAAAACCTGATTCGGGTGAAATAAAAATAGGACCTACTGTACAGATCGGATATGTTGATCAGAGTCACGCAGGGATTGATAACGAAAAAACTGTATGGGAAGTAATTTCAGGAGGTCACGAAAACATTGAAATCGGCGGTCGGTCGCTGAACTCAAGAGCCTATGTTGCACGCTTTAATTTCAGTGGCGCCGATCAGGGTAAGAAATGCGGCGTGTTATCGGGAGGAGAGCGCAACAGACTGCACCTTGCCATGACGCTCAAGTCAGAAGCAAATGTGCTGCTGCTTGACGAGCCGACCAACGACATTGATGTAAATACATTAAGAGCCCTTGAAGAGGCACTGGAAAATTTTGCCGGTTGCGCAGTAATTATTTCACACGACCGATGGTTCCTCGACAGGGTATGCACACACATGCTGGCGTTTGAAGGCGATTCGCAAGTCTATTATTTTGAAGGGGGCTATTCGGAGTATGAAGAAAATAAGAAAAAGCGGCTTGGTGACACAGGACCTCATCGCATTAAATACAAAACACTCGTTCGTTAAGCTGTATCCTCTACCTAACCGGTTAACGAATAAAACGAAATTCCATTGAAACCTTCACTGCCCAAAGGAACACGCGATTTTTCTCCTGCAGAAATGCAAAGGAGAAATTTAATTACCAGTGTAATTGCAGGGGTATATCATAAATTCGGGTTTGAACAAATAGAGACTCCTGCTATGGAGAATCTTACTACGCTTACCGGGAAATATGGTGAAGAGGGTGATCAGTTATTATTCAGAATTCTAAACTCGAGACTTAACGAATCAAAAAACAAATCCGGAATAGCTGATGCATTTCAGGTTATGCTGGACAAGGGCACCAATTCTGAACTGCTAACTGAACGTGCGCTGCGATATGATCTGACAGTTCCTTTTGCGCGCTACGTGGTCATGCATCAGAATGATATCACTTTCCCCTTTAAACGCTACCAGATTCAACCGGTTTGGAGAGCTGATCGTCCGCAAAAAGGCCGTTACAGGGAATTTGTACAATGCGATGCCGATATTATAGGCAGTAACTCGTTGTTGAACGAGGCTGAGCTGGTTACTATTATTGACGAAGTATTTCAGCTTTTGGGTATTCCCGTTTCGATTCTGGTTAATAATCGTAAAATCCTTGAAGGGATTGCCGAAATTTCCGGTGTGCCCGAAAATATTATTGACATTACAATTGCCTTAGACAAACTCGATAAAATTGGAATTGATAAAGTAATAGAAGAGCTTAAGAGTAAAGGGCTCTCTGATGCAGCTGTTGAAAAAATAAAACCCATCTTAACCTTTAAAGGTTCGGCTACCGAAAAGATAGCTTTCCTGAAGTCACTTTTAGCAGGGTCTGCCACCGGACTTACCGGGATAGCTGAATTGGAAAAAGTAATGGCTCTTGCCGGCTCGCCTTCAGTTGAACCGGATATTACGCTTGCCAGGGGACTCAACTATTATACGGGAGCTATTTTTGAAGTAAAGGCAAAGAACGTTCAAATCGGCAGTATCGCTGGCGGAGGCAGGTACGATAATCTCACCGGAATATTCGGAATGGAGGATGTTTCCGGTGTAGGTATTTCATTCGGCATCGACCGGATATATGATGTTATGGAAGAACTGCAGTTGTTCGCCATTGAACACTTACAAGGGCATTCGTCCCGGCTTCTTTTTGTCAATTTCGGCGAAGAAGAACAAAGCTATTGTCTTCCGTTGTTAAAACAGGTAAGAAGTGCAGGCATCGCCGCTGAGCTCTTCCCCGATGCTGTTAAAATGAAAAAGCAACTGGCTTATGCAAATGCAAAACACATTCCGTTTGTTGCATTAGCCGGCAGTGATGAAATGAATTCCAATAAAATTACGCTTAAAAACATGAGGAATGGGGAGCAGGATATAATTGAGATAACTGCATTGTTACCCTGGCTGCAAGGCAAACTCTATAACAACGAATAACACACGGTGATATTTCCTGATATACAGGTTATACCGCACTCACAATTTTCGAAGAAAACCCATCATGGCTACTCATAAAATTTCATCAAGACACATAGACTTTAATCTGATCAGGAAAGTTATATCAGGAAAACTCCGGATAGAGCTTTCGGCAGAAGCTTCGGAGAAAATTAATTTCTGCAGACAATATCTGGATGAAAAAATGAAAACCGGAAAAGAGCCTGTCTATGGTATCAATACCGGTTTCGGAGCGTTGCACCACAAACGGATTTCGGCCACTGACCTGGAAAAACTACAAAACAACCTGGTGATGTCACATGCATGTGGCACTGGTGATGAAGTGCCTCATGAAATTATCCGGCTCATGTTGTTTTTAAAAATTCAGGGACTGAGTTACGGGAATTCGGGGGTACAGCAGGATACCGTAACACGATTGATTGAATTTTATAACAGAGATATTTTACCGGTGGTATATCAGCAGGGTTCACTTGGTGCATCAGGCGACCTTGCCCCCCTCGCCCACCTCAGTTTACCATTGATTGGAATGGGTCAGGTTTATTACAAAGGCACGCTTAAACCAACTGAAGAAGTTTATTTGCGTCAGGACTGGAAACCTATTCATCTGAAGTCAAAAGAGGGCCTGGCATTGTTGAACGGAACACAATTTATGAGTGCTTACGGCTCCTGGTGTGTGGTGCAGGCAAAACATCTGTTGTCGTGGGCAAATGCCATCAGTGCGCTTTCGCTGGATGCTTATGATGGCCGGCAAGAACCGTTTCACCCGTTGATTCAGGAGATCAGACCACATAAAGGACAAGCCAAGACTGCAGCATTGATCAATCAATTGCTAAAAGACTCTTCATTGTTTTCCAGAAACAAAGAACACGTTCAGGATCCGTATTCGTTCCGCTGTATCCCACAGGTTCATGGCGCGTCAACGGATGCCATAGAGTATGCTGCCACCACATTGATAAATGAAATTAATTCGGTTACCGACAATCCTACTATTTTTCCGGAGGAAGACCTGATATTATCGGCAGGCAATTTTCACGGTCAGCCGCTGGCACTGGCTCTTGATTTCCTTGCTATAGCCTTATCCGAACTGGGTAGTATATCAGAACGGAGAACCTATTTACTTATATCCGGACAGCGGGATCTTCCGGCGTTTCTGACACCTGAACCCGGACTTAATTCAGGATTTATGATTCCTCAATATACAGCCGCTTCTCTTGTTAGTCAAAACAAGCAGTTATGCACTCCTGCGTCGGTAGATTCAATAGTATCGAGTAACGGGCAGGAAGATCATGTAAGTATGGGGTCAAATGCAGCGACCAAAGCTTACAGGGTAGTAAATAATCTAAAAAATATCCTGGCAATTGAATTGTACACTGCTGCTCAGGCAATGGAATTCAGGCGGCCGGCACACAGTTCATCCGTTATGGAAACGATGGTTACTGAATTCAGAAAGCAGGTTCCTTTTGTTAAGGAAGACAGGGTGATGGCTGACGATATAAAAGCTGCTGCTGCATTTATTGATGCAAATACGGCACCACTGGCTTCCTAGCGCAATGCTTTAATAAGCTTGCCCACTTCGCCTGAAGCGCCTAACACAAAAAGTTTGGTTGATTCCGTCATTACCGTATTATCCGGGGGATTGACTTTGTAGGTACCCTCATGCGTTTTAATTCCGATAACATTCACTCCGCTTTTGGATATTGGCTCTATATCGCCTAATAATTTTCCAATAAACTCCTCTCTGCATTCAGCAAATGAAATTTCTTCCAGATCAAAACTTGCTCTGCCGGTGATCACATCAATAAATTCAAGTACATCGGGGTGAGCAATGAGGGAAGCCATATGAATACCCCCTATTTTATCGGGCATAATTACATTATCGGCGCCGGCTCTTTTTATTTTCATAAAAGAACTGTCTTCTGAAGCTCTGCTGATTATTTTCAATGAAGGATTAATACCTTTTGCCGTGAGAACCACAAAAACATTATCGGCGTCGTTGGGAAGCGTAGTGATTAATGCGGAAGCATTCATGATTCCGGCTTCCATAAGTATATCATCACGCGTGGCATCTCCGTCAATATACAGCACATCTGTTGTGAGGCGCAGCGCTTCCATTACTTCAGGTTTTGATTCAATTACAACATAATCACTGTGTTGTTTTTTGAGGTACTCACAAGCCTGACGACCGTTGCGACCATATCCGGTAACAATAACATGTCCCGAAAGAGCACTGATTTTCTGTTTCAATTTTCTGATTTTTAGAAGTTTTTTTAAATCACCATCAAGTATAAATGAAGATGTTATTGTTAAACCGTATGTAACAATAATTAAGCTGACAAGAATCAGTATGGAGATAAAAATCCGTCCGTCGGGAGAAAGATCATGTACAGAAGATAAACCTACAGTCGAAATGACTATTACAGTCATGTAAAATGCTTCGGCAACCGAATACCCTTCGATGTACATAAAGCCAACAATACCTGTTACGATAACACCCAGGAGCATGGTTATCGCGAAATAGAGTTTATTAAAATACCTTTTTTCTAAAGCCGCCATAATTACTGATGGTTGGTTGCTGTACCTGCCCTCATAGGCTCACTGTCCCAGGCGTGATCTTCAGCAGTAAGGTTTGAGTGTAAATCTTCTGTAAGCAGTTTCTCCTGCATTTCAATCTGTTCCCTTACGTTTACAACATACTCTTCCATGTCATGGCGGTAAACGGCCAGCTTTTCCAGAGCGGCTTCATCGTAGCGAATAAAATCCAATCCCTTCCGCATGGCAGTGTATCCCCTGAATCCCATTTTCCTAAGCACATCAATTGCCATATGAACGGAAGTGTAAAGTGTTTCTCTGTAAATATTATGAACGCCCATATCAATAAGTTCATAAGCATCGAAACGGTTGCGTGCCCTGGCCATAATTTCGAGATGAGGAAAATGCTTTCTTACCGTGCTGATTAATTCAGCGTTTATCTGGGGGGAATCAATGGCAGCAATCAGCATTTTGGCATTCTCTGCTCCGGCAGCGCGTAACAAATCAAGTCGTGTGGCATCGCCGTAGTAAACCTTAAAACCCATTTTTCTCAAGAGATCCACCCTGTCGCTGTCATGATCCAGAATAGTAGATTCAATGCCGTTTGCCCGCAAGAACCTTCCGATGGTACTTCCAAAATGTCCGAATCCGGCCAGGATAACACGGTGCTGTTCATTGATAGGATCTGCTTCGCGTTGTTTTGAATCACTTTTTGTCTTTACTCCAAAATAGGGATCTATCAGTTTTTCATTGACAAGAACGAACAATGGAGTCAACGTCATACTTATTGCAGTGCAGGCCATTAACAAATCAGTATAATAAGCATTTATAACATCCAACTGCCTGCTGAATGTAAGTAAGACAAATGCAAATTCACCAACCTGGGAGAGTAAAATAGAAAAAAGGATATTCTGATCACTTTTCAATCCGAAAATTTTCCCTGCCACATACAGTGTTATCATCTTAATACCTACAACCGACAACACCACACCGGAAATAATCATTGGCTGCCGGGCAATGAGGGAAAAATTGATTGTTGCGCCAACAGCAATAAAAAACAATCCCAGTAACAATCCCTTAAAGGGATCCAGATCACTTTCGAGTTCGTGTTTAAATTCGCTGTTGGCAAGCACTACTCCTGCCATGAACGTGCCAAGCGCAGGACTTAACCCGACTAACTGCATTACATAAGCAACAACTATCACCAGCAGCAATGCAGATGCGGTGAACATTTCACGAAGCCGGATTTTTGAAATCAGCCGTAAAAAAGGCACAACAATATATTTACCAAACAGTAATATACCGCCGACTGCACCAATTACAATTGCCGTTTGTGCCCATCCTGCAAAACCATCCAGAAGAGAATGACTATCGAGGCTGGCATGTGCCTGGGGGCCGGCCAACAGCGGAAGAATGGCTAAAATGGGGATAACGGAGATATCCTGAAACAACAGTACAGCAAAAGACGATTGCCCCCCTGTTGAATGCATGAGCCCCTTCTCTTTAAGTGTTTGCAGAACAATTGCCGTAGACGACATCGACAGGGCCAGAGAGGCAGCCAGTGACATGGGGTGACTGAATCCGAGTGCAAAGTAGCATATACCCCCAAGTATTACAGTAGTAACACCCATTTGAATAAATCCCATTCCAAATACCACACGCCGCATTTTCCAGAATTCTTTGGGGTCCAGTTCCAGTCCTATCAGGAACAACATCATTACTACTCCAAATTCAGCAACGTGCATAATATCGTGTCCTTCGCTGCCAACAAATCCAAGCACAAACGGTCCGATTAATATTCCTGCCAATAAATACCCCAATACGGAGCCCATGCCCAGCTTTTTGGCCAGTGGAACACAGACAACAGCTGCGACCAGAAATACCAGAGCGGTTTCCAGAAAACTACCTTCCATCGGTTACTGTTTTAGTATTCTGATTTATATATTCCATTCCCTGATAATCATCCAGCAATGCTGTACCTGCAACAAGATGTTCAATAAGGTTTCGGTACCGGTGTGCCTGGTTGTCGATAAGGTCAGTGGTAATTTTATGTGTACCATGCACTACAAAGGGAGGCAGAAAGTGCATGTGACATAATCTTACAGTTTGTTCAAGCGGTGCCAAAAATTCTCTTACAGTAAACCGGTTTCTTGCGTCAGCAGCGTAAGCTTCATAAGGACCACCGGCCGACAGAACATTCATGACCCATTTATCCTGCAGTTTGGTTCCGCCTCTTCCATATGCCCAGCCATATTCGAGCACCATATCAATCCACTGCTTGAGCATCGGCGGGACACTGTACCAGTAAAAGGGATGTTGCCAAATAATGATGTCGTGCTGCAGCAGTAATTGCTGTTCGTGTTCTATATTGATGTTGAAATCGGGATAAAATTCGTACAGGTCGTGAAAGGTTACTTCAGGAATCCTGGGAATGGCCCTTACCAGAGCTGTATGCACCCTCGATTTTTCATAAAGCGGGTGAGCAAACAAAATGAGTACTTTTTTAGTCATAACAAATAGTATCCCAACACTTTACCTATTGTAATAGATGGCTTAAAGATAGCGAATAATTGGATGTTTTAACAAAGCTTCAGGCCTCAGCCAAAGATCAAAAAAAAAGGACCCCGCTTAGCGGAGTCCTTTAAAGTTATGAGGTTTTTCTTACTTGTAAATCGGAGTCACATTCATATTATAAAACATAAAGGACCAAAGGTCAGAGAGCTCATCAATCGATTTGGAAATGGGTTTTCCGGCACCATGTCCGGCTTTAACATCGATTCTAATAAGCAAGGGGTTTTTATTATCTCTCCGCTTTTCCTGCAATGTTGCAATATATTTAAATGAATGCGCAGGCACCACCCGGTCGTCGTGATCGGCTGTGGTTACCATTGTTGCAGGGTATTCTTTTGAGGCATCGATATTGTGCAGCGGTGAATATTTGTAGAGATTGTTGAATTGCTCCAGACTGTCACTGGAACCGTATTCCACTGCCCAACCCCAGCCTACTGTAAATTTGTGGAACCGCAGCATATCCATTACCCCGACACCCGGGAAAGCAACTTTAAATAAATCGGGGCGCTGATTGATAACTGCACCAACAAGCAATCCGCCATTGGAGCGGCCCTCCAATGCAAGCCGGTCAGCAGAAGTGTATTTTTCTTTGATCAGGTATTCAGCTGCACCAATACAATCGTCGAAAACATTTTGTTTATTGTACATTTTTCCGGCTTCGTGCCACTTTTCACCATACTCTCCACCGCCACGTAAATTAACTATTGCAAGCACACCCCCATTTTCAAGCAAAATTAAACGTGAGGTACTGAACGAGGGAGTGATGCTGATATTAAAGCCGCCGTACCCGTATAACAAGGCAGGATTGTTTCCATTTAACTCAAGCCCTTTTTTATGGATGATAAACATCGGGATTTTTGTGCCGTCCTTACTCTCGAAAAACACCTGTTTTGTCTCATAGTCCTCAGGATTGAACTTGACATCCGATTTACGGAACACATCTGATTTACCGGTAGCAATATCATATTTATAAATGGTGGTGGGATACGTGAACGAGGTGAATGTATAAAACAACTCCTTATCGTCCATTTTTCCCGAAAATCCGCTCGCGGTACCGAGAGTAGGCAAGTTGATTTCCTGCTCTTGTTTACCCGACATATCATACTGGTACGCACGTGTTGTAACATCTTTCAGATAGGTGGCATACAATTTACCACCGGCTGTTCCGACACTTTGCAACAGGTCATCCTTTTCGGGAAGCAGGGTTTCCCATGATGCCTCTTCGCTGTGCTTCGGATCCAGCAGAATTACCTTTTGATTCGGGGCACCTTTATCGGTTTGCACTATAAGCTTATCGCCGATGTTGTTTATCACTGTGGCATTATCATCAAAGCCCTTAAACACCATTGTAAAATCCTTTTGCCCGGCTTTAAGATCTTTGCAGTAGAGCTCGGTACCGTCGGTTCCTTCGGAGACGTAAATAATCAAATAATGCTCATCCTCGGTTGTTTGCGCACCGTAGTAACGCAACGGGAAATTTTTATTTTCATATATCAGTTTATCTGCTGATTGCGGTGTTCCGATTTTATGATAACAAATTTTGTGATATTCATTTTTATTGGAAAACTCTTTCCCTTTTACAGGTTCATCATAACGGCTGTAATAAAAACCATCGCCCTGCCATGCAGCTCCCGAGAATTTAACCCAGTTTAACTGATCGTCCAATTTTTTACGGGTGGCAATCTCCATAACATTAATTTGCTGCCAGTCGGATCCCGACTGATTGGTAGCATAAGCCATGTATTTGTTGTCCTTGCTTTCGCCCAGCAACGTGATTGCCGCGGTTCCGTCGGCCGACATTGTATTCGGATCGAGGAAGACCTGTGGTTCCCCATCAAGTCCTTTCTGATAATAGATTACCGATTGATTTTGCAGACCATCGTTTTTCTGGAAAAAATAATACTCACCTACGCGAAATGGTGATGAATATTTTGGATAATTAAATATTTCGGTGAGACGTGCTTTGATTTTCTCTCTGAAAGGAATAGCTGAGAGGTAATCAAAAGTCACTTTGTTTTCGGCAGCCACCCATGCTTCAACATTCGCGGCGGTGTCGTATTCAAGCCAGCGATAGGGATCGGCAACGCGTGTACCGTGGTAATCGTCCACCACAGTTGTGTCCTTGGCTGTTTCGGGATAGCTTACCGGAATAACAGGAAATCCGGTGTTCGCTTCTTCTTTTTTAGGGTTTCCGCATGATGCCAAAAAGAGGGCTGTTGCCGCAAATAAAATCGTTTTTCTCATAGTTATTTTGTTGAAAGGAAAGCAAATATAAAAACCTGTGCCGAATGAATCCAGCACTCACATTATAATGTCAAAAATCAGTGCAGAAAGACGTATTGCAACAGATTGGACCCCATCTGCAGCGCCTTTGTGCGGATTTCCTGTGAATCTTTATGAACATCAGGGTCTTCCCACCCATCACCCAGATCACATTCATAGCTGTAAAAACAAACAAGGCGACCGTTGTAAATAAGTCCAAAGCCCTGCGCGGGCTTGTTATCGTGCTCGTGGATCTTAGGAAGTCCGTTGGGAAACTTAAAATGCTGATTGTAAATGGGGTGATTATAAGGGAGTTCTACAAAATCGAGTTCCGGAAACACCTTTTTCATTTGAGGTCTGATGAAGGGATCGAGACCGTAATTATCATCTATATGCAGAAAGCCGCCCCCGGTGAGGTATTTCCTGAGATTATCGGCTTCCTGGGGAGTAAACATCACGTTGCCATGGCCGGTCATATGGACAAACGGGTAGTTAAATATTTCACGGCTGCCTACCTCTACAATGGCCTGCTCCGGATTCAGATTGGTTCCAAGTGAGGCATTAGTAAAACGAATCAGGTTAGGAAGCGATGTTTCAAGGTTAGCATACCAGTCGCCTCCACCATTGTACTTGAGCAGTGCAATCTGAAAGGAGCCTCCTGCAGGCATGAAGGCAGCTGACAGCAAGAGCAGCAAGGAAAAAAAACCGATTGAAATTAATTTCGCAAAGCGATTCATAACACAAATGTACTGCTACAGCATGATAACCTGCTGCATTCAGCACTATTATTTGGATTGATTTATTTTTTCATTCAAGGTTCTCGTTAACGCACACACATAAACCCCGGCTGTTTCTGTTCTCAGCCGGGAGGTTCCCAATGAAACGGGAAGCCACCCCCCTTTTATTGCCTGCGCTACTTCGTTGGGCGAAAAATCACCTTCAGGGCCAATAAGTACACATACTTCACCCATCTCAGGCATACGCCTTTCCAGCAGATGGTCCACTGCACTATTACAATGCGCAATAAAACCCGGTGCCGCAGTTTTCAGGAATACAGGTAGTGCAACCGGATCATACAGTACCGGAAGGTAAGGTTGCATACTTTGTTTAAGTGCTGCTTTAATAACCTTTTGAAAACGCTCCATATTTACATTTCTGCGCTCGGAATGCTCACACAAAACAGGAGTAATTTTTTCAATCCCCATTTCCACGGCTTTTTCAAGAAACCACTCCATCCTATCGTTCATTTTGGTGGGTGCTATGGCCACATGCAGTGATACTTTTCGTTTGGAAGCGGTTTGAGACTGTGTAATGGCAAAGGCGCACGCCTTGGCATCAGCACCGTTAATCAGCGCGTGATGAACAGCACCCGCACCATCCAACACAACAATTGTATCGCCAATTTTCAAACGCAGCACCCGAATGGCATGTGCCGATTCGGTTTTATCGAGAACGCCGGAGTTTGAATTTATATTATCACAAAAAAACACATGCATAGACTGCAGTCGGTTTTTGTTAATGGCTACTAAAAAAAAGACCCCCTGATGAATGTCAAGGGGACTTTATAAATTCATTTTATAGAATCAGGCTACAACTTCGATACGTGGAGCAGCAGCGAGTATTTCAGCGGAAGCACCGTCGGCATATTGACCGAAGTTTTTCACAAATGCTGTTGCAAGGTCAATTGCTTTGGCATCGTAAGCGCCTTTGTCTTTCCAGGTTGTCCTTGGATTCAAAATCTCTTCGGGAACACCGGGACAGCTCTTTGGAAATTTCAGTCCGAATACCGGTAATGTATCATACTCTACTGCATCCAGCGATCCGTTGAGGGCGGCAGTGATAAGCGCTCTGGTGTAGGAGAGTTTAATACGTGATCCAACGCCGTAAGCACCTCCTGACCAACCGGTATTCACCAGCCAGACACGGGCGTTGCTCTCTTTTAATTTTTTACCGAGTAATTCAGCATAAGTGGCAGGATGCAGTGGCAGGAATGCCTTTCCGAAGCATGCCGAAAATGTTGTTGTTGGTTCTGTGATGCCCATTTCGGTACCGGCCACTTTTGCTGTGTAACCCGAAATAAAGTGGTACATCGCCTGTCCTGCATCGAGTCTTGATATAGGAGGCAACACCCCAAACGCATCTGCCGTAAGGAAGAAAATATTTTTAGGTGCCTGGCCAATTGAAACCGGCTTGGCGTTATCAATAAAATGAACCGGATAGGCTACCCTTGTGTTTTCAGTTTTGTTAGAAGCATCAAAGTTAACGGTGGTAGTCCCGTCAAAAAACTCGATGTTCTCAAGCATTGAACCAAATTTGATTGCACTAAAAATTTGCGGTTCTTTTTCAGCTGAAAGGTTAATGCATTTTGCATAACATCCTCCTTCGAAGTTGAAAACGGTTTTGTCGGACCAGCCATGCTCGTCGTCACCGATAAGGGCACGCTGCGGATCGGCGCTGAGTGTTGTTTTACCGGTACCACTGAGGCCAAAGAAAATAGCTACATCACCATTTTTGCCTTCGTTAGCCGAACAATGCATCGACAATACATTCTGGTGATGAGGAAGCACATAATTCAATACGGAAAATATTCCTTTTTTGATTTCACCTGTGTAACCGGTGCCGCCGATAAGAATAATTTTTTTTGTGAAATTGATAACGGCAAAATTATGCTGACGTGTGCCATCAATGGCAGGTACTGCTTTAAAACCGGGAGCAGAGAGAACGGTCCATTCGGTTTTAATATTCATCAGCTCCTCACGCGAAGGACGAAGAAACAGGTTATTTGCAAACAGGTTCTGCCAGGGTGTTTCGGTGACAACCCTAACATTTAAGCGGTGGTCGGGATCGGCACAGGCATAGCAATCGCGCACATAGACCTCGCGACCTGTTAAATAGGCGGTGACCCGCTGATACAAACGGTCGAATTTTTCAGGATCAAATTTGATGTTGATATCACCCCACCAAACTGATTTCTCTGTTTCGGCATCACAGACAATAAATTTGTCCTTCGGTGACCTTCCGGTAAACTCTCCTGTGTCAACAGCAAGTGCTCCATTATCAGTAAGTTCCCCTTCTCCCCGGATGATGGTTTCTTCGACCAGTTCGGCGGGTGTCAGGTTCCAATAGGCAACACCAACGTTTCCAAGTCCGAGGTCAGCAATACTGGCGCCCGGAGCTTTCAATCCATATTCGTTCATGTTTGTTATAGCAGATTTAACCCTGCAAAGGTAGGGATTTTTTGATGCCGCTCAAAGTACTGAAAAAGGTTATCTTCTTTGTTTACAAGGTTGATTCTCAGATATTTGAACCAACTCAGAAAATTTAAGGCGCGCTCGCAGTCCCTCAATAAACTTAACCTGTTCTTTAGCACTGAGTTCCTTTAGGGTAAAGCAGTAGTCGAACTCTCCTTCTCTTCCCCAGGGAATCGATTCGAAGGTGAGTTGTTTCTTATTTTCAGTCTGATAAGCAGCAACATAGGCATCCATCGAGTCCTTGGCACTGAAGTCGGCACCTTCACCAATAGAGATAAAAGAGACAATTAGCCGCGAAGTTCCGGGAGTGGCCGGACTGGTAGTTTCCACCGATTGAGTTGCTTTAGATTTTTTTGAATGATTCGCCTCAGTGTTGGTAGAGGCCTGATTACCAGGCTTGCATCCCACGAAAGTGATAAAGCCTGCGATTGCGAGAAGAAGAAATGTCTTTTTAGAATTCATATCTTGAAAGTAGCAGTAAAATAAAATGGTTCAGTGAACAGTAACGCGTTTGGTTGAAGCCACTAATGTACAGTTTTCGGGACAGCAAGAAAACGCCGGCACCGTTTACACAATTATCATTCCGCTTTTAATTGATACAGCTCGCCGTATTTGGACCTGGCGTAATCCATAAAATAACTGAATGAGAGTGCACTGCCGGTAACCCTCGTGCATAATTCTGCCGCGGTGTACAGCCGGCCGTGTTTATGGATTTTTTCTCTGAGCCACTGGAGCAAGGCTGTAGTGTCGCCTCTTTCAACCTGCTCCCAGAATTTAGGTATTTCCTTTACTGCCTGGTGCATAAACTGCGCGGCATAAAAACTTCCCAGTGAATAGGTAGGAAAATAACCGAAACTGCCATGCGACCAATGCACATCCTGTAATACTCCATTTGCATCTGAAGGCACAGTAATCCCAAGATATTCCTTGTACCGTGCGTTCCAGTATTCCGGAAGTTCATTTACCGAAATCGATTTTTCCATCAATCCTTTTTCAATTTCAAAACGAATCATGATGTGAAAATGATAGGTAAGCTCATCGGCATTTGTGCGGATTAATGAGGGCTCCACTTTGTTCATGGAACGATACATTTCGTTCAATGACACTTCACCTAACTGTTTCGGAAACCGTTTCTGCAGATCGGGATAATGTACTTTCCAATACGGGAGCGACCGTCCGATATTGTTTTCCCACAACCGCGATTGCGATTCATGAATACCAAGTGACAAATATTCACCCGAAGGCAAACCGTAACCTGCTTCAGGCAATCCCTGTTCATAGAGTGCGTGACCTCCTTCGTGAATACAACTCCAGATCATCTCCTTCAAATCATTTTCATTGATGCGGGTTGTAACCCGAACATCGGTACTGCAGAAATTGGTAGTGAAAGGATGAGCGGAAATATCCTGGCGGCCCGCTTTAAAATCGTATCCCATAGCCTTGAGTAATCCGATACCGAAATCCCATTGCTGCTGCCGGTCGAAATGCTGACGTGTAAATGCATCGTCAGGAACAGGTTTTGAAAATAGTTCTTTTACAAACGGTACCAGGTTTGCGCGCACTTCAACAAACAGCTTATCGACAGCCGCCGAGGTGAGTCCGGGTTCATACTGATTCAGCATCGCATCATACGGGTGTTCACTGTAGCCCAGCAATTCACATTCCTGCTGTTTCAATGCAACCAGATGCGTCAGGTGAGGCGCAAACAATTTAAAATTATTTTCTTTTCGTGCCTGTTGCCATGCCTGGAATGCAGCCGAAATAGTTTTACTCATTTCGACTACAAATTCAGTCGAATATTTTTTGCGGTCGTTGTAGTTTCTGAGCGATTCTTTTACGTTGCGCTTTTCGGGGTCTGTCAATTGCTGATCCTCATTTAATGTTACAAGCCATTGCCCCAGGTCATCGGCCACCGAAAGTTCATGGGCCATACCCGAAAGCGTTGCCAGCTGACGGGAACGCGCTGCCGCCCCTGCTTCGGGCATATTTACTTCCTGATCCCACTGCAGGAGTGCTGAGGCATAATTTACATCGGCAATTTTCCGCATTGCCTCACAATAGTTTTCGTACAAACTCATTCCGGGAGATTTATTTATCAAAGTATATGTTTACCGTTTTCGGGTTTTGGTTTTAGGGCAACAAAGAGACTTATCCATCCTAAAATAAACATGATGCCTCCTAAAGGAGTTAGCGGTCCGAGCCAGGTCCAGCTATCAATACCCAGCTGCGATCGAAGGGCCAACAGATAAAGCGAACCGGAAAACAATACAATACCCGCCACAAAGAACTTTCCGGCTCTGAGTGTTAAAAACCGGTCCGACAATACACCACAAAGCAACAATGCAATGGTGTGGATAAACTGATAGCGTACTCCGGTTTCAAAAACCTGCAGTGCTTCAGCCGGAAGATGTTCTTTTAACGTATGGGCTCCGAAAGCTCCAAGCAAAACACTTACAGCACCTGATACGGCGGCAATCCGCATTAATTTAATGTTTGTTGTATTCATTTCCCTGATTTTAGAAAATAAAAAAGCGGAACTTCAGATGAAATTCCGCTTCAAAATTAAGTTATTTATATCACCTCCGGTAGGAACTGATGTAATCATTGAGATCATCAATGGATGACTCAAATGTGAATGCATCATTTACTTTATAGTAGTTTCCGATGTCGTAAGTTTTTCCATAGGCATATTTGGCAAAATCAAGTCGCGAATCCTCATAGGTAAACAGGAGCATAACCTCTTTCACCTGACTTGACAGGAGGCAATTGGCATTGATGATCTGTTTGGCAATTGTCATTTTGGATTCCTCAAATGTTTTGGAGCTTATTGAGTTTTTCATAGCCTCAAAATCGCCCGGCAACATTGGTTGACTGCACCCGACCGGTCCGTTGTATCCCGGAAGGTATGCAGGTGGTGGCGGAGGCGGGTCCTGATACATTTGCGCCGGAGGTGGTGACTGAGCCACAGTGCTTGTAGCAGTAGTTACAGTAGTGGTTTGCTGGGTAGTAGTTACCGCATTTCCATCATCGAAACCGGAAACATTCATGTTAAATCCATTGTCATTAACATTTACTCCCATCGAAACACTCGCACCGGCAGGCGCACCGGTGGTAGTTGTAGTGGTAGTAGTAGTTTGTTGCGTATAGGTTGCGGGGGCGGTTGTAATACCGGTTGCAGGAGGCGGGGTGTTTGTAACAGGATCGGGTGATGGTGCCTGAGCGAGATTGATCATACTTACAGGCCGGAGCACATACTCGTTTTTGTTGTTCTTTTTTATCACATAAGTACTTTCGGTCCCTGACTGGATGGCCATGTTAAAGTTCTTTTCCCCTAACGATGCATCGGCAAAAATGATTTTTAGTTTATAAAATTCTGCGTTCAATCCAACCACCTTTACATTTGTTTCGGGGTTTTCATTTTGGCGCAAGCCGTTGAGGATAACAGTAAACCTTTCACCATTTTCGGTAAAGAGGATGGCGTTGGAAGTTTGGGCGAAACCAATGAATGAACCTGTAACCAAAAAGGCTGATATGACAGCCCTGAATATCACTTTCATTTTTATTTTTTTTTGCGGTTGAATGACAACAATTGTACCAATATGCAAATAAAACCGAAAAACAGCTATCAGTCAAGAGGGGGTGTTATGGCAGGTGGTTAATTAGCCGGAGGTTCCTAAATATTGGTATTTTCGCCCTTCTAAACGCAGTTATGAAGAACATTCTTGTTTTGGGGGCCGGCAGGTCGTCCTCAGCCCTTATCACCTATTTGCTGGACCATGCTGCTGCAGGGGATTGGAAGGTTACCGTGGCTGATTCCTCACAGGAATTTGCGGCTTCACGGACCTTGAGTCACCCTTCGGGTTCGGCAATTAAGTTTGATATTAACGACACGGCACAGCGGGAATATGAAATTGAGAATGCCTCTTTGGTAATCTCACTGCTGCCTCCTCACCTGCATCAGCTGGCTGCTTCAGATTGCCTGAAACACAAAATACATTTTCTCACAGCATCCTACCTTACGCCGGAGATGGCGGCACTTGACGCCGATGCTAAAAAAGCGGGTATTCTGATGTTAAATGAGTGCGGACTGGATCCCGGAATCGATCATATGTCGGCAGTTGAAATCATTTCCCGTTTAAAATCGGAAGGCTGCCGGCTGGAGGCCTTCAAGTCGTTTACCGGAGGACTTGTTGCCCCCGAATCAAACGACAACCCATGGGGATATAAAATATCATGGAATCCCAGAAATGTAATACTTGCAGGGCAAGGCACCGCCCGTTATATTGATAACGGGGTTTACAAATACATTCCCTACAGAAGGATTTTCAGAGATATCGAGCACATAACGGTTTCGGGGTATGGGACATTTGACGGTTATGCCAACCGTGACTCACTGGCTTACCGGCATTTTTATGGGATAGAAGAGATACCCACCTTATTACGCGGAACATTACGCCAGGCAGGTTATTGTAAAGCATGGGATATTTTTGTCAAGCTGGGTGTAACCGATGATTCATTTGTGATTGAAAACGCTGAAAGGCTGACATACGGACAAATGATAAGGGCATTTTTACCTTCGACCCATTCAACAGGTGACATAATCAGTGACCTGGCTGCATTTTGCGGACTTGAGGTATCGGATCCTGCTATTGAGCTCGTAAAATGGACGGGCATTCTGGAAGACACTCCTACAGGTATCCCAAATGCATCGCCGGCAAAAATTCTGCAGCACTTGCTCGAAAAAAAATGGGCTCTACGGCCCGGTGACAAGGATCTGGTGATTATGCAACACCAGTTTACTTACGTCCGGGGTGCTCAAAAAGAAGAGTTGATATCAACACTTGTGGTAAAGGGTGATAATGCGGTACATACTGCCATGGCAAAAACAGTTGGATTACCACTGGCAATTGTTGCAAAAAACGTATTGAACGGAACCATAAAGAGTACCGGTGTCATGATTCCTGTTCAGAAAGATATATATGAGGTGATTCTTCGGGAACTGGAAGCATGCGGAATAAATTTCACCGAAAAGGTAACTCAGCTGTAAAAAGTATTTTACCTGTTTCCCAATGCCAGATAAAAATCTGCCGTAAGGTCAATATATTGCTGTGTAAAACTCAGGTCCTCTTCCTGAATTACAAGTTCCTCCTCCACCGTTTGTTTATGCGTAAGTCCAAACTCCATCAGCAGTCTCTTTTCCTGTTTTTCAACTTTGGTTTTAACTTTTGTAATCCGTTCAATAAATAAATTATTTGCTGAAGCGTATTCGAGAAACCGCATGCCTTCCCGGTAAGGAAAAATTACACAAAACTTTCCGTCGGGGCTCAGTAATTTTTTTACTCCTTCGCACAACTCAATAATACTTAAGCTCTCGTCCATGTGGCGAGCAACGTTGCGGGCTTCATTAGATGCCGGGTGTGCATCCATAAAGAATGGAGGGTTGCTAATGATTAAATCAAATTTTTCTCCGGACAACAGAGCAAACTGCTGTAACGATTCATGCAGGGCATGAAGGCGTGAAGACCATGGAGAAAAACCGAAATTTTCATTGGCCTGCCGGTAGGCAACGCTGTCAATGTCGATGGCAAAAATTTCAGCATTGGGGCATTTTTGTGCCATCATCAATGCAATGAGTCCTGTTCCGGTACCAATATCCAATACCCGTTTACAATTATTACACGCCGCCCATGCACCCAGCAAAACGCCATCGGTGCCAACTTTCATCGCACATTTATCCTGGCGGACTATAAATTGTTTGAATCGGAACTCTGCATGCGGCATAAAAAAGGGTTATCTATACAAATATAAGAAAACCCTGCTTGGCAGGAAACGGCCTCAATCCATAAGCAAAACTTTATGGAATGTTAAGATAGATATCGACGAGGCCATCGGGTAATGCTACATGTAATTCGCCGGCGGCCCTGTCTACTTTTACAATAAATGATTCAATAAGCGGAAACAATACTTCTTTTCCATTACAAAGCACCCGTGCAACCGGTTGTTCGGGGAGATCAAACACCTGATCGATAATGCCTAATGCACCTTTTTCGGTATCGATGACCTGCATTCCTATGGCTTCGTGCAAATAGAGCTTTTTGCCCGACAGAACGGGCAGTTCATTTAACGGAAGATAAACCGGATGATTTTTAAGTGTAGCCGCAACGTCCATATCGGCTATTCCGTCGAGGATGAATATAGCCTGGTCACCGGAAACGGATGCGGAGGTGACCCGATACTGTTTCAGTACGTCGCCTGTTTCAACAAAAAGCTGTTTGATTTTTTTGTAGCGAACCGGATCATCCACATCCAAACGTACAACTACCCCTCCTTTCACGCCATGTGTTCTCGTGATGGATCCGAACAGGTAATAACCGTCGTGTCCCATGCTATGAGTCAGGGAAATAGTATGATCAGACTAAGGAAATTAATTCCGGCTTACTCAGCAGCAGGCGTTTCACCTTCGGCTGCAGGCGCTTCATTTTCAGCAGCAGGCGCCTGGCCTTCTTCTGTAATGGGAGCAGCAGCTTCGGCAGCGGCTTCAGCAGCAAGAGCGCTCATCTTTTCCTGAAGTGCTTTAGCACGTGCTTCACGTACTTTGCCTTCTTCAGCAAGACGGTGCTTCATTTCATCGCGCCTGGCCTGCTCGAGGTTTCCGGCTTTACCGCTGATACGCGATAATTTTCCGGCTTCCCACTCTGCAAATTTAGCATCGGCCTGTTCCTGGGTAAGAGCTCCTTTGGTTACCCCTTTTTCAAGGTGGTGTTTGTAAAGGACTCCTTTATAGCCCAGAATCGCACGAAGCGTGTCGGTGGGCTGAGCACCGTTTTTTAACCATCCGAGAGCTTTGTCTCTGTCGATGTCAATAGTGGCCGGGTTGGTGTTCGGATTGTACGATCCGATTTTCTCAATGTATTTACCATCCCTTGGAGCACGTGCATCCGCCACCACAATGTGGTAATAGGCATAACCTTTCTTACCAAACCTTTGTAACCTGATTTTAGCTGGCATTTTTTGGTTTTGTTAGTTGTTGTTTTAATACCCCAGAAGTCTCCAACTTTTGGGGGCGCAAAGATGGCACTTTTTTCTGTTAAAATGAAACGTTTCCTTATAATTTCGAAAGGCACCTGAGAGGTCTGCTTCTTAATTTATTACAAATGTTTGATATTCAATTATTTGAGGTTCATGCTGGTGCCGGGCTGCTCCCTTTGAAAACAGTAACACCACCCGCACGCCCGCGGCAAACAGGACATCACCAAACAGGCATGGGATCATCCCCGATAAACTGTTGCCTGCAACACTGTTGTGAACCTATCAGGAATATCAGATGGTTTCGAAGGCCTTCTTTTGCTCTGAAAAAATTATCGCATGATCCTGTAAACCGGATAGACATGAAAACTCTTTTCAAAATAGGGTGACGACTTGTAGATAAAATACAACTGAGCGAAGGCATCAGAAGCAAAAACAGGGTCGGTTGCACGCTTTGCCTCGAAAGCTTCTTTCAGTTCCTTATTGCCTTCCAGAATTTCTCTTGCCTTGTCATCAAAAACATATGCCGAAAACCATTCCTTCTGCTGTAAAATACTGTCGAAAAAACCCCATGCAAAAAACGATTCCGTTGAGGCAGGCTCCAGGGCTTCAACAATATACCGTACGGCATCCTGATCGGTTGGAACAACGTAATCGCCGGCAAACAGCTGTACATCTCTTTTTTCAATGTGGCAATTAACCTCTTTATGGAGGTAATGACCCTCATAAGGCTCGGTAACGGTTTTTACATCATCAATCACATAGGCCGAAACCGTAACTATAGTATCGGAGGCAACTCTGTTCATCTGAACCTGATTCAGCTTTAAACGCTCAACCACTTCCTTCCAGGCCTGAGGTACAATGTATTGTTTTGGAATTTGCACCGTATCATCCGCCACAAAGTGATTGTAATACCGGATGGGTCTGGTGTAGGGCTTGTTACGATCATAGTACAACTGATCGGAATAAGTAACCGGACTTTTTCTGATTTCTGCGGTGTAGCCCCTAAAGTTGATCGTATCAAATTGTGCCGTATCGACCTTAAAATTAAATCCCATTGTTTCGGCATTTCTGAAACCGGCACGCGTCTGCTTTCGGATACGCTGTATCTCAGCAGCATTGAGAGCAGTAAACTCAACCGCACTTCTGATAAAGCTGATAGTCGATTTTACCCGTTCAGCAAACGGTTTCAGCATATGTGTTTCAGTAACAAAAGAAAACGATTGAAATAAAGCAGCGTATCCTGTAGTATATCTGGCGCTTTCGCTGTAGGCATAAATACCTTCCGAAGGGTCGTCGTCGTACTTTAACGTATTCACATAGGGGGTCATTGGCGACTTCAGCGTTTCCATATTTTTGAAAAGAGCAGGTGTCATTTTTTCATACAGGTATTTACCCGCAGCTCCGCCCAGTTTGTCATGTTGTGTTGAAATCAGGGTCATAACATACGGATAATCGGCGCCATCACTTACGTGCGTATCAATAAAAACATCCGGATCCCATTCACGAAACAGCTTGATAAATGATCTGGTGTTTTCCGCATCACATTTAATAAAATCCCGATTCAGATCGAGGTTCCTGCTGTTGCCTCTGAATCCATACTGTTCGGGACCATTTTGATTGGCCCTGCTGCAACAGCCCCTGTTCAATGAGCCGTCGATATTAAAAACGGGAATAATGACAATCACTACATTTTCAGGTAAACTCAGATTTCCTTTCAGGTAACTCTCTGATATCCTGATACACGCATCTATTCCATCGGGTTCGCCGGCGTGAATTCCATTGTTTATCAGCACTACCGCATAGCCCTTTTGCCTTGCTGTTACTGGATCGAAAACCTTACTCTTTGAAATGACAAAAAAATTCAACGGCTTTCCGCAATCCGTTAATCCCGCCTCAAACAATTCAGCTTCATCGTACTTTGCCGCAAGATTCTTATACCTCTCCAGAGCCTGCGACCATGTTACCGATTGGTTGGATTCATTTAGTGATTTCACATCCTGCCCGCATACACATGAGAATACCAACAAGTGAATAATGCATGTAAAAAGCCATTTGTATTTACCTGTTGCCATGGTCATAGTCTGGAAATTTTCGGTAGCAAACGATTGATGTATTATTTTTCATTCAACCAACCGTGTAAAACTTTTTTCTGAAGCGCGTCCGGCTTTTTTACATAGCCGAAGTCGTAATTTCTGGAGGGATCTTCGCCCAATGTTACCATCAACTCGGTTATCAGCCCCCGCCTTTCGATTCTGAAAATGACCTCATCACCCGGTTTTTTAGTTTTAAGGCAGGCAGCAACCGACTCTGCCGCTGCCGTATCAGCTTTGATGATGCGGTCGCCGGCATACAATCCATCTCTCCAGGCAGGAGAACCCCTTCTTACCCCTGCAACAGACACACCATTTTGATCTGTTTTGAGAGTGATCCCTGCATATCCCGAACCATTTGCTGCAGTATCCTGCTCATTTAATGTAATGCCGCAATAGCTAAAATAGCGCTTGTAATCAACAGGCACAGTTCCGTAAATATAATCTGCAAACAGGGTGTCGAGCGGCACTCCCCAGACCGTTTCAAATGCAGATTGAAGTTGCTTGTCGCTGATCCCGGTAGTGCCGCTCAGAAAATATTTGCTGTACAGAAACTTCATGAAATCATCAAGAGATTTTTGTCCGCCCGAACGGTGCAACAAATCAAGATTGAGGATTAATGCAAGCATTCCTCCTTTTGTATAATATGAAATAGTGCTGTTGGATGAATTTTCATTTTTACGGTAATATTTTACCCATGCATCAAAACTTGCTTCTGCCAGTGACTGATAAGGCTCACCCGCATCATTTATACATGCGTTCATGTTTTTAGCAATAATTTTCAGGTAATCCTCCCTGGAAAAAATGCCGGTTTTGTGCAGCAGGTATTCATCGTAGTAACTGGTAAATCCTTCATACAGCCACAACTGAGTGGTGTACATTTCTTTATCATAGTCAAGCCGGACCAATGCCGCATCCTTTATGCGTTTTACCAACCACAAATGAAAATATTCATGGGTGGCAAGGCTCAGAAAACTTTTATAGGAGAGTTCAGCTGAGTACGCATTGCGGTCAACTTTTAGTACCGAAGAGGTTGCGTGTTCGAGACCACCACCGGAGGTAAGATCATTTATTACAATAAAGGTGTACGATTTTAAAGGGCTGCCGCCAAAAACATCCATACAGGCTTTTGTAATAACGGCAAGGTCTTTTTTGATACGTACGCTGTCAAAGTCAGCCTTACCCATCATGGCAACCTCATGCGGTATTCCCGATACGTTAAAGAAAAAAGAAATATGGTTTCCCAACAAGACCGGACAATCCACCAGCCGGTCATAATTTTCGGCAATTCTTCTAAAAGGATTTCCATCCGTCTCATCTAAACCCGTGGAAATTTTTTTCCAGTAGACTAAAGGAATAACCGTTAAACTGCATTGCCGGTCGCGGGTGTCATCGGTATACATAAAAACAGAAGACCCGTTGATGAGTCCCTGATCGTGATCGACAAAACTTGTTCTGACACTTAATTCAAAACAATATACCGAGTAAGAAACAGTTATGGCCGACCTACCCGGATGGTACACCCTCCAGCAGTTCTTCGAAACTTTTTTCCATTGTAAATTGCCGGCAGCGGCAAACCTTTCGATGTTTCCGGAGAATTCGCGTACCATATAGGATCCTGGAATCCACACCGGCAGTTTAAAGTCGGTGGAATCACCTGTGCGCTCATCCAGGGTTATGCTTACCGTGGCATAATGCGCTTCGGGTTCGGGGAAACTGAGCGTATAGTGAACAGAAGCCTGTGCCAGCTGCGGCAAACAGGTGATGGCAGTAAAGAGCGTTATCTTATTAAAAAGCCGCGTGCAGAAATTCATGGTTCAAAACTAAAAATTAGCGGCAACATTTTATCTTCGGTTGTAAGCATAAGGATGTAATACCACTTGACTTAATCGTTTTGATGAAGGCTGTCACCACATTATGAAACGATCTTACTATGGCATGTGAGGGGGCCATCCTCCGAAAGGCCTGTAAACACTGGGCCGGTGCATTTCGGAAGCAACAAGATACACCTATTTGAATCTAAACCTTACAAAAGAAAAACTACCCTGCACACTAAGGATTCACATCGCCCGGCAGGAGCTATCATTGCATAAGAACATTTACAAACAGTACGCCTATGGTTAAATAAAGGATCAAGAAGCTTAGTTCAATGACCAACGACAGTCACCCGGGATCGCGTTCCGGGTGGACTGTCTTTTAAGGCACTTTACGGATTTTTCAATTTTTATTAACACATCTCTGCGAGCGGCCATTTTTCGGTAACTTTACGCAACGGCCTGAGGGCCGTTTTGTTTCTGAACTATCCCCGCCTTTATGCCTCAGTTTTCTCATCTTCACGTACATACACAATTTTCGCTTCTCGACGGCGCTGCCGACATCGGCAAGCTCTATAAAAAAGCAGTCTCCAATAATATGCCCGGACTTGCCATTACCGACCACGGTAATATGTTTGGGGTTTTTCAATTTGTAGCCGAAGCGTATAAACATAAAAACGATGATGGCTCCCTGAAAGTGAAACCGATAGTGGGCTGCGAATTTTATGTGGTAGAAGACCGGACTAAAAAAACATTTACCAAGGAAGATAAGGACAAGAGGTACCATCAGCTGATGCTGGCCAAAAATGCCGAAGGTTATAAAAACCTGACAAAGTTGTGTTCGCTCGGCTACATGGAGGGTATGTATGGTAAATATCCGCGGATCGACAAACAGCTGATTCTCCAATACCACAAAGGACTCATAGCAACCACCTGTTGTCTGGGTGCTTCGGTTCCGCGTACAATTATCAGAGACGGGGAAGCGGCAGGTGAGGCAGAATTTAAATGGTGGCTCGACCTGTTTGGCGAGGATTATTACATTGAACTGCAGCGTCACGATATTCCCGAACAGAATAAGGTAAATGAACTGCTTGTTAAATGGGCTGCCAAATACAATGTGAAAGTTATTGCGTCTAACGACTCGCATTATGTAGATCAGCAGGATGCCAATGCACACGACATTTTATTATGTATTAATACCGGCGAAAAACAGAGCACACCTACCTTAAAAGAATTTTCGGATGACGATGCACTCATAAAGGGAAAACGTTTTGCCTTTTATAACGATCAGTTTTATTTTAAGACACCGGAGGAAATGTCGCGGGTGTTTTCAGATTTGCCTGAAGCCATCGACAACACAAATGATATTGTAGGCAAGGTTGAGGTCCTCAATCTGAAAAAAGATATTCTCCTTCCCAATTACGTTATCCCCGAAGGGTTTTTAACCCAGGACGATTACCTGAAACATCTTGCCTACGAGGGAGCACGTCAGCGTTACGGTGAACTGTTGCCTGAAGTTACCGAGCGGCTCGACTTCGAACTGCACACGGTACGTACGATGGGATTTGCCGGTTATTTCCTCATTGTTGCCGATTTCATTAAAGCGGGCCGCGATATGGGAGTATTTGTGGGACCCGGCAGAGGTTCAGCCGCAGGTTCGGCAGTAGCCTATTGCATCGGCATTACCAATATTGATCCCATCAAATACAACCTGCTTTTTGAGCGATTTCTTAATCCTGACCGGAAATCGATGCCTGATATCGATACGGATTTTGATGATGAGGGCCGACAGAAAGTAATCGATTACGTTGTGAAAAAGTATGGACGTAATCAGGTTGCACAAATTGTTACGTACGGATCCATGGCCGCCAAAATGAGTATAAAGGATGTGGCGCGTGTGATGGATCTTCCGCTTACAGAGTCAAACTATCTTGCAAAGCTGGTTCCGGAGAAACCGGGCATATCACTCGACCGACTGATACATGCGTCTATTGATGGCGAAAAAAGTTTGCGCGAAAAGGAGGGGCTTTCGCCGGATGAAATGGAAGGAGTGAAAAAATTACGTGAAGTGCATAAGGGTAACGATCTGCAGGGAAATGTACTGCGGGAGGCCCTTATTCTTGAAGGCTCGGTGAGAGGAACAGGCATACATGCTGCGGGAATCATTATTGCACCACAGGATCTTACAGAACTTATCCCTGTTGCAACTACCAAAGACAGTGACCTGTTGATTACGCAGTACGAGGGAAAGGTAATTGAAGATGCAGGCGTAATCAAGATGGATTTCCTCGGGTTAAAAACACTCACCATCATTCGTACCGCACTGGAGCTGATAGAAGAACACCATAATGTAAAAATTGATATCGATAAAATTCCCCTCGACGATGTTAAAACGCTCGAGTTGTATACGCGGGGTGAAACAAACGGTACGTTCCAGTTTGAATCGGCGGGAATGCAGAAATACCTGAAAGATCTCAAACCCGATCAGTTTGAGGATCTCATTGCAATGAATGCCTTGTATCGTCCGGGTCCTTTGGAATACATTCCCAATTTTATTGCACGCAAACACGGCAGAGAGGCTGTTTCCTTTGACCTTGTGGCAATGGAAGATATTCTCAAAGAAACATATGGTATTACTGTTTACCAGGAACAGGTGATGCTGCTTTCGCAGAAACTGGCAGGATTTACAAAAGGTGATGCCGATACGCTGCGCAAAGCGATGGGCAAAAAGCAGAAAGATGTCCTGGACAAAATGAAATCGAAGTTCATGGAAGGCTGTAAGGCCAATGGACACGATCCGAAAGTGTGTGAGAAGATCTGGACCGACTGGGAAGCATTTGCAAGTTACGCATTCAACAAATCACATTCTACCTGTTATGCCTTTGTTGCGTTCCAAACCGCTTATCTCAAGGCGCACTACCCTGCCGAATATATGTCGGCAGTACTTACCCATAACCTGTCGAACATTGATAAGATTACCTTTTTCATGGAGGAATGCCGCCGCATGGGAATTCATGTGCTGGGTCCGGATGTAAATGAATCGTCTTACAATTTTAGTGTAAACAGTCAGGGACAAATACGTTTTGGACTGGGTGCGGTAAAAGGTGTTGGCGAAGGTGCCGTAGAAGCTATTATCAATGAGCGTGAAGAAAACGGACCTTATAAAAATTTACTTGATCTTGTAAGTCGCACCAATTTGAAAAACGTTAACAAACGATGCATGGAGAGTCTTGTGATGGCAGGCGCTTTTGATTTTGATAAAGACTCACATCGTGCACAATGGTTCGAAAAAGATATACGCGACAACCAGCTTACCAACCTGGAACGTGCATTGCGTTACGGCAGTAACTTACAGGATTCAAAAAACAGTCAGCAGGTTTCCCTGTTCGGTGAAGCAAGTGAGGTGGATTTACCCGCTCCAAAATTTGCTCCGTCGCAACCTTGGACAAACATAGAACAGCTGCGTAACGAAAAGGAGGTGATAGGATTTTACCTGAGCGGTCATCCGCTGGATGTATTTAAGGTAGAACTCGATTGTTTCTGCAACATCGATGTAGCGCAGTTAGCGGAACCGGAAAAAATCAGGGGAAAGGAGATCACCTTTGCCGGAATTGTCACTGCCGCAAACCACAGGATCAGCCGAAATGGCAAGCCCTTCGGAACCATGGTGCTGGAGGACTATTCGGGTTCATTTGAATTGGCTCTCTTTTCGGATGATTATGCCAAGTTTAAAGGATTCATGGAAAAGGAATATTTTGTTTTTGTAAAAGCCAGGGTGCAGCCCCGCTTTCGGGACGACCAGAATCTTGAGGTTAAAGTGCTAAATATCAGATTTTTACAGGATGTAGGAAATGAGTTTTCAAAAAGCCTGACCCTCAACCTCGACTTAAACGCCATAAACAGCAGTTCGGTGGCCGACCTTCGGAAAACATTATCAAGTCACCCCGGAAAACTTCCGGTGAAGTTTGCTGTTAAGGACAAGGAACAGCGGGTCGAACTGGCCTCCAAAAAGACAAAGGTTGGGTTTAGCCGTCAGCTTTTTGAGGAATTGGAGCTGAAGCATGGCATACAGTTTAAGATCAATACCTGACGGAATGGCAGAAATCGTGTAGTGGTATAAAATATGCAGATTGCCGCGTATTAAATCGATTCAAAACGTAGCATTAACATTCATTATTCATAATTTATTTAATCAAATATGGCATTAGAACTAACAGACAACAACTTTGATCAAATGGTGATCAACTCCGACAAACCGGTTCTGGTTGATTTTTGGGCAGAATGGTGCGGACCCTGCCGCATGGTAGGTCCGATTGTGGAAGAATTATCGAAAGACTATGACGGCAAGGCTGTCATTGGAAAGGTAGATGTTGACAGCAATCCGGGCATTTCAATGAAATACGGCATCCGCAACATCCCTACCCTGCTCATCTTTAAAGGCGGACAAATTGTAGACAAACAGGTTGGCGCCGTTCCTAAATCGGTACTTGCCGGTAAAATTGACGCTCAGTTATAAAAAAGAGTATTTCATAAACAGCCCGTTTTAGATAAAACTAAAACGGGCTGTTTTGTTTAAGGATGTGAAAGAATTAAATAAGCACTGTGCCCTGTCAGCTGCCCATCGGTTCAATCATCAAAATATCCGTACCTTAGTCATCGTTAAAAGGAACAAAAACAGAAGTGATTAATCAGCAGGAATTACAACAGTTTTCAAATCTGGAACTTCTCGCACGACAGGTTGTAGAGGGGTTTATTACCGGATTACATAAATCACCTTTTCATGGATTCTCTGTCGAGTTTGCCGAACACCGGCTATATAACACAGGTGAGCCTACACGACACATTGACTGGAAAATATATGGCAAAACCGACAAGCTGTTTGTAAAGCGCTATGAGGAAGAGACCAATCTGAGGTGTCAGATTATTCTCGACAATTCGGCGTCGATGCATTATCCTCCCAAAGAGCTGCTTGAAAAAGGAGAGCTGAACAAGATTACCTTTTCTGTGCACTGTGCTGCCGCCATTATGAATTTGTTAAAAATGCAGCGCGACGCAGTCGGATTAAGTGTTTTCAGCAATGAGGTAAACACCTCCACTCCTGCCCGATCCAGTTCGCTGCACCACAAATTACTCTTCATGAAACTGGAAGAGGCCATGCGTGAACCGGGAGGCGGAACAGGCACCACTACCGAGGCCGCCAAAGCGCTGCACGATATTGCGGAGCGGATACACAAACGTTCGCTGGTAATAATTTTCAGCGATATGATGGATCATGCCTCAATGGATTCGGGAGAATTATTTAACGCGTTACAGCATTTGAAATACAATAAACATGAAGTGATACTCTTTCATGTTGTTGACAAACGCCGTGAACTTGAATTCAAATTTGAAAACAGGCCTTACCAGTTTATTGATGTGGAATCGGGCGAAACGGTTAAAGTACATTCCAACAAAGTTCGTGAAGCCTATCTGCAGCAAATGAATAATTATCATAAGGCTCTCCTGCTAAAATGTGCCCAGTATAAAATTGATTATGTGGAAGCCGACATTCACGAGGGATACCGACAGGTACTTTTGCCCTATCTGATTAAACGACAAAAAATGAGCTGATCCGTTTTGCGGATGCGAGACTCAAACCGGATTCGATTTTACGCGGGCTATCATCAAAAAAGCCACAACTGCCGCCACTGCAGAAAGCATAAATGTATATTCAGGTCCGAACAGGTACCAGACAGTGCCGGCGATTGCCGATGCAAGCAGCAGCATGAGACTTTGAAAAGCACTGAATGCTCCGATGGCGGTAGCTGAATCTTTTTTATCGGCTACATCGGTTATCCAGGC
>DASUFP010000039.1:0-90250 GCA_036274495.1 Bacteroidia bacterium
TAACCAAACGCATTTTTGATTCCAACTTTATCGGCAATAATATTCGCTGTAGCCGGAAACAACATGTCGGGGGTAGCGGTAGCACAAAGAATCATGTCGATTTCTCCGGGTTGAGTACCGCTTTTTTTAAGAAGTCCGGCTACGGCCTGATATCCCAGATCGGAAGTAGCGAGACCTTTACCTTTCAGAATACGCCGTTCTTTGATTCCTGTTCGTGAAGTAATCCACTCGTCGTTTGTGTCTACCATTTTCTCCAGTTCTTTGTTGCTGAGAACGAAATCGGGGACCCAACCATTGACGGCGGTAATAGCAGCTCGAATTTTCTCCATATCTTATTTCTGCACCTGTTCTGTAACCGGAAGTCCGGAAAGTGCCAGCGCAATTTTTTCTGAAAGTGCGGCGGCCACCACATCTTTGGTGAGATGAATCATATTTTTAATTGCCTTGGCATTTGAAATTCCATGGGCAATAACAACGGTACCGTTTACTCCGAGCACGGGAGTGCCGCCGTAATTTTCATAGTCGAAACGATCGAAATAAGCATCGTGAATTCCTCTTTTTTTAATGAGTGAATAAAACGATTCAGCTTCTTTCAGGATTACGTTTCCGGTAAACCCATCACATACAATTACATCAGCACTGCTGTTAAACAAATCGCGCCCTTCAACATTGCCGATAAAATGAATGTGTGGTGTTTGTTTCAGCAGCTGATGTGTTTCTTTTGTAAGAAGGTTACCTTTTTCTTCTTCTTCACCAATGTTCATCAATCCAACTTTAGGGTTGGAAATATGATAAACGTTTTCGGCAAAAACAGAACCGAGCACTGCAAACTGCTGCAGCACTTCAGGTTTGCAATCGGCATTGATTCCGACGTCAAGAATAATTCCGACACCTCCATCTTCTTTTGGCAGAATAGATGAAATTGCAGGGCGCAGTATCCCCTGGATGGGTTTAACCGCGAGCATTGAGCCAACCATCATAGCTCCGGTATTACCGGCGCTGGCAAAAGCGTCAATGCGACCTTCTTTGAGAAGTCTGAATCCTACAGCAATACTGCTGTCGGTTTTTTGTGAAAATGCTTTGGTAGGATGTTCGGCCATGCCGATCACCTGGGTGGTTCCGACAAATTCAAAATCGTTTTCGTTACCATTATGCTGACGTATGATTGCACGTGTTTGTGCTTCATCGCCAACAAGGACAAGGCTGAAACCGGAACCCAGTTCGCGCTTTGCCTGAATGGCACCCAACGTGGTTTCAAGGGGAGCGAAATCCCCTCCCATGATGTCAATGCCGATTCTCATCTGTTGCAGATAAGTTTCTGTCCTGTCAATTAAGCGACAGCTTGCTCCATTACCACTTTACCTTTATAGTACATCTTTCCTTCGTGCCAGTAGGCGCGGTGGAACAGGTGCGACTCTCCGGTTGTTGCGCAAATGGCAACTGTTGGTGCTACAGCCTTATAGTGCGTTCTGCGTTTTGCTGAGCGCGACTTGGAATGTTTGTGTTTTGGATTTGGCATAATTGTAACTATTACTAATTGTCTCTAAGTTTAATTTTTTTCAATGCATCCCATCTGGGATCTTCAGGTTTTTCTTCATCAGATACTTCCAGGTCGTTCATTCTGGAAATAAATTCAGGATCACATCCCGATGTGCCGTCCGCCTTATCAGGATGTACAACACGATAAGGAATCTGCAGGCTTATGAAATCATAAATGTGCTGTGCAACATTGATTTCATGTGATCCATGCGGAATAACAACCACTTCATCATCATCACCCTGCTGTTCGTCACCAAATTTTACAATAACTCCCTGCAAGGTATCTACAGGCATCATAAATGGTTCCAGACAACGGTCGCATGTCACTTTTACGTTGCCTTGCAAACGGAATAAAAGCGTAAGCGATTCATTTGTTTTATGAAGGTCGAGATCGACATGTACCTCGGCTTCATTAATAACCGTATTTTCGAATAATACAAAGAACGAATCATCAATTTCAAACGCAAACTGATGATGCCCGGTGGCAAGCCCCACAAACGGGATCGTAAATTTTTCAAACCGACCCATTTTCATAACAACCCACACATCGGGAGAAGCGGGCAAAGTTACGGAATAAGCCTGATTTGAGAAAAAAACATGGATATTAACACGTGTTAATAATCGCAACTTGCTATTATTCAGCCACTTAAAACTTAGGGGACATTTAACATCCTCATCTTTGCTGAGGCTGTCGGCTTGCATATGTGCCGCCATTTCAAATACCTTTGCAAAAAAACCAACCTCAGTTATATGCCTATTTCATCCACTAAAAAGCTCTTTATTTTATTTGTTGCTCTTTTTACCGTTCATTTCTCTGCATTTAGTCAATGTAACTGGCAGACAGAGGTGTCCGATGATTTTGAATATACCACCATTTGCCCTTACCTGATTCCAGGGACAACTGTTCATAATACACCCCAGCAATTTGCGGTACACGGAGGCTCTTACTCTTTATATCTCAATTTTATAAATTGTACGGGGGGTACGGGAACCTGCGCAGGCGACAAAGTTTTTGAAAGAAAATTTGTGGTTTGCCCGTTTCAGCGATACAGAGCTTCGGCGTGGCTAACCACTTCTTTCAGCGGCACTCAATGCAACATGCATATAAAGGTAACGGACAACAGCGGCACTGTTTTAAATGACCAGCTTCAGTTATTGGCTCCGTACGCACCAAGCTGGATCCAATACCAATCGGGTGATTTAATTCCACAATCCGATACACTGATTTTTACCATGTATACTAACGTTGGCGGCGGAGGCGGTAATGATTTAAGCATGGATGACTTTTTATTTGAAAAATGTTTACAGCCGTATACGGGTACTACATCAACATCCATTTGCACCAACGCAACTCCTGTTAACTTGTTCGGACAGCTGATTTACACAAATGATACCACAGGAACCTGGTCGGGAGCGTCTCCATTATCAGGCGGATATCAGGGCACATTTGACCCATTAACAAATATAACCGGCGCATACATATATAATAGCTTTCCGTATGGCCAGGGTTGTCCTGCAGGTAACGACACCATTAATGCCACAGCTGACTTAGCCCCGGTTGCCGATTTAGGTCCCGATACAACCATTTGTACAACTCAAAACATTGTGCTGAATCCTAATTCGGGTAACGGAAATACCTATCTATGGAACAATGGTGTTACAGGACCTACTCTTCTGGCATTTAATACCAGCGGTCTGGCAGATACTGTTACGTATAGTGTTACTGTTACCGCACAAAATGGTTGTGCAGTTTCAGACTCAGTAGATGTTATTTTTGTTGTATGCAGTTCGCTTGACGACCTGTCAACTGCCGGCAATTTCTCTTTTTATCCTAATCCTGCAACCGGCTTTATCAAGGTTAAGGTTACAGCAGCATCTGCTGAGTGCATTATTTACGACATGAATGGAAGAATAGTTCAACAGACATTGCTGAATCCAGGCGAACAGCAAGTTGATGTGTCTTCATTGGTTGCCGGTAATTATTCTATTTTGACAAGGACCTCCCGGGGAGAAGTCTACACTGCCAAATTGCAGATTAACCAATAGCGTTAAACCGTAAGGTATATAATTCACAAAACGCAAAACAGGAATCCCGGCCGATCAATGCTGAGGGGGATTGGTACTACCTGAAACCCTGATACCCGGCACCGGACTTTCTATTCCGTTTTCTCTGAACGACTTTAATATCATTAGCCGGATTTCGCCGAGAAGGCGTCCAACTGCAAGAACCTCCTCTGACCAAAAAAGGATTCTTAGTTCGACGGCATGGTCGTAAAACCGTTCAATACGTGCGTAGGGTGCCGGCGTTTTAGCAACCTTAGGATGTGTTAAAGCAATTCGCTGCATCATATCAATAGCCTTCTCCACATCAGATGCGAGCACTTTTAACTCGACATAATGCCGATTGATATTTCGTTGAGTTGACCAGTTAATAATTTCGTTTTTTGTAAAAAACGAGTTAGGAATTATAATCTCGTGCTCTTCTCTTGTTTTCACCAATGAAGTTCGCAATCTGATTGCAAGCACCTCTACTCTTTTATCGCCGACCTGAATTACGTTTCCCACTTTTATTGAACCGTCAATTAATAAGATGAGTCCCGAAAGGAAGTCATTAAAAATACTTTGCAATCCAAGGCCTATTCCGACAAACAACGCCGCAGAACCTGCAATTAAAACGCTGATGTCGATTCCAAGCAGTTTTAACGCTGATGAAATAAAAATTACAATAATAAAATACTTAATAATCGTATAAAAAGTGTTTTGCTGTGATTCAGAAAATCGCGAGTACTTAAACAAAACCTTTCTGATAAATTGCAAAAAAACTACTACGGCCAGTGCCAGTACAATAACATAGATGACCCGCGCCAGTGTAAGTGAATAGTTACTGAATCTCACGAGTTCATATTGCAGGAAGTTGCTATCCATATTCAAATCATTTAAATTTATTTGAGCCGAAATTATCAGCCGCTAATTTTGTCTGTCTATTTGAACTGCCTCCAAAACATAGGACTTCAACAAATCAAAGTTAATTTCTTCCAATGTAAAAAAATCCTTCCAATAAACCTGTTTTCTATTTCCTTTATCGAGAAATTGAATTTTATCATTTAGCAGATGGCCTGATGTAAATCCCATCCGCACCCCCTTATTTGCAACACCTCCCCATTTGACTGATCCGGGCCATATAAAACAAATTCTTTTCCGGCACGAATAATAGGGAACATTATATGACAACTTCTCTTTCACTTCAGGAATCCATTTTAACAATGCTTCCCGTAAAGCTTCAACAATTACTCTTTCACCTTTAGGCAAAAACTGTAAAAACTCAGAAATGTCTTTAAAATCAACTTCCTGCATTTTTGTTTTACGCGTTGCCATACAAACAGAGTGGATTTGCAACTGAGCCGGCACCCCAATTAAGAATGTGCATGATCTTAATAAAAACCAAAGTTAGTTGATATTGATGCTGATTTCAAGACATTTACGCCTGACTTTAGCGCCGCATGGCAGCTTAATGAACTGTATATCAGATGATAGAATGAGACCCGGTTTGCCATTATAACAGTATTTCAGCTATTCAAGAACATCTGTTTTGGTACAAGCGGCGTTAATTGCCAGGAATAGATTAATTAATTTAGCCCATCCTTATGCTTTAATCAACTAACCATGGCCATCGATCAGCACGAATTACAACTCAGTATTAATCTTAATGTACGGGGAATTGGAAAGTCGGCAACGCTTGAGATAAATGAGCGCACCAAGCTGCTGGAGAAGTCGGGGCAGAAAATATTCCGCATGGGTCTTGGTCAGTCGCCATTCCCTGTACCCAACCAGGTTGTTGATGCGTTAAAGTTGAATGCACATCGTAAAGACTATCTGGATGTTAAAGGTTTGCCTGAATTAAGAAAGGCGGTTGCAGGATTTCACGAAAAAAAGGATCTCTCCTTTTTTGATCCCAACAATATTTTAATCGGGCCCGGATCGAAAGAGCTGATGTTTTTGTTAATGCTCTCCTTTTATGGAGAGATAATACTCCCGTCACCATCATGGGTATCGTATCATCCGCAGGCAAAAATTATCGGACGGCCGGTAACTGTCATTAAAACCACCTATGAAACAAAGTGGAAAATAACAGCAGAATTACTGGAGCGTAAAATTCATTCGCAAAACGATCTGGACCGGCCCCGAGTCATTGTTTTGAATTATCCTGCCAATCCCGATGGCATGACCTATAATGAAACGGAATTAAAGGATCTTGCTGCTGTTGGCAAAAAACACAACATAGTATTTTTGTCTGATGAAATTTATGGCATGCTTCATTTCGAAGGCCGTCATTTATCGATAGCCCGTTACTATCCTGAAGGCACCATCATTAGTTCAGGACTATCAAAATGGTGTGGTGCCGGTGGCTGGCGACTCGGAACATTCAGCTTCCCCGAATCGCTATCAAGGCTAATGGAAACAATGGCTGCAGTTGCTAGTGAAACATTCACATCTGTTTCGGCGCCCATTCAATATGCTGCTGTCAGAGCATTTGAGTGTGGCATAAACGTGGAACGGTACTTATGGCGTGTCAGAAAAATCCTGAAGGCCCTTTGTGAAAAATGTGTAGAGATGTTACGTGCCGGGAATATCAAGGTTCACATGCCTGACGGCGCTTTTTATCTCTTCGCCGATTTTACTCATTACAGAGATGTTATGGAAGCAAGAGGCATAACAGGCGGAAGCGAAATGTGCAAACAGTTGTTGGAACAAACGGGTGTGGCTATATTACCCGGCGAACATTTTAACCGTCCCGAACATGAGCTGACGGCACGTCTTGCACTTGTAAATTTTGACGGGTCCAAAGCACTGGCCAATCTGGAAACTATTCCGCTTGACGAACCGCTGCCTGAAAATTTTATTGAATTTTATTGCGGGGAAACTGTTGAAGCGATAAGAAGAATTGTAGAGTGGTGCAACAACTGAGTGTTATAGAAAAATGCAGTACCTGCAGTTGTTCCCGAAACCAATCAGGCAACAGTTTCGGCAACGGGGTTTTCATGGAGAATTTCCCTTTCGACAAAATACATATCTACTTCTCCAACATTTTTAGCACTGATTTTACCACGGTAGTGACATTCAAATTTGTCCTTTACCAGTTCAAATGTAGCGGCTGAAATATTTACCTTACCGGGTGAGCCGTTGCTCTCCATTCTGCTTGCAATGTTTACGGTGCTTCCCCAGATATCATAAGCATACTTTCTCTTACCTACCACTCCGGCAGCAATGGGGCCTGTGTGGATTCCAACCCGTAAATTCCATGGATTTTTCCCTTCCTTTTCCCGTATGGCATTCTTCATGGACATATAATTAACGATTTCCAAGGCTGCCCTTACAATATTTACCGGGTGAACGGTATCTTCAACCGGAATTCCGCCTGCACACATATAAGCATCTCCAATGGTCTTTATTTTTTCCAGATGATGTTTCTCGATGATATCATCAAAAGCACTGAAAAAATCATTCAATTCATCCACAATTTCCCTCGGCGTCATACCATCCGCAATTTTTGTAAAGTCTTTAAAATCGGTAAACAAAACGGAAACACTATCATAAAACCGCGGACGTGCATGACCGTTTCGCTCCAGTTCTTTTGCAACTGATGCCGGAAGAATATTCAATAACAGTGTTTCGATTTTGGCTTTTTGCGAATCGAGGACTTTGTTAATCTTCACCTTTGCCAGGTAATTTCGGAAAATGATAAATAGAATTATTACTACCAGTCCCAGTCCAGCAAGTGATGCATTTTTTGCAAACCGCTGACGCTGCGCCAGCTGTTCGGCGATTTCTTTATCCTTATTGAGCAGTGAAATCTGACTTTGCTTTTTTTCAAGTTCATAGTCAAAAAGCTGTCCCGACATTTTCTGGTCGAACTCGATATTGTATAGTGTATCTTTTAAGCTGGTGAGTAAATTCTGATAGATATATGCATTCTTAAAATCTTTGAGAGCAACATATGTTTGAGATAAGCCCCTGTAAGAATCTTTTAATTCTTCCTTTACGCCAATTTCAACACTCAGGTCTTTGGCTCTTTTATAATATTCCAGTGCTGTTTGAAAATCACCTTTTTTCAGACTGGTTTCGGCCAGCCCAATGAGTACCAGGGCAACATCTCTTTTAAGGTCCAGCCGTTCTGCAATTTCAAGCGCTTTTTTCTGATACGACTCGGCCGAAGCATAATCCTGAGCCCGCGCATACACCTTACCAATATATTGCAACGGATAAGGCATACTTTCCTCTATTCCTCCTTCGCCGAATACTTTTGCAGCAGACAAAAATTCAACTTTAGCAAGGCTATCCTTACCCTGCTTGAAATAAATCTCGCCCATATTGGTTGCAACCGTTCCTTCCACATACGCATCTCCCAGCTTACGGGCATAGTCAATTGCCCTCTCATCATAACTAAGGGCTTTATCGAACTGTACTCTGTTCTTTCCATAAATAACACCAATGTTGGTGAGAGCAGCCATTTGCCTCACAGAGTCATTTATCTGTTCAGCAATTTTCAGAGATTTAATGTTGTACTCCAATGCCTTGTCATCTCTGCTCTGACTTTCATAAACCGCACCCAAATTGGAATACAACCGTGCAATGTTTGACTTGTCGCCTACCGAATCATACATGGCTACTCCGAGTAACCAGTTGCTTACTGCTTCCTTATATTGTGACTGCTGATATTGCGAAAGGCCCAGGTAGCGGTAAGCAGCTGCCATACCTTTATAATACCTGGTTCTTGAGGCGGCATTAAGGGCCTGGTTTGCATACTCTTCAGAAGCCTTGAGGTCGGAACCAATGGTTTCAATACTCATTTGAATGAGCACATCCGCACGGGAACTATCACCATGAGTTGATGACAGCACTTTTTTCAAACTGTCTAACTGATCGGAGGCAAAGCTGGTAACCGATATCAAAACGGAGAAAAGCACAAAAAATAATTTGAATCCCCTCTTTCCCTTGATGGATTCCCCTGAAATAGAATTGATGTGTGCTTTGCGAATCATTACCGGCTTAAAAATAATAAAAAAAGAGGGAGCCGTAAAGCCCCCTCTTTTAGGATGAATTTCTGCCTTGTTAATACTTCACAACTCTGAAAATATGTGCAGAACCGGCTGCTGTGACTTTAACCAGGTAGATGCCTGCTTTAACATCAGCTAAATTGAGTTCAATGGTCCTGTTGTCAGAAACAACATTTTCAACCTGATAATGCTTGCCAAGCAGATCATACACTTCAACTACAGTGTTTGAAGGCAAATCATAGTCGGCATCAATTCTGACAGCACCCAGCGTCGGATTAGGATAGAGGATCAGGTGCTCTGATCCATCAACCGGTGTGTTGATACCACGGGTTAAGTGCGCAGCACATTTGCCCGATGTTGAACTTGCATCACTTGCAGCGGATGAGGTCTGATTACCGTTGTAAGAAATAATCGTCCACGTAAGCTTCTGACCGTCAAACGGAATAATGAAGTCGCCTGCTCCGGGAGGGAATATTTCCGGTGAATTACCTGAGAATGCAGTGGGGCCGCCATCTGAATTCAGCACATTGTTCGGACCATGGGGCACATAAACAGTAGTATTGTTGTCGTTTACCCAATGGAAGCTTGCCAGGTAATTAAATCCTGACGGGTGGTTGGTTACAGTGTCCACGCAATTCAGGAAGGCCTTGATTTTCTTGGTTCCGCCACCTTTCGGGTTGACATACAACTGACCGTTAACATAGGTAATTGAATAGTTTGCCGGCTGCGTGAGCACGAGGTTAGCAGGTATGATATTAAATACTCCTGCCTGATTACAACAACTTGAAGTGCTTAATGAATAGGTAGGGCCAGAAACAATTGTATTGACTCCTCCAGAAACAAAACCACTTATTGTAGAAGTATACGCCGGCTGCGGATCGCCTTTACTTATGTATTGCAAGTCAGCTGTAACTGTCAGAGGTGCGGGAGTAACATTTAATGTTCCATTTACAAACTGTAATGTATAGTTTGAAGGAGTAGCCAGGGTAAATCCTGACGGGTGAATAGAATAGGTGCCGGCAGGATAAATCATTGACACCGGATTATTCAGGTTGTTGTACACCGTATAAGTAGGAGTGCCGGTAAACAGTGTAGCTGTGCTGTCAGCAAACTTATATCCTCCTCCATGATATGTGAAGGATGGTGCCGTACCATAAGGCGCCGATTTATTATCGGCGGTGATAGTAAGCGTGGCCGGTAATACCGTTAGGCTGCCCAGGTTATACGTAATCTCGAAGTTATTCGACAGCAATGCGGCCGGTGCCATTATGTGTGTTCCAACTGTGTATCCGGTAATTAATGTTATCGGGTGGAACACTTCGATGGTATCACCTATTGGTGCCGTATAATCGCCCTCATCGAAAATGATTACGATATCAGCCGAACTTGTATCGCCGGTAGTTGCACTGTTAACAATTGGGGATCCGCTGACTACAGAGCGCTGGTTGATGGTTGCAGTACCACTGACTACAGAACGCTGACTGACTACTGATCGCTGATTGGCAAGCGGTCCGGCACCATATAAGGTTGAATTTGCCGAATCGATCTGATATTGGAAGATTGACTGAGGAGCAATATCAATAATCTTAGTGGTATCATATGTAAATCCGCTTACCACCGAACGCTGACTTACAACAGAACGCTGGCTCACAACCGAACGCTGACTAACCATGAAACTGAGGTTGAGCAGATCGGCACTGACAACCGAACGCTGATTGACGAATATCTTATCGTCGACCATTGCTACAGCATCTGACATTGCGTTTTTGTGCAAGGCAACCAGGTTGTTCAGGAAGGTAGCCTGATCACCCGGAGCAATATTGGAAGTTACATAGTCGTAATCGTATCCCAGATTTAATCCGTCAATTTCATCACCATACGTAATAGTAGTGTCGTGTGGTGTGATTACCAGCGGCATCTGATTAATGGATAACAGTCCGTTTACGAATTCATAATTGAAGAATGTATTGTATCCGGTATCAACTACGGTTGCCGCAGGATTTATGAAATATATTCCGACATTACTCAGGTTGGTGGCGGGAGTTGTATAAACAATCGGGGTTAATCCCAGCTGTGCATAGGTATAACCGGAACTTGCGAGCGGCACACCGTCAACAAGAATGGTTGATGTGAATGCGGGCAGTGCTTCCCCATACAATTTCGTTTTATTATCGGCTGTTATTGTAACATTTTTCTTGACCGGAGAGAAGAAGTATAATGTATCGGAATTCCCGCCATCGTTAATAAATGGAACAATAGGCGGAGTATATACATATACCGGATAGTTTCCGAAGAATGTCGGGAATTGTGCATTTATAGAATTTGTAGAAACAAAATTAGTGGGAAGTGTATCGCCGTTAAAGATGATTACAGATTGTGTTGTAAAGAAATTTCCCTCAACAGCCGCAGTGAGTACAATTGTTCCTGGGACAATAGTGGTATCCCAAACCAGAGCACTTGCTTGCGGGGTTGGTGCAGCAAAGGTGAGCATTGCATCAAATGGCCGTATGTATCCATTTCCGGTTGTGTAATCAAATCCGGGATCACCAAGATCCAATGCTGTGCTGTTTATTAACGACTTAACTTCTGAAGGAGTCATTGTAGCGCCATAAAATTTCATTTTTGCGCTCTTCAACAATGCTCCAACACCTGCCGCATGTGGTGCTGCAGCCGATGTGCCAAAGAAGTTGGGGAAGAGGTCGCCGTCGACATTAGGGCCACCCATTTGTACTGTTGTATTACCGCCATTGGGGGCAATGATATCCGGCTTAGATCTTACAACTCCATTTACCGGTGTTCCACCGCGTGATGAAAAGTTTTGTGCTGGAGGACTAAATGATCCGCCATAAGCCGGTGTATTATCAAAGTTAACAGCACCAACTGTAATGGCACTATTTGCATTGGCTTGTCCTACAATTGTAGAGGTACCGGTTGCGTATTCATCGAACGAAAGCTCACCGCGGAATACTAATATTTTAATGTTTGAATTAATTGTTCCGGCGGCACGAACCACAACAATGTTCGCCTGAACCGGGACTGTTCCGGGAACTATGAAAGGAAGCACTTCAAACGGGTCGCTTCCAAGGTTATTCCTGTTAAAGCCAAAATACTGGGTACCGAATTTATTGGTAAGGTAAATATCATAATCGGTAAGAGATCCTGTTGTAGTCTGACCCAGCGAATAAATGGAGTCCTGCCATTGCAGCACCACGGTGTAACTGCCTGGTGGCAGTGTAACACTTAACAAATTATCACCTCCGCCAAAGTCGTGTGCTGTACCTGCGAGACCTAATGGTGCAGCCATAGGATTATAAACACTCTGATAAGACTTTGAATCGAAGTTTCCGGCAGCGACAAAATAGGAGACTCCAAGGGATGAGACAGAATCTACTGCTTTGGCAACGACACCGTCCTGAAAAAACGGAGAAGTTAACCAGGTAATATCGTCTGCAATTACATTGCATCCATTTTGTGCGCACTGAATTATTCCCTGGGCCATGTCACCTTCACTGATTGTTCCGGTTCTGAATCCAAGTGTTGCACCGGGAGCCACATCGTGTACAACCTGCATCATTGCACGACCTTCGTCGGAGCGTGCACCATAGGGATATTCTTTGATAACCTGAACAGGAGTGGTGTGTCCGTAAGGATTACCTGCTCCTGGCAGATCGCCGTTTACAATGTCGGTTGCAGCCGGGTTACCTAAAACTGTATTATAGCTATCGGAAAGCACACAAACTTTCACACCTGTTCCATCAACATTAAATCCTTCTCTCACCAGATTTGTTCCTTGTGCGCTATCACCCTGAGTCAATGCAACACCGCTATTAATGATTGACGGATAAACAGGGCGAACGTAGTTTATCATACTGACGGCCGGTGGTAATGCGAGGTTAATCAGGTTTGCTATCGGATATCTGCCGGTAATGATCAGCGGGTTGAGTCCGTTTGGAATGGTGTCGGTGAGGCCATAACCGGGTTGGTTATAAACGAGGTTGAAGACGTTTTGGGTCTGACCTTCTTTGGTAATAATTTCGATGTAAACGCTATCGCCGGCAAAGAAATAAACATCATTAATGGTATCTGATCCCACCACATAATTCAGGTAAAGCGAACTCAGTTCACAACCCAATACACCATAATCTTTACCACCTGCGCAGGGAGTATAGTAGGGAAGAATACAGGGGCCCTCTTCAATTACAACTGTATCGGTTGAAGTACATCCGTTTGAAGGGTCTGTTACTGTAAGTTGATAAGTCGCAATGCCATCTACAACAGGAGTTGCGGTATTTTCACCTGATACGAAACTTCCGGCTCCTGAGGTAGTCCAGGCAAAATCAACACCTGAAGTTGGTGAAGAACCGGAAAGCGGCACCTGCAAAATAGTGCATGTTAAAGCGTTCCCGGGACCTGCTTCTGCTCCGGGAGCTGTAATATTTGAACCAACGGAAGCATTGTCAGTTGCTGTGCAGCCGTTTGACGGATCAGTAACGACCAATGTATATGTGCCGGCAGCATTTACTGTTGGAGTTGCACTTGTATTACCCGAAACAATTCCCGGACCGCTCCAGCTAAAAGAAGCTCCGCTTGTTACAGATGAACCATCGAGTGATAAAGAAGTCAGCGTACAGGTGAGCGTTTTGTCCGAGCCGGCATTTGCATCAGGCGGTGTGTTGTTTAAACTTACATCTGCCTGATCGGTTGAGGTGCATCCGTTAACAGGATTGGTTACTATTAAAGTATATGTTCCTGCAGCATTTACAGTTGGAGTAGCGGAGGTATTTCCCGAATCAATTCCGGGACCGCTCCAGCTATAGGAAACGCCTCCTGTAGATGACGAACCGTCCAACGTTAAGCTTGTTGTTGTACACGTGAGTGCCTTATCGAGCCCGGCATTTGCTCCTGGAGCTGTATTATTTAAACTTACATCCGCCTGATCGGTTGAGGTACACCCGTTAACAGGATTGGTAACTACCAACGTATACGTTCCGGTAGCATTAACAGTTGGAGTTGCACTTGTATTCCCTGAAACAATTCCGGGACCGCTCCAGCTATAGGAGACGCCTCCGGTAGATGATGAGCCGTTCAACGTTACGCTTGTTGTGGTACAGGTAAGTGTTTTATCAAGTCCCGCATTTGCTCCGGGAACAGTGTTATTCTGATTTACAACAGCCTGATCGGTAGAAGTACAGCCGTTAACCGGATTGGTAACAACCAGCGTATAGGTGCCAATGGCATTGACTGTTGGAGTAGCGGAGGTATTTCCCGAAACAATTCCGGGGCCGCTCCAGCTGTATGAAACGCCTCCGGTAGATGATGAGCCGTCTAATGTTAAACTGGTTGTTGTGCAGGTAAGTGTTTTATCAAGTCCTGCATTTGCTCCGGGAACAGTGTTGTTCTGATTAACAACGGCCTGATCAGTAGAAGTACAGCCGTTAACCGGATTGGTAACTACAAGTGTATATGTGCCAATGGCATTTACTGTTGGAGTGGCGGATGTGTTTCCCGAGACAATTCCCGGACCGCTCCAGCTGTACGAAACACCTCCGGTAGGTGATGAGCCGTCTAATATTAAACTGGTTGCTGTGCAGGTAAGTGTTTTATCGAGCCCTGCATTAGCGCCGGGAGGAGTGGTATTTGAGGTAACAACCGCCTGATCGGTTGCAGTGCATCCATTATTATCAACAGTCACAGTATATGTTCCTGTTGCATTGACAGTAGGTGTTGCAGTATTGCCGCCGGAAACAATTCCGGGGCCTGTCCAGCTGTAAGTAACACCGGGAGTAGTTGATGAACCGCTCAGTTGTAAAGAGGTTGTTGTGCAATTGAGAATTTTGTCGGGACCCGCATTAGCATTTGGCGTGGTACATAAAATAGGAGGAACAAAATTGACTGTTACACCGCTATTCAATATCACTTGTGTTCCGCTCCAAAAGGCACCGAACACTTCAGTGGTACCGGTACCCGAACCCATGTAAATTGCAGAATAAGGGGCATACACTGTTCCGTTCCAGCGTGTACCCCCGCCATTTCCGTTTGATATTGAAAATGCGTTAGGTCCTGCTCCGTGTGTTTCCAGAAAAATTCTGGCGGCACTTCCGCCATTTATAAGTGAAGAACTGAATTTACCAAGATCTACATTCCCGTAAACAAAAATCCGAAACGTTCCTGTGGCAGAATTCAGAAAATTAAATTTGAATGTATTTGAGTTACCGGTGTTTGTAATGGCATTAAAAACATAAACACCGGGTCCTGAGAAAGTGATTGTCTTGTTTCCTGATAACGTCATATTGTTATAGGAGCCGGGGGTAATTGTAGTTGTTCCTGTGATATTAGTAGATCCGATAGCAGGGAATACATTAGGTGTTGGAAGCGATGGAAGCACAGGGAGATTAGGAGTACCAACAGAAAGTGTACCTCCGGGTGTAGGACCTGAATACGTTGTGCCGGGAGAATGAGTAACATTTCCGACAATGGTTCCGCTGCTGATGCTGATATTTCCGGCGGCATCCACATTTCCGCCAACATATACACCTGAAGCTATATCAATTGCATTACCGGTAGTGCCGATGTTTGCGGCTGAAAGGTTTCCGCCAATCGTATGACTGCTTGAAAATTGGATTCTGCCTCTGCTGTGCACAGAACTTCCGATGCTGGTATTACCCGAAGAGGTCACCAGCACATAACTTCCAATCATTCCTGAAGGAATAGAAATGGAAGATGAGATATCAACAGCATAACCGGGTGCAGCAGGAACTGTTGATACAGCTCCGGGAACAGTACCGTTACCTGCAAAAACTACGTAATCGGTCATTTGAGTCTGAGCAAATACTGCAGTCAACGGCAGGCATAGCACAACAGACATTACGGCCAAAAGCCGTTTCAACTTTTGAAACTGTTTCATGGGGTTTTGGGGGGGATTGAAATTTGAAACTATTAGGGGGTCACTTTTACGGAGATGACTAAGTGTTCAATGGTTTTGTTGAAGGGGAAGCAAGTTAACAAATTTTTCAAAAAATCCACTATATTTTTTGATGAATCGTGGTTATTATATGATTAATAATCAATCTATTCGTGGTAAAATATTGGATTTAAATAATCTGACCTTTTCGCAAGTTGCTGACTTTCAATCATATAGTAATAGGCATGATTCCTCTTGTGCCAACAGCAAAAGTCTGAACAGTTTATTGAAATTGCATTTAAAATACTACAGGTTTTCCTGTACGACCCTATTTCTGAAGGGGTGAAAAATCAGGCTTGTGATGCCTTTCTGTGATTTCTAGGATTATCAATTGTCAGATGGAATGTGAAGTCTGCTCCAGCCACATAGGGTTCAACTTCCAATAGGGGTAGTCTCAAACGGCATTTGAAAAGAGGACTGTGAGCTATGGTTTGCCGGTCAATTTCCAATTTTCACAAATCTGGAGAACTGCTGATATATTGGACCTTTCACCATAACTGTATACGCTCCAGGCTTCAACATTGAAATATTCACTTCTGCATTATTGTCAGTAGCGGCACTGTTTAAAACGATCCGGCCGGAGAGATCTGATATTTGGATTTGTGTATTTACATCCATAACAAAACCCCACAATTTGATTTGGTTCGATGCCGGATTGGGATATAGGTGCAATTTGTTTATAACTGCCAGTTCATTTATGCCTGTCTCAACGCCGCAATCCTGCGGATCGGTGGATACACAAATGTCATCAATGAGATAGTATGCATAATTAGAAGAGGGATCACCCAACACAACTGTTGTATTGGCGTCGTCAAAATAATTACCAATACCAATATGAGTATATGCAGAGTCGGCAATAAATGATCCGGATATTTGAGTCCAGTTAACGGAATCGGAAATGACCGCGGTTGTAAATACGTGTCCGTTGTTGAGAGCGGTGTCGGGGTTAAACATACTATGAGGTGCAGTAGTAAAACGCACTCCCAGTTTATCAGATGAATGGGTTGCCAGCAATTGTTCAACACTGCAAACCCATAGCGAAACAAAATATTGCTGACCGGGCACCAGTGGCTGCTGGAGTTCGCGCCCTACAAACTCACGTGAGTTAGCTGCAAAATCGGCGAATGTAAACAGACCAATATATGCCTGCCCGGAATGAGGCACCTGAAATCCCCTGCTGTTAAATGGGGTGCCGAACATAGGGTTAGGAATATTGGCGCAACTGTGATAGTAATCAGGTGTGGTTGCCCATGTACTCCACCCATCTGCTTTATCGACCTGATTAATTTGTGTCGGACAACTGTTGTTGATTTCGAATCCCGGATTGGGTACCAGGTTTTGTGAAGCCGCCTCCTTGCCTGAAAGTATGAGGCAACAAACAATCAAATAAAAACTTTTCATCAGCAGGGGTTTCTTCAAAAATAAAGAATAGCCCCTTCATTACCAATACTTATCGCATATTGTCAAATGGAATTCAAATGTGCCACAAAACTTTTTGCTTTAAAACACATAACGAAAACTTAGGGCTCCATCAACATACATTGAGGCTCCACTATAAACATCAATAAATGGATGGATGTCAAGTCCGAGAGACAAAGGCGCATTGTTAAATTTATATTCCAATCCTAACACGCCGTCAATTCCCGGCACAACCGCTGAGGTGCCCTCATCTACTACATAAATATGTTCTCCCCGGTTTTTATAAACCCGGTAAGTGCCGTTGTAAGCAAAGAATCCCATGTGTATTCCGGCTCCAGGATAAAAAGAGAGTCCTGCGGCACCTTTGATCGGGATATGGTGTTCATATAAACCGGTTACAACAAAACTGTGATAACCAAAACCTGCAATTCCTTCAATTGCATTTACAGAACCTAAAAAACTTTTAACCGAAATGCCGGAAGTATATCCTCCAAGGCGTAAACCAATGCCGGTTTTATAATCTTGTGCTTGTACAGAAGCTGTCGTAAAGAAGAGCGCAGCAAGTACTACTGTCATTTTTAGTTTTTTCATGTTGTTTAATTTTAGATTAGATATATTTATCAAAAGGGGTGTTTATCTGCCACCTCCCAAATCCCATGTTGCGCCAATTAAAATACGTGATGGTCTTTCCAGTGAGTAATTATCATTGTTCCCCGAATCAACAATTCCTCCGTAGTGCGCATATATGCCAAGCCGCACAAATTTTACTCTTACACCCAGCCGGTATCCAAGTGCGTTTCTATTTAGATTCACATTTACAGCACCAACATTTTTAGTGTAACTCATAAGGTAATTCCAGGAAGGTCCTCCCTCAATTGCAATTGCGGGTAAAATATTTAGTCCGCAAATAACAGGAACTTCAAGAGTCGTGAATTCAAAATCAGTTTGCGTATTCGGAGCTTCCTGATTTTCAGATTGTAGGTTACCTCTCAGGAAACTCGCCAATACCATGGGTCTTACATAAATTCCCGGGCCATCAAAGCTGAGATAAGCACCGCCTTCAAATCCTTTTACAGAACTTAGGTCGGTTGAAACCTGAGAGAGTCCTTCGAGACGGACATAGTTGATGGATGCGCCACCGGTTATTCCGGCAACCGGCGTTTGTGCATGAGTAGTCGCTGACAAAACGCAGCACATCAGCATCAATACTGAGTTGTGGAGTGCGGTTTTCATTGGTTATAGGATTTTGTCTTGATTTAGAAGCCCAACAACCATGCCCTGCCCTATTTCAGAATTAACAAGCTGACCTGCATAATTTTAAATGCAAGTATCAACAGTCTGATTTCCCATTTTGGGAGATACATTTCCCTTTCCGGAACAGACTAACATCTATGATGCAACTTTTGAATCGGTTAAAAGCATCACCGTTTCAAAAGATGTTCAAATAATTCTGATGAAAAAATATGTCGGTTACAATTCGTCAACAGAAAAGTGACAACTGATTTTACTTAGAATTAAAAAATGTCAAAATCAGTTTGTGCTGTAAGAAGAGGCTACAATTTTTTGTGTATGCGCTTCCTTATCCTTTTCGAAATAACGTATAAAATAAATTCCCGGAGAAACCTGAAATGGAATTTGGTTTGAGAAGTGTTTTGTGTTTAATACTTTTCTGTCGTATACATCATAACCCATGTATACGCTAGTGCAGGATGTTGATTTTTTCAAATTCAAGAACGCGTTCATCGACTTAACCCACAAATTTACTCCGACTAAACAATTGTGTTTGTTAAATGAAGATGGAAAAATTAATACTGGATTTATTCTGAATGAATCCTCCGAAGAGTGTAATTGTCCGACAGATTAAAATGTATCCCCGATGATCGGTTTGCGAGAGTCATTTTATAAAAATCCCCTTACAATTTGCTGCCGGGGATTTGTGAGGTTGACACCAGATTACCTCCCCCGCTTGCGCGGTGTCGGTGATCTGGTGTTGGGGGGCCGTTCTCCAATCCCTTTCCGCCGCTTCGCGGCTTCAGGGGATTTTTGTTTTTCCGCTCTTGATTCCAGATTACCTCCGCCGCTTCGCAGCGTCAGGGGATTTTTTGTTTTTCCGCTCTTGATTCCAGATTACCTCCCCCGCTTGCGCGGTATCGGTGATCTGGTGTTGGGGGGCCGTTCTCCAATCTCTTGCCGCCGCTTCGCAGCATCAGGGGATTTTTGTTTTTCCGCTCTTGATTCCAGATTACCTCCCCCGCTTGCGCGGTGTCGGTGATCTGGTGTTGGGGGGCCGCTCACAATTCCCTTTCCGCCGCTTCGCGGCGTCAGGGGATTTTTGTTTTTCCGCTCTTGATTCCAGATTACCTCCCCCGCTTGCGCGGTGTCGGTGATCTGGTTGGGGGGGGGCCGTTCTCCAATCCCTGGCCGCCGCTTCGCGGCGTCAGGGGATTTTTGTTTTTCCGCTCGCCCAGACTCGTCTGGCTCGCTTCAAAACAAAAATCCCCTCCGACTTCGTCGGAAGGGATTGGTGAGGTCGCGAGCAGATTTCTGAGGGTCAGGGCTAATTGATTGATTTGACACGTTTTATGTCCATTTCCAATGAGCAGGTGAAGCAAAAGGTGAAGCAAAATGACATTACATGTCCCATACAATGCATTTAACGGGCTACGACAAATTTGAAATAGTACTTTTTTGCGCCGATTTGTAATGCTCCCAAATAAATACCATCATTCAAATTTTTAACATCCACCAAATAGGTACTTTCTTCCGGAGTTAAGCGTAGAGACCGTGTGCCTCCGGCAAGTTTCCCTTCAATGGTATAAATCTCAAGATTAGTATTGAAAGACTTCTCAACATGTAACTCCAAAGTAAAACTGCCGGATGTAGGGTTAGGATAAATTGCCAAATTGTTATTGGAGTCTGAGTTTACCAACCTTGGACTAATACAGATAGCAAGCTCTGAAGAAGTCAATGTACCGGAATTTAAGGATGTAAAATTCGCCAAATCACCCTCATTGCTAATAATCCCTGGATTGTTTGTTTGTAAGTTTAAATTGGTTAACGTACTGGAGATATTGAGTTGGTTGCAGCCACTGTTACCTGTTGAATCAACTTTGACAATGTAGCCGGTTTGCGTTCCGGAATCAAGTATATGACCTGAAATAAAATACCCTCCATCCTGGCATTTTGTTAAAGATGATGCATGCTCATCAGTGAGGACATCACCATATGCCTTTGACCATATCAATACTCCGGTACTTGTAGTTCTGATGAGCAAAATCTGAGAACCATAACCCGAAACATTGCCGCTAAATGAAATCACATAGTCGCCATTGTCTGCTTGAACAATTTCGCCTCTTTCATAGGAACTACTTATTGAAATCGGATTACTAATCCACTTAGACCAGGTCAGTGAACCATTAGCTCCAAGCTTCATCAGCGCAAATTTGTTATTGTAAGTCCCCATGACCATATACCCACCTTCAATAGATTTGACAATTGAACCACCTCCTATTTGGTCTGAAATATTAAAATGGGCCTTATTTTCCAATAAATTTCCCAATGTGTCATATTTCAAAAATAAGAATCCATCATAAAACCCATTGCCTGCATCATATTGCTCAACCGTTCCGATTGCTACGATTTCGTTATTGAATTGAATAATATCGCTAATAGAGCTGCTGTAACCATCAATAGTTCCGAAATTGTTTATCCAGTCCAGACTTCCTGATGAGCCAATCTTTGCAACCATTGCTTTATACTCAAATGTTGCAGGGAAATACAATTTGCCACAAACCAAGTTCGCATTCGAGGTCATATTTATTACTTTGTTAAAGGTTGCCTGATAAGCGGGGTTCACAAAATTCGGGTCCTTTATTAAAAACCCATTTGCAATAACTCCTGCCGAATTAGCATGCATCAATATACCGCCAGTATAGCTATTGATTCCAGCGTTATATATTAATTGACCAGCACTGGAGGTGCCGCCACCGTTTGTCGGTAAAATATTCCAGGAATAGATAGTTCCAGTCGTCCAGTTATGTGCATTACCTTGGGATACACCATGAGCATCTGTTTTAATAATTAATGCATCTCCGGTTTGATTTGATATATTATTGTATAACCCAGTTATAGTGTATCCTTGGTCAACATTTTGGAATGCATCGGTTAAAGCAAAGGCATTATTCACTTGTCGTTGAAAAGATATTGCTGGGCATAATTGACTTATTGTTGTTACTACTGACACTCTTGAACAGTTGAATCCATTAGTAACCGTGACAGAATACTGTCCGGAATCCTTTACCCATAAACTTTGAGCTGTTTCACCTAATATATCAATGTTGTTTTCCTTCCATTGATACGAATATGCATTTCCTATTGGAGCTACCAATTCTACACTATCGGGAGGACAAATACTTGACGAACCATTTACAGTGATAGTTGCTGAAGGAGGCCCCGAAACAATTATTGTAGGTGAATTTCTCGTGCATCCGTTTGGACCAGTAATAGTGACTTTATAAGCGCCAGCCATTGAAGCGTAATACGTTTGGTTTGTGGCACCAGAAATATTATTGCCATACCTCTTCCATTGATATGTATATCCAGTTCCTGTTCCCGTAGATAATAAAACTGAATCCCCAGTACAAAATCCTGTGTCCACGCTTGGTGTGATTGTGGCAGTAGGCAAGGGCAAGACTGTAACTAATATAGGATTCGACTTCTTTTTACAGCCACTTGAATTTGTGACCTCCACTTTATAGTTTCCGGTTGCTGTTGCTTGGTATGTTGAAGCAGTTGCACCGTTTAACGGATTGCTGTATTTATACCATTGGTAAGTGAGTCCTGAGCCCTGGTTTGCACTTAACGTGACATTACCTCCAGCACAAAATGTAGTGGCTCCTGAAGCGGTAATGCTTGCTGCGGGCTTGGGTACAACGAATATCTCGACAGGTTGTGATTTCCTAAAACAGCCGTTGCTGTCTGTAACCAGAACTCTGTATTTACCGGCTGAAGTGGCCAGGTATGTTGAACCCGATGTGGAATCAACCACATTACTGTATCTATACCACTTATAAGTATACCCTGTACCCACGTTGGCGTTTAGCGCTAAAGAGCTGCCAGCACAAATTGTTGTAGTACCTGCCGGAGTTATAGAGGCCGGTGGAGCTGATATTGATGTAACAAGTACAGGGGCTGAGTTTTTACTGCATCCGTTGGAATCAGTGACCCTCACTTTGTAACTACCAGTTGTAGAAGCTGTATAACTGGAAGTTGTGGCTCCGTTTATTGCATTGCCGTATTTTGTCCATTGGTATGTCAATCCGAGCCCTGTGTTTGCATTAAGTACTACTGAGCCTCCCGCACAAAAATATGTGGAGCTAAGAGGGGTAGCGACTGCTTGTGGCAAAGAATGAACTGTAACTGGTAAAAATGAAGATGTCGAACTACATCCTGAATTATTAGTTACAATTACTTGATAATTTCCACCAGTAGTGGCAGTATAAGAATCAGATGAAGCACCTTGAATTTCAATTCCATCTTTTAGCCAACTGTATGTGTTTGTGCTACCTGTGTCAGTTTGAATAATCACGGAATTTCCGGAACAGAATGTTGTTGAACTTAATGGGGTTATTGATGATGCAGGATTACCGACTACCGTTATATAATTGGGTATAGTAAGTGTATCTATCTTACCTGGAAAAGTTGCAATTAATGTGACATCGTATATTCCTGGAGTATTATATACAATTGATGGGTTGGGCAAAGTTGATGTTGAAGGTATACCTCCTGGGAATTGCCACATAACATTTGAAGCTACTGTAGATTGATTAATAAATTCAACTATACCATTTGCACAAATCGAAGTATTATTGGCACCAATTCCTGCTATAAATATTGAAGTATCGCTATAGATGTGAATCGGCACAAATGCGGTAACACCATTATAAGACAGATTTAGAATAGAATCTCCTTGATTTTTTCCAATAATGAAGCCTTGTCCTAAATGCTGCGCAAGATTAGTGTCCAATGAAATTTGTAGATTTGGGTCATATGAAATATCTCTAATAATCCCATCACTAAATATTCCTTTGATATTTAATTTAGCAATGAGTCCTACAGTTAGTTCAAGCACATTCGGTTCGGCGAATATTGAATCAATATAAGCATTGGTATTAACATTAATTTTTATTGAATCCAAACAGGTATAATTCAATGTATCACCACCCAAACTAACCAAGTTGACTATTCCAATAGCTTCTTGAGGAATTATATAACTATACGTAAGATGTGCAGTGATAGAATCATGAAATTCCGGTTCAATAAAATTATTTCCGGCACCAAATAAAATTTTATTTACATTTCCATGACCTTGTACAGATACTGCAATTGTATCTCCAGCATTAAAACTTTGATAATTGCTTGGAAATTGAAAAGTTACACTATCGAGTAATGGCATTGAATATTGTATCGGCAATGAAACATTAATGGTTGCTGGATTAGGTTGAGGTTCATTAATTAGCCCTGGCTCAAATCCATCCATTGTAAACTTTGATAAATCAATTGGACTACTATTAATTAAATCCGTTAATACTCCCAAGATGCTTGGATTTGATGAAGCTCCCATGTGGCACTGGTCGCTATAATCAGTGTTACTAATTTGAAAGCTGGATTCTTGCGAATGAACATCTACGATGTTGTCATTCTCTTCGCCATTAAATATATCATGAACTGAATATGCATTTGCTGCAGCAAAAATAACAGCTCTGCAACCTCCATTTGATTCCAATATATTCTCATCTTGATTAGTTGAAATCAAATTTGAAGGCACTTTGTTCTGAATAGCAGTAGGAATATTTAAATTTGAAATTGCAGTACTATTTACTCTCAAATCTTCTATAGCCCCTTTATAAGGATTTCTTCCAGTTAGAAACAGCATCGTTCTTACTTGGTCGTTATCTGGCCAACCTATGTTTCCATCAGGCCAATTCAAGTAATTTGCCATTTGAGAACCATAATGAGGTGTATTGACAGTAAGAAGTTTTTGAATTTCACCTTTATAATTTGAGCTTTGCAAATATAATCTTGCAAGTACTCCTCCCATGCTATGAGCAATTACTACTAATTTACCACAGGAAAAATAATTTTGTCTTGCTTTATAAAATAAGTCTGTTCTACCATTTATTATTACAAATCTGTTTTGATTAAAATAGACATCATTTGTTGATTTATAATCTAATCGAAGTGTAAGAAAGTTAGTTTGGTAGTTTACATCATTTGAGAATACGTTTCCAGGATATAAATTCGTAACAAGCAATTCCATTTCAAACTCCTTAAATGCATCTCTATCCCCCCACAATCCATGAACCATCATCAATGGAGCCCTATAAATGTGAATAGGGAAATTTATACCAGATATTGGTGTATTGCCATTATATATTATTTGTAAGCTGCATTCTCTTTTTAATTGACTCAGCTCCATATATGTCGGATGATGATAAACGAATTCCAATTCATTTGTTCCAATTACTGTAGGTGTATCGAAATATCCATATTTCTCAATGTCGTTTTGAATTTGACCATTTTCATTAAGTAATCTCAAGTTAATTGTTGAAATATCTGTTGCAAAAACTCGAATTCTGGTCGCAGCAGAACCATCGGCACAGATTTTAACTGGATTTGATGTGGCAAATGGGCTACCAGCATAAAGTGTTAATGGCTGAGCAAGTGCAGGAATATTGCTAACTTGATTGATAAAAGTGATATCATTAACAGATGGAGGCAGAGTATTTACCGTCGCATATCCATAGTCACAATCATTACAGGTAGACTCGAACCCATTTATATAAACTTTACATGCATAATTGCCACTCACAGTTGCCGTGAATGAAGCATTTGCACCAAGAGCCGTTCCAGTACAAGAAGTTCCTGCATACCATTTATACGCATAACTTCCACCTGAGCCTCCTGTAGCGATGCAAGTCATTAGTACTGACCCAGTCCCTGTATTATCATTTACATTTGAAGTTGGGCTTGAACAAGAAGATGTTATGGTTGCCATTCCATAGTCACAGGAAAAACAAGTTGATTCAAATCCTGAAATATATGCTTTGCAGGCATAGTTTCCGGATACAGTTGTGAGATAAGTTGAGTTCGTTCCAATAGGAATTCCGGAACATGAAGTGCCACTATACCATTTGTAAAGAACACTACCACCAGACCCACCGGAAGTGATGCATGTTAAAGTTACATTTGGATTGCCTGAACTATTATTCACTGTTGCAATAGGTGAAGTACAACCACCTGGTGCAATTAAATAGGGTCCACCACTGGTCATACCATCACTTACCCATCCGGTCAATTTTTGTGTTGTTCCTCCACTACTTGTATAGCAATTTGGTGTCAAATAAACTTCATACCAATTGTCCCCATTGATAACTTGTGGAGAAGAGGTGGTTCTTGCAAGCTTTTGATTTGGCTCAAAAGAAGCCCATTGGTAAGCATAACCAGTATTATATATCCATGTTTGTGACCCGTTTGCAGAATTTTTGATTAATACTCCATTGATTGCGCTTGGCTGAACAATTAAATAATTATTTGGTGTACTGGAAATCCCAAAGAAATTTGTAGCCACAAATGCCGTTGTAGGGTATCCTGCTTGTCCATGTGCATTAGGTATATCAAATTCGTACCAAGTATAACCACAGTTTGAACCAGTTGTGTTTATTACCACAAATGAATGAGGGTCATTAACTTGTCCAAAAGATGTTGCTGACGTGCAATTTGCAGCACGGATATTTACATTTGTTCCATTGCATTTGTAGACAGATTGGGCAAAGGAATTTGAAAAAAGCAAGCAAAGATTAACTATTGTTAAAACGAGTGTTATACCTTTCATGTGGTTTTCGGTTAGGTGATTGATGAAAGATTTTAATGATTACAGGTGTTAATAAAATCTTGGTCATAAGATTATAAAATATCCATGTAACTATCAATACCCGAATACATTGCTCCTTTAAATTACCTATATAGATTAAAAACACTATTATATTAATATTCAATGCTTTACCACAAATGGCCTTAATCTCACCATATCCCAATCCCAAATTAAATTGAATTATCATTCATTAAGGACTATTATATTTTTTGGCTAAGAAGTACATTTATCGCCTAAATATTGTGATTTTTAGGTTTAGAAAAGTTCAACCCATGAATAATGTCATTCCAATTGTGATTGCCTTTCATCCTTCAACCAGCAGATTCATTCACATTGATGAAGCCAGTAATGGACTATCTTGTAATTGTGTTTGCATTCAATGCAATGAAAAGCTTGAAGCCATACAAGGCAATAAAAGAAAGAGGCATTTCCGGCACCACGTTAATACCAACTGCGTAGGAGCAAAGGAAACTGCCCTTCATGAGTTAGGTAAGCAAATACTGGTTGAAAATAATCGGATTAATATCCGTAACCATGGTATCATTACATATTCCAATGCAATTGCTGAAAAAAGATTAGAAAAATATCGACCAGATGTTACTGCGTTTTATGAAGGTCAACCTATATATTTCGAAATTTTTGTGTCTCATGCTGTTGATAAAGAGAAGGCCAAATTTTTCTCTGACAACAAAATTAAATCCTTAGAAATTGATTTAAGCAAAAGCTTGACGGCCAATTTTGATGAAATAAAACAAATGGTTTTGGAAAAGACTCAACTGCAAACCGTATTCTATTGGGAAGATATTTCCGAATTGCCTTTAATTGATAGGAAGTATGATGTCAGATTTTTTGAAAGCCTTATTTTATTCTTAGTTATTCTCTTGGCTTTCATTGGCATCCTAAAACTCATGAAAAACAAAAACAAATTAAATTATACCTTCATCGCAAAATCTTCATATCAAAAGCTGAAAAACAAACCTTATGGCCTACGAAAAACCTATTACAATTAAGGATGCGATTGAGAATATTCAAAAGAAGAAGTACGTTCTTCCATCAATTCAAAGAGAATTTGTATGGGAGGCAAATCAAATTGAAAAATTATTTGATTCTCTGCTTAGAGACTATCCTATTAGCACTTTTCTATTCTGGAATGTTGAAAAACTAAAAATTAATGAATTTCAATTTTATGAGTTTCTTCAACATTACCATGAGCGTGATGCGACTCATAACCCAAAGGCATCTTTAGCTAATGACGAGGATGTAATTGCAATTCTTGATGGACAACAACGCTTAACTTCACTTTTCATAGCCTTGAAGGGCACATATGCTGAAAAATTACCATATTATTCCTGGGATAGCAATAAAGCTTTCCCCAAGAAAAAGTTATACATTAACTTAATTAAGGAAGCCGAAGATGTTGAAATGTTATACAATTTTAAGTTCCTAACTGAAGAGGAAATCAAAAATCAATCTGACGGCTTTTATTGGTATGAAGTAAGTAATATTTTCGACATCAAGGAATATCCAGATGTAATGACCTTTTTAATTTCGAGTGGATTGACTGATTCCTCCAAATATACAGATGAACAGATTCGATTCTCTATGAATACCATGAATAATCTGTATAATGCTATTCATCAAAAAGGAACAATTAATTTCTACCTGGAGCGAAGTGATAAACTTGATAAAGTGTTACAGATATTCATCAGAATTAACAGTGGTGGAACAAAATTGAGTTATTCTGATTTATTATTGTCTGTAGCAACTGCACAATGGCAAGAAAAAGATGCCAGGCAAGAAATTCATGATTTTGTTGACGAATTAAATGGTATAGGCCAAGGTTTTGATTTTGACAAAGATTTCGTTTTAAAATCCTGCTTAGTATTAGGGGATTTTAATGATGTAAAATTTAAAGTTGACAATTTTACTAAAACCAATATGCTAAAGATTGAGTCTCTGTGGAATAATATTACTCAATCTGTTTACACCGCAGTAAAATTGGTATCAAATTTTGGATTTAATCGTTCAACCCTTACATCCGCAAACACCCTCATTCCAATTGCATACTATTTAATGAAGAATAATCATGACGAGGCCTTTTTGACCAAGACCAAGTTTGAGCTTGAACGACAAAAAATACGACAATGGCTTCTTAGAGTATTACTCAAAAGAGTTTTTAGTGGCACACCTGATAATCTTTACCCACAATTAAGAAAACTTATCAATGACGGCAATGGCGAATTCCCTCTCCAATCAATAATTGAATTTTATAGAGGCACAAATAAGAGTATAATATATAATTCAGATGATATAAACACTCTTGTTGAAATGGAATATGGAAACAAGTTTTCGTTTGCTGCTTTAGCAATAATTTATCCGGAACTGAACCTCGTTCATACGTTTCATATGGACCACATCCATCCAAAAAAATTCTTTAGTGAAGTAAAGCTCAAGAAGAGGGGTATAATTCCCGAACACATTAAATTCTTCCTTGAAAATTATAACAAACTGAGTAATATTCAACTATTGGAAGGCAATTTGAACAAACAAAAAAATGGAACAGAATTATCCTCATGGTTAAATGATAATTTCAAAACCAGCTCAGCATCTCAAGCATTTAAAATGCTTCATATGATACCTGAAAACATTTCTTTAGAATTGGATAATTTTCAGCAATTCTACAATGTGAGAAAATCGCTATTGGTAAACAAGTTTTCGGAAATATTACTTGACCCAACACATGCAAATGCAAATTAATTGACCTTTCACTATAACTTTATTAGATGCTCAAAAACAATAAATATAAATTATTCGGAATTCAACCGTTTAATATTTTTTGATAATGAAATCTGATTCATAAAATCCATTAAAAACCCATGGAATTTTAAATAGTATAAATATGGGGCACTTTCCACTCTATTAATTATTTGTTTTTGAGTATCATATTGCATACCTCCCCTATGAGTTTTGTTTCTCATCAATTTAATCTCTTCAAAGGTCAACAGAATGTCCTTAAATCGTTCTTCAGACAATACTTCCTCGTCAAAGTATAAGTAATACACCAGAAGTCGGAATCTTTGAAGAATCTCCTTGATGTCATTTTTCGTGGCATCTTTGAAATAATTGTCATAATCCGCTCCAGTATAATATTTATTACTTGGCTTAAATTTTATTCTTAGAATTGTTGACTCCAAAGAAAACCCTTTCCTTGATTTATCCTGCTGCTGGGTAATTTTATTATACCAAGTATTGGTAATCAGTTGTAACTTTCTATCTAATTTAAATTTATCAAATAAAGTTGAGTTTTCATAAATTGCATTTATAACACACTCCAGTTGCTGATATATGGAAACACAAAATCGCTCAAAATCATCCCTTCGTTTTTGATGTTCCATTTCAACAAAATCACTAACCAATTTTCTTTGAACTTCCGTTGACAATAGGTTATAAATACCTAAACATCCATAAAATTCCTGAGCTTGCTTGAATATGACCGGCTCCACTGCCTGTTCATGCACCAACCTTATAACTGAATTAGCAAATTCCTTCCCTGCCAGAGTGTAGAACTTCTCCTTAGCAGAAATTACATCTGAATGCTCCTTACCCAGTGTCCGTTCAAGAATATCTATTTGCTCTTGAATATCCATTAAGAATCGCAGCCTGTTCAATTCCATTACAATTTATATTTTAACATAGCATTTTCTACCCCTTCAGATTCCCATATATTCAATATTTCAAGAATTGATTTGGTTTCAACATTCGAGTTTAAATCAATTGAAACGGATTCTGGTGTTTTCATTACCAGGCTCTGGTATTTCTCAAGCATTCGCTTTACAATAACATCATCCTTGCCTCTCACCATACTGATAAAATCAATCCGGCCCTTTAAAACATTGGTCAAGGACTTTCTTGTTGAATCTATCAGATAAACCTTGGTTTTATCAATATCTGAATTTAGTCGCTTTTGTGCGAATTCAAACCCAAAGCTATCCCATACATATAATAGTAATCTGGTATAACCCATGTAACTTTGATTAACGTTCACTTTCCTATTAACAATTAAGCCGGTTACTTCCTGGCGATTTTTCCACGATTGTAGGCGTACTTTAGTTTCATTGATATTATACTTTTCATCCTTCACTATTTTTTCAATTTTGTCGATGAAGTCATCAATGAAAATATCTTTGTTCGAAGAAAATGTTATATCATCAGCATACCTCGAATACCTACATCCATTCTCTTTACTAAGCTTAAACAATTTTCGGTCGAGCCTTTGGCAGACAATATTCGTTAATATTGGTGATGTAGGAGCCCCTTGCGGTAGAACCCCATTTTCACAACATAGGTTTGCAATCAAAAATGCAAGCGGCTCTTTATCTCCGGAGAGATTGAATGGGTTTAACCCTAAAACCGTTTTGACACGACGGAAATCTGTTGAAGGAAAGAATTCCTTTAAATCAATATTGTAAACAAATGCTTTATCTACATGAATCTTCGCATTATGGACAATACTTTTTTGATAAACAAATCCGGTAGCACAATGGTGAGGATTAAAAATAGCAGTAAAAATAACTGAAATGGCTTTCTGTAATAATTTCAGCGAAGCTATAGGAGCAGAAATATCTCTTGTATCACCATTCTTCTTTGGAATTTGAAATGTTTTATAGCGGGAGTTCTTTTTAAAAGCAAGGAATCGTAGAGTTTTAGCCTCAAACTTAATAGGCTTTTTTACATTTGGGTAAAGCTTTCCTAAAACATGATTAATTAATCCCGTCAGTTGCTTTTCATTTAACACCTGGGGATACCGTTTCCGAATTTCGTTTAATAATTCCTTTTCAATTTTCATAAAATGGGTGCCCGATGGATTTTCTCTTATGGATGAACACAGCCTTTCTTTCAAAAAAAAGAAAAACTTTAAGCATGTAATGAAACTGTTCTTCCAGGTTTTCAACGCCAAAGTGCGAGCGCAGAATCCACGTAGGAACATTACAAATAACCATCAGCAATCGTGATGTAGAATCAAAATCTCTTATTCGGGCACCCATGATACACACAATGATAAATAAAATAATCAATTAATTTAGAAAGGTTGGGGGATTGATTCTCAAATGATTAGTAAGTTTTTGTGTGCCAGGTAAACTCTGTCCACCATCATACCACCTCTGGTCTGCAGCAGCAATCTTCTTCATCCGGGCTTCCCCAATCTTCTCAATCATTTTAACCTTCCGGTCATAGTTTGATTCCGGGTGCTTCATTTTTAGTAAAACCACCAGAAATTCTACCATCATCAATAGTCCGGTAAAAATGAAATACATGATTCCCATAGCCCAGTCTGAAAACACCAGTTCAAACGTAGCCTTAATCCTGTTTAACAACATTCCTTCTCCAAATGAAGCTCTGACAAGTTGTTCAGAAGAATCCTTTTCGGAATCTGATAGCTGTTGAAGTTTTACCATGTCGGCATTGCGATTCTGGAATTCAGCATACTGTTTATCTGCTAATAAACTTTTCAAGGCCGTCACTTTTCCACTACCATACTTTCCGGTTCCATATGTACCATCGGATTCAGCTTTAACATCCTGTACCCCTCGTTGCCAATCCTGGAAAGCAACATCCGATTTCTGTTGCGCTTCGACTATTCTGGCTGCAAAATCCGATTCCACTTTTTTCCTTTCTGCATCGACTTTTACTTCCAAAGTTTGAGCAAGGTGATGGTCGATATCTTCTTTGAATACAATCTCATCAATGATAACAGAGCCGATTGTTGCAACAAAAAATCCCAGCAGCAATCTGATAACACTGATGGTACCACAACAATCAGCAAGTATAATGGAACGGTCAATCAGGAAGACAACAAATCCTGCAATTGAGCCGGCAATAATTCCATTGAATGCTGACATATGGAAAATCTGAGTAGCCATACCGTAACCGGTGAGGAACCATAAGATGACAGGGAGAAAAAGTGCGTTAGCAAACATCATCACTTTTTTCTTACTGGTAGGTGTATCGTTGACTAACATGTTGTAGTCATCGCCGGTGATTTTAGAGGAGAATTTGAGCATGGTTAATGAGGTTAAAAGGTTAATAATTTTGTTGGTTGAATCATGTTTTAACAGGGATGTCAGTTAAACATCCCTGTTGTTTGAGCGAACAGTTTCGCCTCCTGGTACTCCCTGCATCCACGCAGGTAGCCTTCCCGGTATTGATGAATGGCTTTCATGACCAGTCCTTCATCTTCCGCCGAATAAGCCTTCTCAGCCTCCAACTTACTGATGTTGGATTCAATCTCTGAAATACGGAGGTCAAGTTGTTCGCTCAGCCTTTCGGATAAGCCACGGGTCTCAATCTCTTGGTTGCGCAGTTGGAAAATCTCCTGCTTGCGAACATCAATTGCCCGGTCGATAATCTGACGAAAACTTGCCCGGATGATTGAAAGTTTCTGTTGCAGAAACTCCGTTGTATGCATGGCATAACCATCATTAAACCCGGTAGAAGAAAAATCAGCCTGCATGAACTCCTGCAGTGGACTCAATTGCTCTTGTTCCGGTTGTTCAACCGGCGGAGGTGTATTATCCACGAACAACCCTTTCAACAGGTCATTTGCGAATTCAGTTGAAGAATTGGATTCAACTGGTTGAGTTTCCAGTTGAGAATTGCTGGGCTCAGTTTTCGCTCCGAAGCCGAAGAGCTTTCTCAAGAAGTTCATAAGTGAATGGGTTAAAAGGTTAAAATTTTTCATTTGAAGGTGAGTTAATAGGGAAGGATGGTATTGTGAATAATTGATGCCCCCTTTCGTGGCATTCCCGGCACAGGGTTACCAGATACTTGTTCGCATATTGCCAGGGTAATCGTTTCTGGCCTGTTTTGGCGCAGAAATGGTACTGCCGGTGGTGGACATCCAAATACTTCGTAGAACCGCAATTCAGGCATTTATGTCCATCCCTGTTCAGGATTACTTTCCGCTTCTCCCTCCATTGAGTAAATTGAAGCAGTCTGGCGTATTCCGGTTGATTATTGATTATTTCTGACATCAGATTAGAATTTGTTGTGATGCCAGTCCATTGACAAAAATGTGTCCAGATTGGCACCTATTTGTATATCAATTGATTATAATTTTATCATCTATCATATTATGATTTATAATATCATTTTATGATATTATATCAACGTCTTTCGAAGTTCAATTGAACAGAATATGATGTCTTTTCCCATTTGAGGAGCTTGGAAAAGCGTGATGAAAAACAGTAAAATCCTGATATTCAGTTAGTAAACGAAACCGACAGTTAACCGCAGTTAAGGGTAATAAAGAAAAGCATAGTAAACTGAAACTTGAATAAACTAAAAGCAGAATGAACCTAAACAGAAAAATAAACCTATCCGGACCTTAACCTCAGTTAAGGGTATTATAGTAAACTACAGTAAAGTAAATCATAGGAAAGATTAATAAACCCAAAGAAAAAAAAAGCAGAGTATAGGAAAACCCGCACCTTAACCTGGCTTACCGGTCACACACCAAACCTCAATTTAATTAACCAACAGGAAATTTTATTTTAAAGGCTGTTGAACAAAATGCCTGAACAATATAAGACAACATTTCTGAATCCATTTTTTGAGTACGGAATTTTTTCTGGATATGGTATTTCCCATTAAATCGAACAACTGAGAAAACCGCCTTTTCCGTACAGTCCGAAGAAATCACAAAAAAATATTTGCACTTGATAAAATGACCCCACCGGTCAGCAACCGGTTCCAGCTTATAAATACGGTAGCGGTATATTTCGGCAACCTTTTCCGAACTGCATCCTTCCAATGCCTTTTGAATAAATCCCGAAGGCAATTCAATTGGAATTAAATCATCGTTCATAAATATACCATACGAATAATGATGATTGCTTATTGATAGTAACAAATCGAATTTTTATTTCGTAACTTAATAATGAATCCTGTAAAAGGCTCCCAAGATAAAATAAACTGGGATGAGGTCATTATTTATGTGAGACCGGTAATCAGGAAGGCAATCAACAAACATGTTTTTTCAAAAGACCGGTTTCTTCTCCAGGACATCGAACAGGAAATCATTATCAAAATATACAACAAATTCCATTTGTTCAATCAGGATAAATCATTAAACGATTGGGTATATATTGTCTCAGTAAATCATATTCTGGATGTATTGAGAAAAATAAAACGAACAACAGTTACTAACGAAAATCACTCTCGTTCAATTGATAATTGCCCTATACCAAGGGTTGAATCAATAAAGGTTTCTCCTTCAATTGAACTTTTAAACCAACTACCTATAAAGTACAAAGAAATTATCATTAAAAAATACATTCAGGGATACAAACAAAAAGAAATCGCCATTCAGCTGGGTTTACCCATCGGTACAGTTTCATCCCGAATTCAGAAAGGAATCAGCATTCTGAAATGCATGGTTCAAAATGAAAGCTTATCCCATTCAGACTGCCTGTAAAAGTAGAATTCCACGGGCATATCATTAATCACTTTTAAATAAATCCCGTCATCTTCGTTCAATTTCAGATATTTTACTGAACACCTTTCATTTGCATGATTTGTGATTTTATTTTCGTCAGGAATATACCGGGAATATTCTTCAATTGAACAATCATTTATTGATTCATTTTTAAATAGGTCAATGTGAGAATAAACATATCGGAAAAGAAACGGGTTTGACTGCATGGTCACCGGTTGAAAGAAATTAATATCTTGATTCGGTATAATGTCACTCATTACATTACTTTGTTCTGAATTATATCTGCCGTTATGCTTTAACTCAACTGGCTGAAAATAATAAACTGAAAAGGTTTCCCTTTCAATCATACTGAATAAAAGCACTTTTACTGAAGTATCATATTCAATTGAAGAGGAATCATTGTTGAGGACATTTCTGAGGTGAGCTTTTACATCCTCAAATTGAAAAATAATATCAGGTAAGCTTGATTCAACTGAATACCATCCATCAGGGGTTCGGAAAAATTCTACGAAAAAGAGGTCATCCCCAACTGCATTTTTAGCAAAGTATCTCACCTATAAATAATTTATCAGGAGAAAAGTGGATAATCCTGGATTATGATACTTTTCTCCTGGGCTTCTATTTCATGCAGGAAACTAAACAGTTGAAATACATATTATCTCAACCATTCAAAACTGAAAGGAAACGCCATTTATCCACTTTTTAAAGATTTAAATACGCATCTTTGATTATTTGCTGGCTAAGCCCAATGTATTTTCTGGTTATCGCTGTTGACGTGTGGTTGAAAATAGAGGATAATAAAATTAACGATGCTTCACTCCGGTCATTAATTTCATAAACCCTACGCCCGAATGTTTTACGAAGGGTATGACTACTTGGATTCTGTACTTTTATTTTAAATTTATAAAACATTTTGTGCAACCGTCGATTGATGTGTTGTCGAGTATATGGCTTCCCATTCCGGCTGCAGAAAACGAATTGATTTGCATCCTTATTGTTCTGAATATTCAAATTGATAAATACCAGGTTGATAATTTCAATTAGTGAATTATTCAGAGCGATTTTCCTGAACTTTCCTGTTTTCCCTTCATGAAGGGCAATTTCATTTTTGTTTATTAATTGCTCCCACTTCAATTGAAGAATATCTCCGATTCTCATTCCACAGAAACCACCAAGACTAACAAAGAGGAGCAATTTATATTCACCTGTTTTTTTCAATGATTCGATTAAAACCAGAAATTGTCCCCAATCCATACCGGAGCATTCTGTAAGTTGATTTTGCTTTGCCATGTTGTTTTTTAATAGATACGTTTCATTTTCCCCGTTTAATTATGGAAAGTGAAACTCCAATTGGTAAATCCACTAATCGACAAAACAAAAATGAATGATATTCAATTGATTGATAAAAACGGGTTCACTTATACCAGAAGTGAACTTATTCAACAGGGATTCCGGTCAATTCCGACAAGCGAATTCGCTCATGATTGGTGGTTTCGATGAAAAATTTTAACCAGATGTATTTTTCTCTGACAAAGTACGGTCTGATAGCTTCCATTATCCAATTTATCTGCTTTGGATTGTCTGACGAGCAATAATGTTCAAATGGTAGTGAAATGAAATGCATGCTATCCTGATGACCTGATTCAATCCCAACCAGGCTGATATTGAAGAATGATATTCTGTTTAGTAAAGTTGGAAGGTCATCAAATGAACAAAGCACAAAGTCGGAATCGTGGACCATTCCTTCCAGTATAAATTCAATCATTAACACCTTCTCAAATTGCAATGCAGGTGATGTGAATAAAAGTGAATTGAATTTTATTCTTGCCAGTTTTGTAATCAGTACCATATTTCAGTAATACGAAACCGACTACAAATCTGATTAATTGAATTTATGAAAACATGTCGGGGTCAATATTAGCATCCTTCATCTTTTTCACCAACGTATTCACACTTCCATATCCAATTGCCAATCGTGTTTGTTCTTTGTTTCCGTTTTTCAGTTTGAGCACACGTTTAATATGTTCAGCTTCTACATGCTCAATCCTAAGTGGATTTTCTATCGGACTTACAATCATGCGTTCAGGCAAATCCTTTACTTGGACCAGACCATCACAAAAAATATGCAGTTTAGCAATCAAATTTTCAAGCTCACGCAGATTGCCTGGAAAATGATAATTCAACATAACTTCCATAGATTGTTTGTCGAACTCCAACAGTTTGGTTCGCTTTAGTTTTTTCTTGTAAAGTTTATTAAAAAACTCAATCATGTTTTTTAGCTCTGCTTTCCCCCTTTCCAGCAAGGCCGGTATATGTAATTCGCCAACAGCAAGCCGATAATATAAGTCCCACCGAAATTTATCCTCTTCACATCTCTTAATCAGGTTTTGATTGGTAGCACAAATTATCCTGACATCCACTTTTTCGGGTTTACCTCCAACCGGGTGTATTTCCTTCTGTTGTATGACTCGCAACAAAGCTTGTTGCATATAAGGGCTGATATCACCAATTTCATCAAGAAAAATACTTCCTTTATCTGCTTCATGGAATAAGCCAGGCGCATCCTTGCCTGCCCCGGTAAAAGCCCCCTTTTTATAACCGAACAGTCTTGATTCAAGAAGCTGGTCTCCTATACCGGCACAATTGAATACAATGAATGGTTTCCCTTTACGTGTTGATTGTTCGTGCACATAATTTGCCAGGTGCTCTTTACCGACTCCACTCATACCTAATATCAATGTTGTGATGTCATCGGTATGTGCAATTTTTAATGCCTGGTCATAAACTGGCTGAATCGAATCGGTTATTATATAATCAGAATCCTGTTTTGGTTTACCCGATTTCGATAACTCATTATCGAGTATAGTTACTGCCGTCGGGATTTGACTTTGTTCAAAGTTAATTTCAACGAGCTCCGGCCTTTCCTTGCTTTTCGTGAATTTAGCTTCTCTTGATTGGAGTAATCTTGTCTTATAATTACCCCCCAGATGTATGAAATACCAGGCAATCTGCATTTGTGGGGTTCCCGGACTAACGAAAATATCAATCTCATCATCCTTTATGGATAGCATCCATCGCTCGACTTTCTGCCTGATTTCATTTACATTAATTACATCATCCACACCCAAGTAAACAATTTCGAATTCCCTGCCTTTAAACTTTTTGGACAATAAGGTAAAAAGCTTTAGCGCACGCAAATCGTCCTCTTTTGCGCTCGACAAAATGTAATGTTTATCATGCTCGAAAAAGTTGCTATGGAACGAACATGTAGGTCCACTTTCAATTGCCTCTCCATCTTTGAAATCATGCTGGAACGCTAACCAACTTACAAGAATTTTCATTATGTATCAGTATTTGACATGTAAATGTAATTATTGATAGACCCAAAAATAATATATATTTGTATTTCAGCAAATTAATATTTGGAACATCAATTGAAAACGTATTAGGGTCAAACTATAAGCCAAAATCTATGAAAAACACCCTGATTTGCCCAAACTGTCGCCATGAAATTGATATAGAAAAAGCCTTGTTTGACCAGATTGCTTCACGGCAAAATGCTGAAATTCAACGTAAAAGAAAGGAATTGGAAGCATTAATATCCGAACAGGAGAGTGTACTCCAGGAAAGGGAAGCCGAACTGAAAAACAAGATAGCTACTCAGGAGGAAGTTCTGAATTCCAAATTGAAGGAAAGGGAAGCCCAGATGAAAGAAAAACTCCGGTTGGAAATTTCCGATTGTTTAAGGATGGAAGTGGAAGAAAATAGGTTGAAAATGGAAGAGCAAAAATCCGAACTTAACGCTCTTAAAAAAAGGGAGTTGGGTTTGCTCAGGGAGAAAGAAAAACTGGAGCAGGAACGCCAGGATATGGAATTAACTTTACAGCGCAAACTCACGGAAGAAAAAACCGCCCTGGAGGAAAGAGTTCGGAAACAAGAGCAAGAGTCCAACTTTCTCAGAAATCAGGAAAAAGATGAGCTTATTAATAATCTGAATCTCCAAATGAGCGATATGAAGCGCAAGTTGGAGCAGGGCTCCATGCAAAGCCAAGGTGAAATCCTCGAGCTGGAGTTGGAACGGATGCTGACAGCGCAATTCCCCTTTGATGATATCAGGGAGGTACCAAAAGGGGTAAACGGAGCGGATTTAGTTCAGGAAGTTAAGAATATTCGTCAGCAAAAGTGTGGTAGCATTTTATACGAAACCAAACGTACGAAGAACTTCAGTCCGACCTGGATTGATAAACTGAAATCCGACCAGCGAACTGTAGCTGCTGAAATAGCAGTACTCGTAACAGAAGTTCTACCAAAAGGAATGACACATTTTGGTTTGATGAATGGAGTTTGGATTTGTACATTTCAGCAAGTAAATTCACTGGTATTGGCACTCAGAGAAGGGTTATTACAGATACAAGATGTCCGAGCTTCCGGTGAAAACAAATCCGGCAAGATGGCGCAGCTTTACGAATACCTAACCAACCAAGAATTTGCAGGGCAAATTCAGGCAATAGTCGACGGATTTGTGGGACAAAAAGATTTGCTTGAACGGGAAAAACGGTCGATGCAAGCTGTTTGGAAGCAACGAGAAAAACAAATTGAGATGTGTACACAATCCGCCATAAGCTTATATAGCACCATTAAAGCTATTGCAGGGCACAATTCGATTTCAATTTCTTCATTGGAATTGCCAATTAACCAATTGACCTAATTAAACAATAAAAATTACATTTATTATATATTCAATTCATGAGTGAAGACAATAATTCATCACAAAATTTTTTTAATACAATACGTTCGATACGTTCATTAGCACATATTTATGCAACAAATAGTGTTTTACTTTTTTTCTTTTACCTGAAGAGACTTGGATTGATTAATGACAAGTTGCTGTCGAGCAAATCTCAACTCAAATTTAATCTGCATAAAGCCATTCAAAATTCTTACAATTCAGATAGGATACTATATTCGGAACTTCAAATACTCTACAAGCTAAATGAAGAAAATATTAATAACATACCCGAAGCTATATTAAATCAGATTCTGGGTAACATTGTTAACCTTGAGGATAGAGCAGATAATTTGATTATTAAAAATAATGTTGAACAACTTATAAGTTCAATGGTCTCTACAAATGATAGAGAAATCGGATTATCATTTATGCCGTCGGAAGTGACAAAATTAATGTGCCAATTATCAGAAGCAAAGTCTGGCGATTATGTATATAATCCCTATGCCGGATTAGGCTCCTTGGGAGCGTATTTACCTCAAGACATTCATTTTATTGGGCAAGAATTAAATAAGAGCACATGGGCATTAGGATTTTTGAGAACTACCTTAGGCATGAATAACCCCAATTACAAATTTGTACAAGGTGATTCAATTGATGATTTTGGCTGCTTCAAATACATTAATGAAAATCCCTATAAGTTTAAAAATTGGAATCAAAATAAACTTTACAGCCATATAATTTCCTGTCCTCCATTTGGTCTGAAAACTGCCTATAGTGGAAAAAATGGAGAAATAATATCCGTATCATCCGAATTTCATTTGATTGAATCGGGAATTAAACTTTTAAGCAATAACGGAAAGCTCATTGCATGTATTTCAAATGGATTTTTATTCAGACAAGGCAAGGAGGCTGAATTAAGAAAATATTTGGTAGAAAACGATTTGATTGAAACAGTCATATCACTTCCAAGCAATCTGTTGTATAATACAGCTATCCCTACTTCCATCTTGTTAATTAATCAAAACAAGGCATTGAAAGGAAAAATCAAATTTATAGAAGGAAGACAATTAATTAGCACAGAAGATTTGCGACTTAATGTGTTGGATTTTGAAAGGATATTGAATTTATCCACATCAATTAATGATGGAGAATATCTCAGAATCGCTCCTATGGAACTGGTGGCACTTAATGAATACAATTTAATGCCCTCCAGGTATTTTCAAAAGTTTATTCCAGGAGAGCCCTTGAGCAATTTCTGTGAAATATTAAGATTTGGAAGAGATGAACAGTCATTAACTGGAAAATTTATTAGAATCCGAGACTTAAAGGGGGACCCGGCAGATTTTAGAATTAACACAAATAGCATTGCTGAAATAAAATTACCATCGTATGCTGTTAAGATTAATAAATCCTGTCTTTTGGTTAGCACAAATTGGAAATCATTAAAACCAACCTATTTTAACTACGAAGGGACCCCTCTTTTTTCTGGCAATGACATTATTGCAATTACATTTGATGAAAATAAAGTCAATCTTGGTTTTCTAATTGAAGAGCTTTCGTCTAAGTCTATCTTAGAACAAATAGATTTGTTGACAACAGGAACAACAGTTCCCCGATTATCAAAACAAGATTTACTCAATTTAAAGTTAGTACTCCCTCCTCTTGCAGAGCAGAATGCGAAATTTATGGGATTTATAGCAGGAGTAGCGGAATTAAAAAAAAGGGAGCTTGAATCATTTGCTAAAATAAATGGACTTGAAAATGAATTGTATGAACAAAATACATTTCTTCGTCACAAATTAGCTGGTCCTGTTAGTAATGCCCTTGGTGCATTTGAAAATATTTTTTCCATTCTCAATAGTGAAGTTGTAAGTAAACTTCCGGATGTCATGAATTTTAAACTTACTTCGAATCATCTTTATAGTTTGAATGATTATATAAACATACTGAAGAAAGGACTTGATGATATTTCTGACTCCGTAAAGAAGAAAATTACATTTGACATCAATTTTGCTAATAAAGTTAAATCTCCAATTGACATTCTCGCTTTTATAAACGCATATGTCAAGATTAAAAAGGAAAATCCAACATTAAATTACTCTATAGATGTAAAGTATGATAGTCCCGGATTTTTAGATGAAAACACTGAAACCGAATCAATAATTTATGTGAACGGGAATGAAGAATTACTTACTGATTTATTTGATAATCTCTTAGAAAACGCTCAGGTGCATGCTTTTACCCAAGGAGCAAACAATAGAATCGAATTTTATATAATACCATATATAGTAAATGAAGATAAGCCCGAAATATGTATTTTGGTCTCTAACAATGGTAAGCCGTTTCCAGATGACGATGATTTAGTGTTTTCCAAAAATGGAAGTAAGGCGGGTCCAAATTCTGGTGATGGATTTGGGGGGTACTATGTTAGTGAGATTATAAAATTTCATGATGGCAAATGGGATATTATAGATGAAACAGGACCGGAGGGTTTACCAAATACTGATTTGGCAACAACAATTGATATTACATTACCAGTAATTTCGAGTGATGCAAAAATATAACGTGATTTGGTTTGACGACCAATTTGACACATTAAATATCATACGAGAAGAAGCCCATTTAGCTGGCATTTCACTTGTTGGATTTTCTGACGCTCAGTCTGGTTTGCATGAATTAGAGAAAAATTCACATTTGTATGATGCAGCCTTAGTCGATGGGAATTTCTTCATTAAACCTGGATTAAATTCTGACCAAGTTAGTGATGAAGCTCTTGACATTGTAGCTAAAGCTTTTCTTAGGCTTGAAACAAAAAAAATTATCCCATGGTTTATTCTTTCTGGTCAAGCCAATTTTACAAAAGGTGGAAACAAGTATGCTGATGTATATAAAAATGGAGAAGTTTTTGACAAAATAAATGAAAGTTCTCGTCAGGAATTATGGAATAAAATAAAAGAGGCAGCAAACCATCAACCTGACACTCAACTTCGGCACAAATATCGTATGATTTTTGAGTTGTGCGATGAGAATTATCTGGGTATACATATGTCTGAAACATTGATGGGATTGATTCATTTGCTTAAAGATGATTCAGAAGTGGAGCAAGGACTCCAATCTTGGAATACAATCCGGAAAGTAATTGAAAGATGTTTCATTGTACTTAACCGAATTGGCTTAATACCAGATGAGATAAATCGAACTTCTGGAAGTATAAATGGGTCAGGCTTGTTTTTGGCGGGCAAGCATTCCGATTTTCGATTGAAAAAAGAAATAGCTCCACCTGTAATTAATTTTATGATTCATAATTTGTTAGAACTTACACAAGACGGCTCTCATTCAAAAGAAGAATTAAAGCTTAAAGTAGATTTATTTGTAAAAAATCAACCAACCGGTTTTCTATTTAAAAGTAGCATTTATCAACTTTTGGAGATTCTAATTTGGCTTAAGAGCATTATTGACACTTATCCATCAATAGATGACAACAAAAACCTTATTGAACTTCGAAGCGTCTCAAATACTGCCATTTATGAAGGCGAAATTGAACAAGACGAGCGTAAAAATTTTCACTGTGGAGAATATTTGTTAAACTTTCGTTTAGTAAATGAAAGTTACAAGGTTGGTGATATTATCAGAATATTGGATTTCACCTCTAACAACAATTCAAGAACAAATATTTTTTATTCAAAATTTGCAACTAAATTTATAAAGATAACTTAATAATCTCATGACCCAAAAACAACTCGAAGACTACCTGTGGGGCGCAGCCAACATCTTGCGTGGAATGATTGATGCTGCCGATTTCAAGCAGTATATTTTTCCTTTGCTGTTTTTTAAACGAATCAGTGATTTGTGGGATGAGGAATTTGAAATTGCCAAAGTGGAGAGCGGTGGCGACTTAAAATACGCTGAGTTTGCCGAAAATCATCGGTTCCAGATTCCGAAAGGATGTCATTGGAACGATATCCGAAAAAAGACGGTGGATGTAGGAGCCGCTTTGCAAAAGGCATTAACCGGTATTGAGAAGGCTAATTTTGAAATGCTACATGATGTATTTGGTGATGCCCAATGGACGAACAAACGCCGGATGAGTGATGAAAAAATGCTCGACCTAATAGAACATTTCAGTAAAATGAATTTGAGTGTGAGTAATGTGCCCCACGACTTGATGGGGGAAGGGTATGAATACCTCATCAAAAAATTTGCGGATGACAGCGGGCACACGGCTGCGGAGTTTTATACCAATCGCACTGTGGTAAAACTCATGACCCAGATTACAGACCCCAAAAGCAAAGAGAGTATATACGACCCGACATGTGGAAGTGGCGGAATTTTACTAAGTGCTGCCCTACATTTGAAAGAGCAAGGTAAAGAATACCGAACATTGAAGCTGTACGGACAGGAGTTGAACCTGATAACCTCTGCTATTGCCCGTATTAATATGTTTATGCATAACGTGGATGAGTTTCTTATTGTCCAAGGCGATACCCTTGACAGCCCACAAATTCTTGAAAACGATGAGTTGAAGCAATTTGATGTTATTATGGCCAATCCTCCTTATAGTGTAAAGAAATGGAGCCAGAAAAAGTGGATGAATGACCCTTTTGGACGTAATATCTGGGGTACGCCTCCCCAGGGTTGTGCCGATTATGCCTTCCAGCAGCACATTATGAAAAGCCTGAACCCTGTTACAGGACGTAGTGTGGTATTGTGGCCTCACGGAGTATTATTCCGGGATGCGGAAAATGAAATCCGTAAAAAAATGATTGAGGAAGATTATGTGGATGCGGTTATCGGGCTTGGGAAAAATCTGTTTTACAACAGTAGTATGGAAAGTTGTTTGCTGGTGTGTAGGATGAAAAAGCCAAAGGAGCGAAAAGGAAAGATTATTTTCATTGATGCCAAAGATGAACTTAGAGTTGAGCGGACTAATGCCTGGTTGGAGCCACAGCACATTAAGAAGATAAGCGATGCATATTGGAAGTTTAAAGATATTGACGGTTTTGCCAAAGTAATCTCTAATAAGGAAGTGTTGGTTAACAATGGTAATCTCAGCTTACCACTCTACGTGAAGCAATCTACTAATGCATCTGAACACAATACTCAAGAGTTAATTTCCGAAATTAAAGATAGACAGAAACAAATCAATAAGTCTATTGATAATTTGGTTGCTCATCTTAAACAAATTGGAATAGAATCATGAAGTTGAATAAGCATAAGTGGGGTTCGGTTAAGCTTTCCGAGGTTTGCGAAAAAACTCAAAATGTTGATATACGCAAGCAATCAGGAATATTCAGTTATATTGATATTGGGTCTATTAATTCTGATGCAAAAAGAGTATCTGAAGTCCAAATGCTGAATTGGTCAGAAGCTTCTTCAAGAGCAAGACAAATAATTCATAAAGGAGATACTCTTTTTTCAACTGTACGAGTCAATCTCGAAAGAATTGCGTTTATTGATAAGGAAATTCCTAATGCGATTGCCTCTACTGGATTTACTGTTATAAGAGCCAATAAAAAGGCTTTGCCAGAATTCTTATTTTACTCAACAAGTTCTCCGGAATTTATAGAAAGACTTTGCAAATTGCAAAAGGGGACTGCTTATCCTGCGGTTTCTGATAGAATAGTCTTTAATGAAGTTATTCCCCTCCCCTCACTCGCCGAACAAAAGCAAATAGCCGAATTATTTCAAAGCATTGAAGCTGCCATGGAACAGGTGGAGGGGCAGGAGAGGAATTTGAGGACACTTCAAAAATCCTTAGTCAATGGCTTAGTTGGCAAAAAACCAGTCTTTGGAGATTTATTGAACGCAAAAAACTGCACCCCTACAACCTTTGGTGAAATAGCCGAGTGCGACAAAAAGTACCCTGAGCATGAATTAGAGGCGGAACGGTTTGTTGGTTTGGAGAATATTGAGGCTGATAACTTTCAACTGCTTGGTTATGGATTAGTTGCCAATGGAACCACTTTTTCCAAACGGTTTTGCACTGGAGATGTATTGTTTGGGAAGCGAAGAGCATACTTAAAAAAAGTTGCAGTCGCAGATTTTAATGGTATATGTTCAGGTGACATCCTGGTAATAAGAGCTAAGGCTAAGAAAATGCTGCAGGGGCTTTTGCCATATTATATTTCAGCAGATGCATTCATTCAACATGCCGTCAGTACTTCTGCAGGCTCTTTATCTCCACGGACCAAATGGAAAGATTTAGCTGACTTCGAGATTTCAATACCTGATATAAAAACACAGGAGAAAATACTGGCAATCCTTAGTCAGTTTGATAATACTATTAATCAGCTCAAACAGCAGAAGGTGACATTGAAAAATTTGAAGCAAAAGTTACTGAATGAGATTTTGGGGTAATAGTATAGTATTGGGATTCAATATTATAAGTTTAATTTTTTATGTCTCAGTAAAAAGGGGGCCAAGTTATATTAAAAAATTTGTCTTAGATTTGTGTTGTTCGTTTTCTGAGTGACCTAACCCTGTGGTTAATCTAAAGTCAAATGAAAATGAACAAAAAACCTTCACCTGAACCTGAAACAAAGGTTGCAAGAATCATTGGGTTATTCAAGACTTCTCCAACAGAAGCTTTTCAATCATTACTCGAAGAAGGAATTTTCTTTAACCACAAGCAAAGTGTCAATTTTTGGCAGAGTTATTCTGCAATTTACTCTGATGAACTTGTTGTATCATTTCCTGAATCAACAGAATTATTCAACAAGTTGGTTTGGCTCAAACTGTTCCATGATTTAAATCAATTCTATAATTCGGAAAAGGATAAAAACCTAAAAGAGTTATATGCTCTCAATCCGAATCAAAAAGATTTTGTTCAAGCCCTATTTCTTTGTCTTGAACTTGGAACCTATAGTTATCCATACTCGACCTTTCCGATTTATTCTGGAGATTCCCTCACGGCAATTAAAACTATCCTTAAGGAAGTAAAACATCGCTTAAATCCCCAGAAACCATCTCCATACTCCCCTGCACTTGCTCAAACGTGCAACACTCTGTTAAAAATCCAGATAGATTTGGATTCGCTCGAAGAATTCGTTGATGCATATGTATGGGCAGGACTTGAAATGGAGAAACTGAAAGATTTGCAAGGATTTTCATTATCCATTTCAGAACGAAATAAAAAAGAGCTCAATCCACTTGTATTAAATCAAATAAAGACGATAATAAAGCGAACATATAAACAAACAGAATCACATGCTGGGATTTCGACAGAAAAACACTTTATAAAGAACGACCCTAAATGGAAGTCCAATGAAGGTATATTAGGGGCAATTGCCTTACATGGGGCAACTATCCATTCAAAAACACCTGGAATAACAGCGATAAATGCTGAGCCTGGAGAGTTTCCGGAATTAGACGTAACCAATCCGCATTCTATTAATTCAATTGCGAAGAAAGCCATTGAAACATTTTTGACTCACAATTTTCATTTACAGCTAAGACAAGCAATCTCCAGTGTTTATCAACCTAATGATGAGATAGATATCAAGACAATTCAGATTGAAGTCAAACCAAACATGTTTTTTTCACTTTTCGAGTTGATAGCTGCAATGTCAAGTCTGATTTCATGGTCGGATGCATATAGGTATTTCGCAGATTTTCCAGACAGTGGAAGCATCAAGTCTATCAAGAGGAAACTTTACCATCAGCTATCAAGCCAGGATGCAGATTTATCTGAGTTTGAAAAACACGAAATAATTAACTGGAAAATCGTGAGCGAATTTCAATTAATCAATTCAGCTCCAGAAAATATTTTCTATGCCTTATTGAGCTCAGATAGTATTATCAATAAATTTCGGGATGTTGAAGAATTAAGGGACAAGTCTCCGATTGAACTTGAATCTATTTTACATTTATTTTCAGATTTGAATATTAAAACGCCTTTTAATCCAATTTATACTGTTAATAGTGATTACTATTTTGCTAATCACAGTTGTCTTTTCAATATGAATCGCATGTTATATGACAATTACATTTCAGATGAATTGTTCAATTCAAAAAAGCCCACGGGAAAGCAAAGAAAACATGTAGGGGATTTACAGAAAAATCGGGAATTACAATTTGGCAATTCGATTTCAGATGTTTTTAAAGAAATAACTCCATATAGTAAAGCAAATATAAAATTTGATGGAACCAATCCTAAATATAATTTCGGTGATTTAAAGGGTGAACTGGATACGGCTGTTTATTTCGAGTCAGAAAACATATTGTTTGTAATTGAGGTGAAGTTAAGTAATGTTGCTCCAAGGAGCGAAAAAAGAAAATACACTTGGGTATACAATAATATTGCAAATAAACATAAAGTAAATTCGGGAGTAAATCAAATCAAGAAGGATTTAAAGTTATTAAGTATTGGTGTCGGGTTACAATTAATTTCAGAGGAGATTAACGCTCCGAGTACAATTACAAATCCCCGTGTTTATCCAATAATCATTACTGATAATTTCTTTGCTGACCATGAAGAATTCATATACAATGAGAGAGGAGATAAGGTTCGTTGCATCAGTTATTTTGAACTTAAACATCTCATTTTAAACAAACCGATTCACGAACAGCAAAAATTGCCTGAATTAAAAGGAGAATCAATCGCATCACAATTAATAAAGGCAATTGATAACAATTTATTTTGGAAATTCATTACTGATGAGGCTGCAAACTATTCATACACCAAGTCCCTCACTGCCATCAATGATGAATTCAAAATAACTATGAAGATATAGTGCATAGGTGAGTTATCGGAGAATCCGATAATCTAAATCTCACCACTATGCAAAATTCTTCATTACCCAAAATCCCGTCCGTTAACTTTCACTTATGGGAACCCTGCAACATGCGTTGCGGATTTTGTTTTGCCACCTTCCAGGATGTAAAACAAACTGTTTTACCAAAAGGGCACCTTCCAAAAGATGATGCCCTGAGAATTGTAAAACTTCTGGCAGATGCCGGTTTTCAGAAAATCACCTTTGCCGGTGGAGAGCCTACACTCTGCCCCTGGCTCACTGAGCTTATCGTTGAAGCAAAAAATGCCGGGATGACTACCATGATAGTTACAAATGGTACCGGCCTTAGCAACTCTTTCCTAAAACAGAACCGGGAATATCTGGACTGGATAGCCATCAGTATTGACAGCATCTCTCCTGAGACCAACATGGCTTCGGGCAGAGCTATCTCTGGTAACAGACCGTTAAGTTTAGCGCAATATCAGTTACTGATTGCACAGATTCATCAGTTTGGATACAACCTGAAAATTAATACCGTTATAAACCGGTTAAATTATTTGGAAGACCTGAATGAATTTATCCGGTTTGCCAATCCTAAACGATGGAAGGTTTTGCAGGCACTGCCAATAGTTGGACAGAACGACCGGAAAATTGATGCATTCAAAATTTCACAGCAGGAGTTCAACTTTTTCCTTCATACCCACCGGAAGTTGCATCACTTGTTAGTGCCTGAAACCAACTCTCAGATTTTAGGGTCATACGTAATGGTGGACCCAGCCGGGAGGTTTTTCGATAATTTCGAAGAAAAGCACCGGTACAGTATGTCGATTTTGGAGGTTGGGGCTCAACAAGCTTTGACGCAGGTGCATTATGATGCCTTAAAATTCCAAGACAGAGGTGGAATATATGATTGGTAGTTTCACGGGAAACATGTCGATTATTTTAACTATTTTCGACACGTTATTGGCTTATGTCGATTTTATCAACATATAGGACAAGTTTTAAATTCAACCATCATTTAAATATATTTATTTGATATTCAACTATATATCAAACATTTTAAGTGTTTGTAAACCTCTATCTTGAAATCCTAAAACGTACTTTATTGAAATTCAAATAAATATAACTTTCAAAAACAAAATATCCTTAGAATAGTTGGGAAGACTCTTGCATGTGTCGATTTTATTGTAGATTTTCGACATATCGAAAGCTCATGTCGAGCCTGTATACATATCATGAATAGAACAGACCCCTTTAATCAGCTTCCGGATTTACCTCCCAAAACGGACCTTGAAAGCCCGGAATTTCTCAAAGCCAGTATCAAAGCCAGCAGGTTATTAGCTGAATTGAAAGGGTATTGTCAAACACTCCCAAACCCCAGACTACTGATAAATACCATAGTGCTACAGGAAAGTAAAGATAGCTCCGCAATTGAAAATATTGTTACCACCCAGGATGAACTGTACAGAGCAGTTGCTTCTATTGACGACGGAGATGGATTTGGTGCAGCAACAAAGGAAGTGTTATGGTATCGTGAAGCACTGTACCATGGATTGGATTTAATGAGAAGCCGGGGGTTGACCACAAATACCCTCATTGCCATCATGCGGAAATTGAAAAATACAGATGAGGGTATTCGAAAAAACACAGGCACCAAGCTTGCTAATCCAACCACAAAAGAAATAATCTATACGCCACCCGAAGGAGAAACGCTCTTAAGAGAAAAACTCACTTCACTTGAAAAATTCATGCATAATGACAAGGATGATATTGATGTATTGATAAAAATGGCACTCATTCATTATCAATTTGAGGCAATTCACCCATTTTCCGATGGCAATGGTAGAACAGGTAGAATTTTAAATGTGTTGTATCTGGTACAAAAGGAGCTATTAAATATCCCGGTATTATATATGAGTTCTTATATCATCCAAAGAAAAGGTGATTACTATCGTTTACTCCGTGAAGTAACAGAAAATCAAAATTGGAGAGGTTGGATATTGTTTATGCTTCAAGCTGTATCCGAGACGGCTGAAATCACGCTTGCAAAGATTGATGAAATCCAGAAGTTGAAAAAGGAAATGACCGGAACGGTAAAAGATGTGCTAAAAAATTCATACAACAGCGAATTAGTCGATTTAATGTTTAGCTTTCCGTATTTGAAAATTAAAATTTTGGAAAAACACGATATTGCCCAGAGACAAACTGCATCAGTGTACTTGCAAAAGCTCGCAAATGTTGGTATTCTCCAGCCTATGAAAGTCGGAAAGGAAATGTATTATATCAATCACAGACTCATGAAACTTTTTAGCAACTAATTTTTATGTCATTTAATGAACTTAATGCGGTAGAACATTTTATCATTCACCAGTTAACCGGTGTAAATCTGAATGATGTTCAAAAGAGTCGTGCGGAAGATGGTCCGGTATCGTATGCAAACGAACCGAAGTGGAGATATGTTCAATCTGAACTGCTAAAACGGGATATATCTGATGTACTGCTGGAATCCGAATTGAAGGATGCTCTTTACAGATTAAATCCACAGTTGAATGGTAGCTCTGAAAAGGCAGATGAAATAATTCATAAACTCAGAGCGATTCTAATAACAGTTAACAATGTAGGACTTGTAAGAGCTAACGAAGAGTTTTCAAAATGGCTCCGTAATGAAATGACGTTGCCTCTTGGTAAGAATCATGAACACATCACCATCAGGTTAATTGACTTTGAGCAGGTAGAAAACAACAGTTATATTCTAACTAACCAATTAAACTTTCGGGCACGGGAAACTAAAATTCCTGACATCGTAATGTATGTCAATGGTATTCCGCTTGTAATTGGCGAAGCGAAGACACCGGTACGTCCTGCCGTGACCTGGTTTGATGGTGCCCATGACATTCATCAAATTTATGAGAATGCAATACCGCAACTATTCGTCCCAAATATCTTTTCATTTGCAACGGAAGGCAAAGAGCTGTTCATTGGTGGTGTCCGAACTCCACTTGAATTTTGGGCTCCCTGGCGAATTGAAGTCGAAAAAGACGAACTAAGTCATTTTGCCGGTCTGAACGATGTGGCGAAACAGCTAACACACTTGCTGAAACCCTCAACTGTTCTGGATATTCTCCAGTTCTACACAGTTTATGCAACCAGCAGCAAGAAAAAGAAAATCAAAGTGGTGTGCAGGTATCAGCAATATGAGGGCGCAAATGGTATTGTGGAGCGTGTGAAAGAGGGGAAAATCAAGAAAGGACTCATTTGGCACTTCCAGGGTTCCGGTAAATCGTTGCTGATGTTGTTTGCAGCTCAGAAATTGCGAAAACAGCAAGACTTGCATAATCCTACGGTCTTGATAGTGGTTGACCGAACCGACCTGGATACTCAGATAGCAGCAACTTTTAATACTGCCGAGGTTCCCAACATGGTTACAACCGACAACATAAAGCAACTGCACAAATTACTCGAACAAGATACCCGCAAAATCATTATCACCATGGTTCACAAGTTCAAGGAAGCGTATGCTGATATGAACACACGGGAGAACATCATTGTGATGGTGGATGAAGCTCATCGAACGCAAGAAGGTGATTTGGGTAGAAAAATGCGAAGCGCACTTCCAAATGCTTTTCTTTTCGGACTAACCGGTACTCCCATCAATAAAGCAGATAAAAACACTTTCTGGGCTTTTGGAGCTGAGCAGGATTCGGGAGGATATATGAGCCGGTATACTTTCCAGGACAGCATCCGTGATAATGCTACCCTACCATTACATTTTGAACCCCGATTACCAAATTATCATATCGACAAAGAAAGTCTCGATGTTGCTTTCAGGGAGATGGCAAATGACCTAAGTGAAGAAGACCGGAATAAACTTAGCCAGAAGGCTGCAAATATGTCGGTCTTTCTAAAATCTCCTGAGCGAGTAAAAACCATTGTTGCCGATATCGCAGAACATTTTAAAGCACACGTTGAGCCGGAAGGTTTAAAGGCGATGATAGTTACTCCGGACAGGTATGCTTGCATCCAGTACAAGGAAGAACTGGATAAACTCATGGGTGCTGAATGCAGTGCGGTTGTTATCAGTACATCCGCAAACGATGATTATGAATTCAAACAGAAATGGGGACTTGATAAAGATGCACAGGAAAAGGTGGTGGAGAAATTTAATGATTCTGATTCGCCATTGAAGTTTCTCATTGTGACAGCCAAACTTCTAACAGGGTTCGATTCTCCCATTCTGCAAACCATGTACCTGGATAAATCATTAAAAGACCATACTCTCCTACAAGCGATTTGCAGAACAAACAGACTATTTCCCAATAAAACATTTGGTAGAATCGTAGATTATTTCGGTGTGTTTGACGATACAGCCTCTGCCCTGGCGTTTGACGAAGCCAGTGTAAAGGCAGTTATCACTAATTTACAAGAGTTGCGTGACAAATTACCTGAGTGGATTGACAAATGCCTTTCTCATTTCTCTGGAGTTGATAGGACTCTTGGCGGATTTGAAGGATTACAAAAAGCTCAGGATTGTATTAACACAAATGAGAAGCGTGATGCATTCGCCAAAGACTACAGCAGCTTGTGCAAATTATGGGAAGCCCTTTCACCTGACCCGGTATTAAATCAATATCAGAAAGATTACAAATGGCTGTCGCAGGTATATACAAGTGTAAAACCTGCTTCAGATGATAATGGCCGTTTGCTCTGGCATGCACTTGGTGCACAAACAACAGCTCTAATTCACGAACACATTCATGTTACAGGCATCAACAAAGAGATGGAAGAGTTGGTGCTGGATGCCGAAGTGATTGATGACTTAATGAATAAAAAAGACCCAAACAAGGCAAAGAAAGTGATGATTATATTAATTGGCCGTTTGAAGAAACACGGCAATAATCCAATCTTTAAAAAGCTAAGTGAACGACTGGAAATCATACGTAGCAAAGCAGAACAAGGCCTCATTAATTCAGTTGAGTTTATCAAGGAACTGTGTCAAATTGCGAAGGAGACACTGCAGGCGGAAAAAGGCATTGAAACTAAAGTCGAGCAGAAATCTGGCAAAGCTGCACTAACTGAATTGTTTTTGGAATTAAAAACCGACACCACTCCAGCAATCGTAGAACGAATCGTTAATGACATTGACGAAATCGTTCGAATTGTCCGTTTTGACGGATGGCAGGATTCTACGGTAGGCGAGCGGGAAGTGAAAAAAGAACTCCGGAAGGTGCTTTGGACAAAATATCAAATAAAAGATGAGGAGTTGTTTAATAGGGCGTATGATTATATAAGGGAATATTATTAAAATATCTTAACATGGATTATAATATCAAGGAGCATGGGGATTGGCTCGAAAAGCAGGCAGCAGACTATATTAATACAAATATTCCCGCATACGAACTGATTTGGAAATCGTTAATTGGTCACAAGGGAAATGGGCAAATGGCGACAATGCAAAATCTCAATGATTCAGCAGCACGAACAAGAGTTGATTTTGCTCAACATCATTATACAATTCTTGAATCCCTTTATTTTATGCAATTGATGGCAGATGATGAAAATAAAATCAAAACAATAATTTCATTTGAGCAATATAGAATAGTCATAAATCAAATAATGTCTTTTCAGGCATATTCGGGAAGGCTCAGAGATAATATAGGAGAGTGCTTTTTTTTAATAGCCCCCAAGGAAGAAGCCGAAAAAGCCATAAAAAAACTGGAAGAGTTTTACAACGAACGTCATATTTATATTCACGGTAGAAAGGTTCCATTTTCAATTGATGCCGACAATATTTTTAAAATTGCTTTGGTAAAACGTAGTACTATTTCTTCTACAGGGTTTGGAAAAGATATGCCATGGGAATCCATTTCAGACAAAGAAATGAATTACTTAACTGATACATTCAATAAATCGCTCACTGAACTAAAACCATTAGTACAAGGATTGCTGAGTAATCTTTACCAATTTGTAAATAAGTTTATACATAAAAGTGGCGGAAAGTTAATCTTTGGGTATTCTGCAAATTTGGAATCCCCAATTTCCTCATCAATTAATCCGGCTCCTTCAGCATCGGCATATTTTCCGGATATAAATTCATCTGGCGGAAACTATTTGTCATAAATCTCCAGAATTTTCTAATCCAAAACATGTAACTTTTGAAAGTATTACTGGATACAAATATTATTATTCATAGAGAAGCAAGTCGGGTAATCAACCAGGATATTGGAATCTTATTTAATTGGCTGGATAGACTACATTATATAAAATGCGTTCATCCACTTTCTGCAGACGAATTAGGTCGACATCAGGATATAAAGACCGTGCAAACTATGCATGCAAAGTTGCAGAATTACCAAATTTTGCAAACACCAGCACCCCTACATGAAAAAGTAAAACAAATAAGTTCTGGAATTGATGTTTCACCAAATGACATTGAAGATACAAAGCTTTTAAATGAGGTGTTTTGTGAAAGAGTAGATTTTCTAATTTCAGAAGATAAGAAAATTCACGCCAAAGCTGCTTTACTTGGAATTTCACCGAAAGTTTTTAGAATAGATTCCTTTTTAGAAAAGGTCACTGCAGAAAATCCCGATTTTGTAAATTATCAGGTCCTTTCTGTAAGAAGGGATTATTTTGGAAACATAAATCTTAATGATGAATTCTTTGATAGCTTTAGAGGTGACTATGTAGGATTTGACAAATGGTATAACGGGAAAGCTGGTGACAACGAAAAGGCATATGTTTGTTATGAAGAAGGCACTTTGAAAGCGTTTTTATTCCTCAAAGTAGAAAATGAAAATGAAAACTATTCTGAATTAAATCCGGGTTTTCCCAAAAAGAAAAGATTAAAAATCGGCACCTTCAAAGTTGTAAGCAATGGATTACGTTTAGGCGAAAGGTTTCTAAAAATTATATTCGACAATGCCCGGCAATATAAAGTTGATGAAATATATGTCACCATTTTTGATAAGCGGCCCGAATTGCTAAGCCTCATTAATCTACTTGAGAAATTTGGTTTTAGGTATCATGGTGAGAAAACATCTCAATCAGGAATTGAAAAAGTATATGTTCGTGATTTTTCTAAAATTACTGATGACCAAAACCCCAAAAATACATTTCCCTGGCTTTCCAAAACAAGTGATGTATATATTATACCAATACGTCCTGAATATCATACCGATTTATTACCTGATTCAATGTTAAGAACTGAATCAGCCATCAATTTTATAGAAAATGAACCTTATCGGAACGCTATTAGCAAAGTTTATGTGTCACATTCACAAACCCGTAATTTGAGAACAGGAGATATAATTGTTTTTTACCGTAGCGGAGGTATACATAAGGGTGTAGCAACTACAATTGGAATAGTTGAGAATGTGATTATTCCATCTACACTTGAAGAACTTATCAGTGTGTGCCGAAAACGGACCGTATTAACTGAATCCGAATTGGCAGAATACTGGAACAGGTTTTCAAACTTAAAACCATTCGTGATTAACTTCTTATATGCATTCTCATTTAAGAAACGGATGAATTTAAAAGGTATGTTAGATAATGGTATACTTGCTAACATGGATATGGTGAAAACTATTACCAAAATGGAAAGAGAATCCTTAGTTAATCTAATAATTTCGTGCGGAATATGAGAGTTGTTTTATCTATTAAACCGGAATTTGCAGACAAAATATTCGATGGCTCAAAGAAATTTGAGTTTCGAAGGAGCATCTTCAAAAATCCTGATGTAAGTCGAATCGTTGTGTATGCCTCTTCCCCGGTTCAAAAAATAATTGGAGAGTTTGAGGTTGAACAAATTTTAGTACATGACTTAAAAACTCTTTGGAATATAACAAAGGATTATTCAGGTATTTCAAAGAATTATTTTTATGAATATTTTAATGATAAGGAGAAGGGATTCGCTATTAAAATTAAAAACACTAAGAAATATAAAAAGCCGAAGTGTATACGAAAGGATTTCAACCTATTTCCCCCACAGTCCTTCTTGTATTTAATTTAAGTATAACATTTGAGAATTGTATTTTACTAAACATACATTCTCTCCTTTTTTCTAAATCCATTAAACTTTATTGTATATCAGAGACCTGCCAAAATTTGACGGGCTTAAACCAGGGAATCGGGGTCCTGCCATTCCCTCTGAAGATAAGTACTGAACAAACTCCAATTTCTTAGGAGCTTATTTAACAGGCTATTTTTACACTCTTATATTCGTATCTTATTTTGTACCTAATGCCTTATTTACTCATTGAAAGGAATACTTATTCTCGTGATTTACAGCATCATTTAAGAATTTCTGCTCAACCAATCAAGTATGATTCTTAAAATTTTTTCCGGCCAAATTTTTTTCTGAAATTTAGGGTGCGTATTAATAAGTAAATTATGGAAGATAAGAAAACTCTCACGTTACGTGAATTTAACCTTTGCGGTGAAATTTCCATTCATAATTTCCGTACAGAAGCTGTCGGACTAACAGGCGACATAACAGATTTGTTAAGAATATACCTTGGACTTGATACCGATGAAGAAATTGAAAAGCTAATTTACAATTACCCTGTGGCCCTTGGCGAGGATGAAGAGGACGAAATTCACTATTTTAATTCAAAAACTTGGGTTGAAAAAACAATTTATAGGGCAATTGAAAAACTTTTTAAGCAGACCGGGTATGAGGTAGATTTCCATCCAGCGTTAGTATTGACACTTTTTTTGAAAAACAGATATAACTTTATTAACATACCGGTTGATTTATTTGAAAAGGTTCAGTCGCCATATGAATTATATCAGTTTTTTAAAACTACGGATGATTCAACTTTGTCCAGTTTGAAAATAAAATTAAGTACTTCGGTCAACACAAATATTTTAACATTGGATATTAAGTCCTATCAATTCATGAAACGGGCTATTGAATATTATTCAAATTCCCCAGATGGAGAACATTACATTGATGATATAAAATCGGATTACGCAATCATGTCAGGTATCATCGAAAAAATGCAGCAAGTAAATCAAAATAATATAAAACAAGCTAAGAACGACTTTCGACATTACTTCATTCCAATCGTGGATAACTATTATCATAAAACAATTACTAATGCAAGACTAAGGTCACTTGTTATTGGGGAATTGCTGACAATGATTATACCAAAGAGCATGGTTTTTAAAGGGAATTCCAGTAATATTGAAGCTAAGGCGGACTTCTATTATCGAAATATTCGGAAATATTTTCCGAAAACAAAAAAATAGAGTAATTGTCTATGGTGTGGATATATTTTCAGAATTATAACACCATTGCAATCGCAATATGTTAAGGTTGTTACTGCTTATTTCCTGAGAAATGCTACTTATCGAATTTCGCAAATATTTTAAAGTAGCAACTGGGAAATTAACACCTGATAATTTTGCACTGAATTTCAAACTCAGTGTAAAATGGACACAAACAAAGGTGGCAGAATTGCAAAAACTGCTTCAGACTATTTCGGCATCACTTCAGTAAGAGATGCTAATTTCAGAGAATTAAAAAGGAGGTTCGGAAGTGCCGGAGTGGATATTTATCTGCTCATTCTCCAATTGATGGCGCAATCTTCATTTTTTCTTTTTCCACTAAACCCTGTTAATCTTCGTAGAATCCAGGAAGAGGACCTTGTCAATCCGGAGAAATTCGATGCGGTTGTAAAATATTGCGTCGAAGAACTCCAGATTCTGGACAAGCCGTTATATGATAATGGGTATTTATTCAGCGTGAACTTCGTCCGGACATTTAATAAAGCGGGTTTGTTTCGGCAACGCAAATACACAGCTGTTCATGTACTGAATGCCGCTAATCACTTTCGACCTGGTCACCCACCCTTGACTCTTGAGGATAGGTTGGAAATGATAGCCCAGGGTAATCTTCCATCCGGAAATGGGCATGACAATAGTATTCAGGATGCTGATGAGGATAAGCCTACCCCTCCTAAAAAGGATAATAATAATGATGACAATATACCTCTGCTGGGTGAAAATGAGCTTCCGTTCTGACCATGTCTTCTACAGTAATAACGGAAAAGTCAGCGTATCCGATGGTGACCTATACACCATCCTTTATGACCATAAACGAGCGAAAATGCAGGCTGACAGTACGTTTTCATCTGAAAATCACCAAAGCCAATCATGGTGAATTCCCACTTTATCTCCGCATCATATATAAAAGAATTAAAGTTGAACTCAGCACAGGACTATTAATTAGTCCGGATGAATGGAACTTCAAAACCGGGGAACTGCGCTACAAACACCAGCATACAGAGGTACATCAAAAACTAATTGCATTGGAATCGCAAGTGTACCAGATTTCAAAGCATCGTGAATTAAAAGGTCTGAAAGTCAGCTCATCAATAATAAAACAAATAATAAGAAACAAAATGAATATAGACACACCGATAGGGCATGGGAGTTTACTTATAGCCTACCTTAAATCGTATATCGAATTTATCAAGGGAATCAATAAAGAGTATACTCCTGGAACTGTACAACACTATGTAACTCTGGTAGGCCACCTTGAAAATTTCATAAAGTCATTGGGATTAATCGACATCCCGATACATGTGGTTGACACTCGGTTTATTCAGGGGTTCGATGACTTCTTAATGACCTGGATAAATCCAAAACTGGGTCGTGCTATGAATCGGAATACCGCAAACCGCAATCATTCAAAATTGAACCCTTTACTAACACGAGCAGTGTTGGAGAAGTTAATTCATTCGAACCCGTATGCCGGTTTCAAACTGAAACGAGCGAAGCCAAAGTCTGATTACTTGGTGGACCACGAAATTCAACTTCTTATAAATAAGCGACTCGATAACAATTCGCTGGAAACCGTCCGTCTGTATCTTTTGATGTCCATATTCATGGGTGGGGTTCGATTCAGCGACCTTAAAAATGTTAAGTCTTACAATATCATCGAGGAGGATGGATTCTACTTTTTGCATATTCACCGACAGGAGAAAACGGATGCCAGCGTGCTCACCCCATTGCTTCCATGTGCAGTTGAAATATTTAGTAAGTACCAATGGTGCCAAGATGAAGAGGGTTACATATTGCCGAGACTCACTCAACAGAAATTGAATGAATATTTGAAAACATTGGCTGATTTATGTGGTGTCCAAAAGAGGATGACTCACAAAATAGCCAGGCATACATTCGCCACAACCATATGCAGTCAGCACGGTGTACCACGTCATTTAATTGCTGCCTGGCTGGGCCATTATTCTCAAATCCGAACCACCGACATTTATGCTCGTGTGACAAAGCAAGAATCAATGATTTGGGTCAAAAAACTTTGGGAAATCTATAACAAGCCTGAATACATTCTTAAGTAACCTATCATATCAATCTAATATATGTACGACTTTGACCGTTATTACAACCATTGCCCAAAAACTTACCTCCTGAAGGCTATCGGAGGAAAATTTCGTTCCCGTTCAAAAATTGTTGGTGAACTCATTAGACTCATTCGTGCCAACCAACGCTATGAATTCAGGGAGCCATTTGCATTCGGAGGAGCCATCACATTTGAAATGATGCGACAAACCAACATTCATAAATATTGGATGAATGACAGGGACCCAGCTGTGACCTGCTTTTGGATAGCCGTGAGGGATTCTGCCGACTTGTTGATTGAACACCTGGTTCAATCAACCCCGAATGACAAGCAGTATGATGAATACCGGCATCAATTGCTGGCATTGAGGAGTGTTCCCAGAAGCAAGTACGAGATTGTATATGTCGCTCTAATGAAATTAGTGATTCAAAGGCTCTCTTACTCTGGTTTGGGTACCATGGCATCACAGCCTTGTAAAAATAAAAGCGTGCGCTGGAACCGTGAGAATCTCACCAGTGAGTTAGAGATATTGTCAGCATTAATGAATGACAATACAGTCCGAATTACCAATCATGATTTTGAGCCCATGCTTACCGACACTTCACGGCAGGCGTTAATTTATTTAGACCCTCCATATTTTCATAAGGGTAAGGGTCTATATCAGTATAACATGGATGTGGACGACCATGTTCGGCTGGCTTGCATTTTAAAAAATACGCCTCACCCATTTGTGCTCAGTTATGACGATTGCGAGGAGGTCCGTGACCTCTATGGTGGTTGGACTAAGTTTAATTTGCTTCCATTTGAGTATACCAGCAAGAATCAGCGCAACACTCAAAATGAATTACTCATCATTCGTAAATAATTAATCACATGCACATACAAATCAATCAAAAATATTATTATGAAGACGAACTGACCTTCATTGCCGTTTATCAAAACATGGAAGACCAACATTGTTATTATCACTACCGTGAAACTTTATTGTTGGCCGGGGATGGAACATACATTTTAAAATGTCAAGGGAATCCTGGTTCTCGATATCACAGAACTAAACATGGAGTTCCTGTCAGGTCGCTTTATTTCAAGCATGAACCTCATCCTGGAATTTGGCTGTTGCAACACGGGCATCAGCGTTTGGCCGGCTTAATGTTTACTGAGTTGCGGCCTTCAATTGAAGCTGAACTTCTTTCAAAATATATCTATACTGAACCAAAAAACTGCGATTCACTATACGACTCACTGATAACTCCCAATACAGATATTTAAAAAAATGAATTCACAACAAGCATTAGAAGCAATTTGCAATGAAGCGAACCGACAGGTTGATTCAAATAACTGGTTTTCGGTTGAAAGGGAAATTGATGGATATAAAATGATGCCCGGTTTTGAAAATCATGAATGTGACGAACCAGATTACAGGGAACGAATTGAAGATTTTAACTATACAGGGAAAATCTTCATAGCAGCACCTTTTATTAATAAATTAATTGAAGTCCCGGAGGAATTGTATGATTCGGCTGACGACATTGTTGCTTTTTCTTACTGGATGCAATATGTTGGAAATGCTATTGTGGAAAGCTACCGTGACATCCGATAATATGGAGAAGAGGCTGAAATTTCCATGGAAAACCTGCAGGTGAAACATTTTATACCTCTGGTGAAACAAAAGGTGAAACAAATGGGGTTATTTTATAGATATTTTCAGAATTACCCGAAAAAAAGAAACCCTGGTTATCAATGAGATACCAGGGTTCTTATTTGGAGGTTACCCTCCCGGAGGTCGCGAGCAGATTCGAACTGCTGTACAAGGTTTTGCAGACCTCTACCTAGCCTCTCGGTCACGCGACCATTTTTGTGATTCAATCAACAAACTGGTTGGTAACTGAATGCGGTGACAAAAGTAATGTTTTTCTCTCTTTCTACCTTGGCCCGAGGTAAAGGTTACTGATTATTCCAATTTACCGGAAAACAATGTAACAGTAGCTTTCCCCAGATATCCGTTGTTGATGGGCGGACGGTGTTTTGAAACACTTAACCGGATGGTGGTCGCCCCGGGAAATGCCTCTTTTAATGCCTGCAATATTCTGGCAGCCACATTTTCAATGAGTTTGGAGCGAATGGCCATCTGTTCTCTGACAATGCGGTGCACCGTTACATAATCGATAGTCCCCGACAATTCATCCTTTTCGCATGCAACAGCAGTATCAGCAGTAAATTCAACATCAATTGTGAAATCAGTGCCTATACGCGATTCCTCATTCAGACAGCCATGAAAAGCCCTGCACCTGATGTCGCTTATGGTAATGGTAGTGAGGCTCATAAGAGATTCCCGTTCGTTATTTTATTTCCGGAAGAGCCTTCAGCGCCTTTTCAATTCGGGTCACAACATCCTCTTTACCAAGCAATTCCATCATTTCAACCAGGGAGGCTCCCGAGGAAACACCTGTAATCAATACCCTGAGCAGCTGTTTGTCAACTTTATCGCCACCTGTTTCAACTACAGCAATCATCTGATTGATTCCGCTCATATCCCAGCTGTCGGCCTGATTAAAAACAGCATGCAGCTTATTCATGGCGGCAGATGATGTCAGGTTCCATTTTTTCTCTATCACTTTTGAATCGTAAGTGCCCGGTATTTCAAAGAAGTAGGAACCTAACTCCCAAAATTCATTTACAAAGTGGGCCTTTTCACGAATCAATTCGCAAAACCGCTCTACAAATTGTTGGCTGCGGTTTATATTCTTTGACTTCAGCACTTTATCGAATTCGAGTGCAAGCTCATGTAACGAGTGTTTTCTGAGGTATTGCTGGTTGAACCACCTTGTTTTCTCAGGATCAAATTTGGCTCCCGACTTACTGACCCTTTCAAATGAAAAGGCCTGAATGAGTTCGTCCATCGAAAACAACTCCTGGTTGGTACCGGGATTCCAGCCCAAAAGGGCTAACATATTTACAAATGCTTCAGGGTAATAACCCTTCTCCCGGTAACCCGATGATTGTTCGCCGGTATTGGGATCGGTCCAGTTTAACGGGAATACCGGAAACCCAAGCCGGTCGCCATCCCGTTTGCTGAGCTTTCCATTTCCGTCGGGCCGGAGCAATAAAGGCAGGTGGGCATATCGGGGCATTTGTTCTTCCCAGCCTAAATACCTGTAAATCAATATGTGAGCAGGGGCAGACGGGAGCCATTCCTCGCCTCTGACGGCGTGACTGATCTCCATCAGAACATCATCTATAATATGTGCCAGATGGTAGGTAGGCATTCCATCGGATTTCAGCAGTACCTTATCATCCACCTGAGCCGAATTAACACTTACCCATCCTCGTATAATATCCTCAAAACGAATCTCTTCGTTCCTGGGAACATTTAACCTTATCACATAAGGATCTCCTGACGCAATTCTTTTAGCTACTTCATCTTCACTGAGTGTCAGTGAATTTTTCATCGACTGCCTCACAATGGCATTGTATTGAGGTGCCACAACCTTGGCTGCAGTAAGCCTTTGACGCATAGCCTCGAGTTCCTCCGGAGTATCAAAAGCATAGTAAGCATGGCCGTCATGAACAAGCTGCATCGCATATTTAAGGTAAATCCCTTCGGCTTTACGTTCCGATTGCCTGTAAGGAGCGTGGGGGCCACCTGCCGAAACGCCTTCATCAATATGAATCCCGCACCAGTTCAGTGCTTCAATAATATATTCCTCAGCACCCGGCACATACCGTGTCTGGTCTGTATCCTCAATGCGCAGCAGGAAATCGCCACCATGTTTTTTGGCAAACAGGTAATTAAATAAAGCTGTACGGACGCCACCCATGTGCAATGGCCCAGTAGGACTGGGAGCGAATCGGGTACGTACGCGTCGACCGGTATTCATTGTTATTTAATAAAGGATGGCAAAGGTAACATTTTTACCCACCTCATGTAAGCCTACACAAGGCATCTGTACCTGTTTACCAAATAGATTGAAAACAGATAATCGGTAGGACTATTTTTGCGCTCATGGTTACCCTCGAAACTGTTTTGTTCACCAGTGATGTGGTGGATATCTTTCACGACACCGACAATCATTACGTTCACATGCAGTGGAAACGCTTTGCCGATTCAAAACAGTTCAGGGATGCTCTTGAGCTTGGATTTGATCAGGTTGTTGAATACAACATTACCGGTTGGCTGGGCAATCTGAAACACATGGAATCGATATTGCCGGCTGATGAAGAATGGGCCGCTAATGTATGGCTTCCTAAACTTGCCAAAACAGGAGTTACCAAAATGGCTATAGTGACTTCACTCGATTTTTTTAACAATGTTGCCGTCAAGCGGATTATGCAAACCGCCGATCCTGTTATCCATTTTGAAACGCGTTATTTTGTCGATTTGCAGGACGCGCGTGACTGGCTCTCAAAATAGTTTTTTCGGTTCCCCCCTTCATACTAAAGCCGGCAAAATTGCCGGCTTCTTAATTATTATTTTTTTTGTCGTCGGTTAGACTCACAAAACCGATTATCAGGTAACAGGAAGTCCATCCAAAATTTTACCTATTTCATCAAACGCGGCTTTATCTTTTATGATATAATTTTCGGCGCCATGTGATATTGTTTGCAAAGCCACGCCGTAACTTTTTTGTCCCGACAGAAATACACAATGTGATTTTGGTGAAATTTTTTTCAATTTCATCATCGTTTCTATTCCCGAGAGTCCTTTCAAATTCACAGAGTCGAGGTGGTAATCAATTATAACCAGTTCCGGATCGAGATAAGCATTGGTGAGGGCATCTTCTCCCGTCATAAAATGTTTTACCTCCCACATTGGTCTCGACTTCAAATAATCCTGAAGCATTTCGGCAAACATCGGGTCATCTTCAATGATAAAAAGCTTTCTTTTGCTCATGTTCGGTAATTACTGATTAGCTCTGCTAAAATACAAAAAATAGATCGTGTTTTACCTCCTGCGATTCATGAATTATTCCGCCACACCGTCAACCTGAACGATCTTATGATTTTCATATCTTTATCGATTAAGAAAATACGATTATGAAAAAATTATTCCCGCTTATCCTGTTAATCAGTCTGTTTGCTTTACGGACCCAGGCACAGGGTATTGATAAGCCTCAGTTTCAGATTGAGACACATAGGGCAGGAAACTACCTGGGGACTTTCAACATTGAGCTATTCCCGCTAATTGCTCCATTGGCCACGCACAATTTTGATAGTCTTGTTACAGAGCAGTTTTACGACAGCACGGCCTTTCACAGGGTAGTTCCGGGATTTGTGATTCAGGGCGGCGACCCCAATTCCATAAGCGGACCTATATCGACCTGGGGGCAGGGGCAGCCGTGGCAGCCGACTGTCCCGGCCGAGTTTAGTGCGGTGCGGCATGTCAGGGGTATCTTAGGCGCAGCTCGCGACAGCGATCCGAACAGTGCCAATTCCCAGTTTTATATCTGTGTTGCCAACGCCACTTTTCTTGACGGCAACTATACTGTTTACGGAAAAGTTATCAGCGGCATGGAGGTAGTTGACACCATTGTCGCCTCTCCGCGTGATGCGAATGATGTACCCTTGCAGAAAATTGATATGTTTGTTACGTATACCGGCGTCAACGACAGTGTGCCGGATCCTCCTGCACTCACCTCTCCGGCTGACGGATCATCAGGCATTTTAAATACCCAGTTTTTTACCTGGACAGCTGTTCCGGGTGCTGTGTTGTACACCATGGAATTCAGCACCGACCCGACCTTTTCTGTAATTGATATTACTGCAAACAGCGGCACTAATTCATTAATTGTTACTTCTCTTGGCGGCTCGACACTTTATTACTGGAGAGTAAAAGCAAATAACGGCGGACATGAGAGTGTGCCATCACCTGTTTTCAGTTTTACCTCTGCTACTGCGGCAGCCACATTAATTTATCCGGCTGATACAAGTACCGGCATTCCTGTGAACCCGGTATTTCAATGGTCAGCTGTTCCAAATGCTACCAGCTACACGCTGCAGGTTAGCACCTCGTCGACCTTTACTACCGCTTCAATGATATATAACACAGCCGGCATTACAGATACTTCGATGCAGGTAAACGGACTCAATTCAAATTCGCTCTACTACTGGCGCATACGATCGGCCGATGGCTCTCAACAAGGCTTTTATTCAACCAAATTTACTTTTACTACCGGAACAAGCAGTGGTGTTAATGAATTATCGAACGACTTTAATTTACTTCGCCTGTATCCCAATCCTGCATCCGCAACATTAAATCTGGAAATAAGCGCAAGTCAGACCGAACCTATGCAACTTCTCATTTCCGATGTTACCGGAAAAATTGTTGCTTCGTCGGAGTGGGAAATGCCTCATGCGATCAGCAACAAAAACATTGACATTTCAAATCTTGAAGCAGGAATGTATTTTTTAATCCTGCAAAACCGTTCCGGTTCGCTGCAGCGAAGGTTTACCGTTGAATAATTTTCTGCCATGTTGATTGCAATTGGTCTTAGGGCTGATTAATTTTTGATTGTGCTGGATATTTGAATGAATTAGTATATTGATCATTCACATTTGATATTCATACAATCATTTTGGAAGACTATATTAAGGGACGGGGTTCTCAAATAAACACTCGAAACCGGTTTTCGAAACACGAGCAGGTACTTGAGCATTTCGAAGGCATAGATGAACTGCCCGATCCTGACAGCGGAACAGAAGTATTTGTTGATCACCCAAAACAAATTGTCAATAAAATCGACAGTCCTGATTTGCCATTTTTATATTCACTCAATCCGTATCAGGGGTGTGAGCACGGATGCTCCTACTGTTATGCACGTAATGCACATCAATACTGGGGGTTTAGTGCCGGTCTCGATTTTGAGCGAAAAATAATTGTGAAGCCCGATGCCGCCAGGTTGTTAAAAAAATTTTTCGGCAACAAAAATTATACTCCTGCTTCCATCAGCATGTCAGGTAATACCGACTGCTATCAACCTTTGGAACGCAAGTACCGGATTACAAGAAGTTTGCTTGAAGTTTTTCTTCAATACCGGCATCCCGTTGGCATAATTACCAAAAATGCGTTGATATTACGCGATCTGGATTTACTTAAAGAACTTGCTTCGATGCAGCTTGTGCAAGTGTACATCTCTCTTACAACACTGAATGAGGAATTACGGCGCATAATGGAACCGAGAACTGCCTCATCAGCACAACGACTGAAAGTTATTGAAACCTTTTCGGCGAATGGTATTCCGGTTGGTGTTATGACAGCTCCCATTATTCCCGGGCTCAACAGCGATGAAATCCCGCAATTACTGAAAGCTGCCGCCGACCACGGTGCCCTGGCGGCAGGCTATACCATGGTGCGGCTGAATGGCTCTGTAAAAGAAATTTTTGGTGATTGGCTGATAAAAAATCGTCCTGATGCGGCGCAAAAAGTCTGGAATCACATAAAGAACGCACACGGGGGCTCCGTTAGCGACAGTCGTTCCGGAACACGGATGCGCGGAGAAGGAAATATGGCTGAATCGGTAAGTCAGGTTTTTAAATTGTTCTCAAAAAAATATTTTGAAGGCCGCCATATGCCTGAATACAACATGACACATTTCCTGAGGCCGGGACAAATGAGTCTGTTCTGAAGCAGCTTGACATACCGGCAAGTTGCTTCACTTCACGTTTCCTGATAATCCAATTCTTTTCCGAATGTTTCCGGAAGTGTAATAACACCGGTTAATGCAAGCATCCAAACAAATACACCTGTAACAATCAGGCTGGATGTTAAGGATAAACCAAACGCATGTTCGAGCCACATATGAAACGGGATGAGGAGCGTGACGGCACCTCTCATAAAATTGGTGACGGTTGCCGTAACCAGCACCCTCAGATTAGTCCCGAAATGTTCGGCTGTTGCAGTAACAAATACCGATAAATAGCCACAACCCAGCCCCATAAGAAAAGAGGTGGTATACACGTTGTATCCGCTATTGAGAAGCATAAAATGCATAACGGTAACGGCACATGCGAAAACCATATATCCCAGAATTACTTTCTTTCGTGTTTTGAATACCTGGCTTAAAATTCCGCTCGATAAATCGCCGGCGGTAATACCGATCTGAAAGAGAATAAAACATTTAGTAAGCAGGAGTCCGTCTATGCCATGGTCGGCGGCAAGTTCAGGGGAAAGTGTTATCAGCAAACCCACACTGTACCATATCGGGATTCCGATTAACACGCACATAAGATAGGTGAGCGATCGTTTCCGGGAAGAAAACAGGAGTCTGAACGAACCGCGTGCTAACGTTTTGCTTTTTATAGCGGCGTTAAACATTTCCGATTCGAGCGATTTTAAGCGAAAGAGCAGCAACAGCAATCCTGCTATGCCGGCAAATAGAAAGGCCTGCCGCCAGGGCAACAGGTCACCGGCTATTCCGGCTGCAACGGCCCCACAGGCGCCTAAAGTGGCAACGAGTATAGTGCCATACCCGCGCCGTTCAACTGTCATGGTTTCGCTTACCAGTGTAATACCGGCACCCAGTTCGCCGGCGAGTCCAAGACCGGCAAGAAAACGGATAAGTGCATACCAGTTCACGTCATGGACGTAAGCGTTAGCAATATTTGAAAGTGAGTACAAAATAATGGAGCCGAACAATACCGTCACGCGGCCTTTTTTATCGCCTATGATTCCCGTTATGATGCCTCCGGTCATCATTCCAAACATCTGAATGGCCAACAACTTTTCGCCCGCAGCCGTGAGATCGGGGCCGCTGAATCCCATTTCCTTCAAGCTGGGAATACGGTAGATATTAAAGAGAAAAAGGTCGAAGGCATCGATAAAAAAACCCATTCCTGCTGCCAGCACTCCGATATTGAAAACAGAACCATGCAATTTCCCCATAGTGCGTCAAATATAAAAGTAACATCTCATTTTCATGGTATGACCCAGGTCATTTGGGATGCAGTCCTTAAAAAGGTATCTTTGAATCTTCAATCAGGCGAACAGGTGTCATCTCTCAAAAAATCGCTTTCAGAATTCCTTGAAGAAGTAGGAGGTATCGCATCCTTTTCGGGCCGGGTTATTTCCGAAGGCTGGCGGCCCCGATATGAATGGCAGGAGTTTTTGCGGCAGTGTTACATCATCGGCTATATGTCGTTGCCACTGGTCGGCATTACTGCGTTTATCATGGGCATGGTTCTTACTGTTCAGTCACGTCCTACACTCGCCGAATTCGGTGCCGAATCGATGTTGCCTGCCATGGTTGCGATTTCCGTTGTGCGTGAAATCGGTCCGGTCATCACCGCGCTCATATGTGCGGGAAAAATTGGCTCCAGCATAGGCGCAGAGTTAGGATCGATGAAAGTGACCGAACAGATTGACGCGATGGAAGTATCGGGGACCAATCCGTTTAAATATCTTGTTGTTACGCGCGTGATTGCCGCGACCATTATGGTACCGATGCTGGTTGTTATTGCCGATCTGATATCGATGTACGCCTCCTATATTGGAGTTAATATTAAAGATGTGGTTAGTTTTAAATTATACACCAGCCAGGTTTTCAACACTCTTGAATACAGCGATTTTCTTCCTGCCTATCTCAAATCCTACTTTTTTGGGTTTGCCATTGGCGTGGTGGGTTGCTATAAGGGATACAATTCAAAAAAGGGAACAGAGGGTGTTGGACATTCCGCTAATTCATCGGTGGTGGTTGCCTCATTACTGGTGTTTATAATTGATCTGATAGCCGTACAAATTACTGATGCTTTGAATTTAAATTAAATGGATACCCAAGCCGTAACGACGCATCAAAAGAGTGCCACTCCAGATGAACCTGTTATCGAAGTAACAGGCCTGTACAAATCATTTGGAAGCAATCATGTGCTCAGAGATTTTCATATTACGGTGAAACGAGGCGAAAATGTAGTTGTACTCGGGAAGTCAGGCAGCGGGAAATCGGTATTGATAAAATGTATTGTCGGATTGCTGACTCCGGATGCGGGATCCATTAAAGTTCTTGGCCGAGAAATTACCAATATGAACAGCAACGAACTGGATCTGATAAGAGTACATATTGGTTTTCTTTTTCAGAACAGCGCCTTGTACGACTCAATGACGGTGCGGGAAAATCTGGAGTTCCCCATGCGGCGGCATTTATCACATCTTTCAGAAGACGAATCGAATGCACTGGTGGTTGAAGCACTTGAAAATGTCGGGTTGAGTCATACCATTGACATGATGCCGGTGGAGCTTTCAGGAGGTATGCGTAAGCGCATCGGCCTTGCGAGAACGCTGATATTAAAACCCGATCTTGTTTTGTACGACGAGCCTACCACAGGTCTCGATCCGATTACCGGAAGAGAGATCGTGGACCTTATGCTTAAACTTCAGAAAAAATACAACACTTCGTCCATCATTATCAGTCACGATATGGAGGTAGCACATGTTACGTCCAATCGAGTAATTGTATTGGTTGAGGGACGGAATTATGCTGAAGGCACCTTTAATGAACTCAAACAATCCAACGATCCCAAAGTGAAACAATTTTTCAGCTCGGTAACATGAAAAAAAACGCGGTCAACAACATTAAACTGGGAATATTTGTAGTAGCAGGCTCAGTTATCCTGATTGCCGGATTATATATGATCGGCAGTAACAGAAATATTTTCGGCAACACCATTCGGGTCAGGTCAAACTTTTATAATGTAAACGGACTCATGCCGGGAAACAATGTACGGTATGCCGGAATTGATATTGGCACGGTAGACAAAATAAGTATTGAAAACGACTCGAGTGTTACCGTATACATGATCATTGAAAACAAGCAAAAAAAGTTCATCAAAAAAAATTCAGTTGCTGCAATCGGCACCGATGGGCTGATGGGAAACAAACTGGTTAATATAAATCCGGGTATTGAAAACGCGCCCACCATTGAAGACGGAGATGTTATTGCTTCGGTAAAACCGGTAGAAAGCGATGAAATGATACGTACGTTGAATGCGACAAACGATAATCTGGCAGCCATTACCGGTGACTTACGAAAATTCACCTCGCGGCTTAACAAAGACCGTGGTATATTAAAATTTATAGAAGACAGTGCCTCCGCCGAAAATATCCGCCTCGCGCTTGAACATTTCAGAGAGGTTGCTGAAAATGCCAGCACCATAAGTTCGCGCTTAAATAAAATAGCTTACGATCTGGATTTAAACAGGGGTGTAGCGGGGGTATTGCTTAACGATACTGCTGCCGCAACACAGCTGAAAAGCACTTTAGCCAGTCTGGATGCCGTTTCGGACAGTCTGCAATACATCTCATCAGGCCTAAGAACCTTTACCGACAACATCAATCGTCCCGGCGGGTTACTTGAGGCGGTGAGTGCTGACACAAGTCTTGCTAATGATGTAAAGTCAAGTGCAAAAAACATTCATGAAGGCACCGAACTGCTTAATGAAAACTTAAAGGCCATGCGGCAGAGTCCCTTGTTCCGCAAATACTTTAAAGACAAAGGCAAAAAGCCCTGATTTCATTTTGTATTATATTGCTGTAACAGATCTGAAAAATGCGGATGGGTTTTTAGCTGTGTAAGCAAATCCTTCTGACTTTCTGCAACTGTATTCAGTGTGCTAAGTTGCAAGCCGAGCCAACCGGCAACCAGCTGATAAATGAGAGACGCATTTTTACCTGATGCGCTGATAGCATTGACAGAAGCGGCGCCACTTGATTTTGACAGCTTTACATCACCGGCATCTACAACCAGCGGATGATGCACAAATCCAACAGCTGAGAAACCGGATTGCAACAAGCTATCGATATACAACTGACACGCCGTTGAGGTTATAAGATCACGGCCTCTAACAATCAGGTTTATATTGTAAAACAGGTCATCCGCTAAAGAAGCAATCTGATATGCGGGTCTGCCATTCTTACTTCTGATTACAAACGAGCCTGTTGTAGTATTGAGGTTCACCAGTTGCGGACCGGCTAATACATCTGCAAACCGGATCACATCACTGTTTGTTGTGTTCAGCCGCCAGGCTGTATCGCTTTGTGTTAATGGAATTCCTTTATGGATACATGTTCCAGGATACGGCCCATCAGGCAATTGACTGCGCGAACAGGTGCAGGCAAAAACACTGTTGTGTTGCTGTGCCAATTTCGACAAGAAGGATTCATAGTGATCAATGCGATTTAGCTGGCTCCAGTTTTTTTGAAAATCATCGGGGCCTTCGGGGCCCTCATCGTAATCGAGATTTAAAAAGTCAAGTGTATTAAAAATATCCTCGACAAATTCCGGTCGTGTCCGCTCGTTGTCAAGATCATCAATCCGCAAAAGTATTTTACCACCGGCAGCACGAGCAAGGAGCCAGGTTAGCACAAAAGAGGCAGCATTCCCAACATGAAGATAACCACTCGGGGTTGGCGCAAACCGGGTTTTGATCATTAAACAAAGATAGGTGCCGGAATATTAAATGCCATTAACTAAAATCGGGCACCTCAACAAAACGCCGGTTATGCGTGGTTGTTTTTATTTAATGCTTTCATAGCAAAATATGCCGAAAAAAGACATAACAACGCACCGGCAGCAAATGGAATTCCAGGAAAGTAAACGGGGGCTTTGGGTGAGGTAAACACGGCAAACAAATTGGTCATTAAGAGCGGTCCTACAATTGAGGTGACGCTTATCAGGCTGGTGAGTCCTCCCTGCAATTCACCCTGTTCGTTGGGCGGAACCTGATTAGCCATAATACCCTGCAAGGCAGGTCCGGCAATTCCGCCTAAGCAATAGGGAACTAAAATGGCAAACATCATCCAGCCTTTGGAAGCCATTGCAAACAAACTCAACCCAACGGCATAAGTAAGAATCCCAACTGTTACCGAGCGTTTCGGTCCCAGCTTAGGATTTATTTTTCTTATCAGCATTCCCTGCACAATGGCTACCATAAGTCCTGCAAAGCCGAGTGAATATCCAACCATGGCTTCACTCCAGCCGAATTTTTCCATTGTAAAAAACGCCCATGTTGACTGCACAGCATGGGCTGCGATATAAATCAAAACCAGCGAAGTCACTAAACCGGAAATCAACGGATATCTTGTCAGCGACTTTAACGTGCCGACGGGATTTGCCCGTTTCCAATCGAATTTGCGGCGGTGGTCCACCGAAAGTGATTCGGGAAGAATAAAATATCCATACAGCCAGTTTATCAATGTGAGAATGGCCGCAGCAAAAAATGGGATCCGGGGACCATATTGTCCGAGGAATCCGCCAAACACCGGACCGATAATAAATCCCAAACCAAAAGCCGCACCGACGATTCCAAAATTCTGAGCACGCTTTTCAGGCGTACTGATATCAGCGATATAGGCAGTAGCAGTTGTAAAGCTGGCACCGGTTATTCCGGCAATAATCCGTCCAACAAAGAGCCATCCCAGCGTCGGGGCCACGGCAAGCAGAAGGTAATCAATACCGAAACCAAAAAGCGAAGCAAGCAGTACCGGTCTGCGGCCATACCTGTCGCTTAAGCCGCCAATAACAGGAGAAGCCAGAAACTGCATTATGGCATAGGCAAAAACCAGCCAGCCGCCGATGCTTGCCGCTTTGCTCAAAGAGACATCAGAAAGATGCATGATGAGTTTGGGCATCACCGGAATGATGATTCCCAGCCCTGTAATATCAATAAGTAATGTTACGAAAATGAACCCCAATGCGGGTTGACGGCCTGCCATACTGCTAAATGTGCGGCTAATTTAGGAAAAGAAGAACCTCCTTTACAAAGAACGATCAAAAAGGAGCCAGCACCTGCAATTTCACTTTGAACTGCTCAAGCGTTTCATGTACATAGGCTGTTACCTGCTGTTCGTTGCGGATGTTTATGTCGCGCAATTGCGGGTACAGGTTCTCGGCAAAATGATCAAAGGACTCTTTGATCTGCATGTACTCAGAAAATCTCTCGCGCGCAGTGGGCCCTTCGGCAACAGCCGCAAAGTAAAAGAAGTCGCCATTTTCACAAAGTCCCGATGAACAAAAGGCCATATCCTCAAACGTTTTTTGTTTGAGCAGTTCCTGTTCCGCAGCCGAAAAGAGTCGCTCTGTCTGAGCAACCATTTGTTGTACTGAGGCAACAAATTCACTCATTCAGCGAACTACTTTCAGAATCTCTCTTTCCGAAGAACGCACATGAGCCTTTAGCCGGTTATACCATTCCTGCCAGGCTGCATTAGCCATTCCGGAAGTAAGCATGGTTTCATACTCGGCTAGTGTTTCAAACGGCGATTCAAGAATTACCCTGTAAGAAGTACCTGTGAAATCGCTGAGAATGCGATCGCGTTCGGTGCCGGGGAAAAGTTTTTTATCATACGCCTCATCAAGAAGCTGCTTAACGTGACGGAAGTGACCGAATTCGAGATGAAAGATGTCGCGGACAATGTACATGACTTTAACGTTTTAAGGTTTGGTGATTGATGTTGTTCTGATTAACTTATATTGTTGCTCATTAACAAAATAATGTCTTTTCACATATTCTCCGAGTGCAGCGTGCAAGGCAGTGGTGTTCCCAAACAGACAAGGGTCTTTGTCGAAGTTGTCCATAAAATAAACCGGCCATCCTGAAGATTGCACTGCCTGCTTTAATTTTTCAGCTGAAATATCGGCGTATCTGATACTGTCCTTTGAAGCAGTGATTAGTCTTACAATATATTTTTTCTCCATGTAAAAAATATCTGCATCATTAAGCTGTTCGGCCAATGTTACATTCCCGATTGCTCGTGTTAATTCGACAAAAGTCTCACCTTCGGCTTTAAATAAAACGACATTGTATTTGAGCGTATCCGTTTTGGAGTTGTGTTCAGATTTTATCCGAAGTTCGGCATACATGGTGTTTGGAAATAATCCCGACCCGGTAAAAAAATCAGGGTCCATTTGCGCCAACACCAACTCATTGTCTTTTGAAACACCTCCGCTGTCTGTTACCCAGGTCCAGCTTCCATAAATTCCATCCGGCACCGCAATGGTTTCACCGGGATTTACCCAATGATTGATACTATAAGGTGTAGTGCAAGCGGCTGACAGAACTATCAGTATACAAATCCAGCCTTTTGATATACGGTTCATCTATCCGAAAGTACGAAAACCGGATGTGAATAACAAACGTGGTATCAGGGCAGCTTGATGACATGAGAATGGACGGTAGTTGTGCCTTTGGCAACTACCGAATAGAGTCCTGCTGCAAAATCACTGAAGTCGATAGTTGTTTGTGTTTGCCCTTTTTGTAAGCGCTTTTCGAATACGGTTGCGCCGGAGGCATTGACCACTGTGAGTAAAATAAAAGTATCCGGTTCGGGCAGCGCAATGTTAAGGGTGGATTGCACAGGAACCGGAAACAATACCATGGAATGTTCGGCTCCCACTTGCATGACATCTGTAGTGATGGCACAGACATAGGGCAGCGGATTTAATTCGATTGGCAATCCCGGCGTAAGTGTTACTCCTGATAATCCGGAATAACCGGGAGCGTATCGCTGAATTTTAAATACCGTATTTTGAACCGGCGTAGTTCCCTGATTCAATACCCCAACTGCCGAGACGGGATTTATATACTTCCACACCTGAGTGCCGGTTGAATCTATTTCAAAAAAAGTACCTGAAGGGCCTTCACAAATCAACAAATTTCCATTTGCCTGCATTTGAACACCGGAAATATTTGCTCCAAAAAACGAAGTGTCGGGTTGAGACGGCCATGTTAGTTCAGTGACCTGCGGTCCGTAAGGTTGTCCGGCAGTTAACTGGTAACCGCCTCCCGGCAGCAATGGCGGCTGAATAATTTCGATGGTAGAATAGTTTCCTGCAGGACGTCCAAATCCATTGTTAAAGCACATAATGGATCCGCCATGGGGTAACGAATCGGCAATCCATTGCACATCGTGCTGTCCGAATAATTTCTGATCGAATACCGTTCCTCTCTGATAGGCAAACGGGTTTCCCCAGCGATACAACAGATCGCCACCGGCACCCGCATTTCCTCCTGAATGCGAAGCTGCTTCCGAAGTGGTAGTGCTGTGATCAATCACCCATATCTCTCCAAACTGATGTACACTTAAGATTATTTGATCGAGTGCGGGGTTGTACGCAATTGCATTCATGTGCAGCCAGTCCGATTGAGAAGTTGCAGCAAAATTGACGTCTATTAATTCGGGGTGGTCTGAAACAGTGTAGTAGTTTGGTAAGGTGCCGTTATAATCCTGCACCAGATGATCCCACGCATGCCACTCCCAGACAATGGCAGCTCCGTTTGTTCCCGATGGCGCCAGTTCAACTATTTTTTCGCTCCACACTCCATTCTGGGCGTATTGCGGATTTCGTCCGGCAGCTACCGCCTCTGCTGTTGATTTTTTCTCCCAAACAATGGCCAGTATATTTCCATTGGGCAAGGGTTTGAAATCGTGATGCAGGCATTGCGTAGAATCCGTTATATAATAATTCCAGAGAAGGTTGCCCTGCCAGTCGCGGCGCTCTAACTCTCCGCCTTTCCCGCCTCCATTAAAATAAGGTCCGTTTGTTCTGCCTCCGCGCAGTAATATCCCATCCTCCTGCAGATACGCGCCCAATCCGGGTTTATATGAACTCACCCACTGGTGCACACTCTTTCCGCAGTTGTCGATCAGAAATGTGGTATCGCTGCTTATGGGAGCGAACAAGGTGTATCCGTTAAACGATTCGGGAGTATTTAAAAACAACCCTACCGATTGCTGGGCGTTAGTTGTGCCACCCATAAAAGAGGTGATGAGTATAGTTGCAACTACTTCAATTTTTCTGATCATTCTGTTTATTGATAATCTTAGGCTTATACCGAACGTAACAACTATGGATTTTGTAATAAAAATAGTGAAAATTTTGCAACTTTGATACACCAGCACCTGTGAAGTTTAATGGCCTGGCAAAGTTTTTGTTAAATTCCATACATTCGCATTCCTGAACTCTTTTAACGATTTTTAAATATGAAAACTACACTATTTACCGGCTTTTTGATTGTCTGTTCCATAGCCCTTCTATCGTTTGCGCCTGTTTTACATACCGACACCTACACGGTTGATACCACCAGGAGTCAACTTAACTGGACAGGAGAAAAAGTTACCGGTACCCATCATGGAACCATTGCCATAAAAAATGGCACCATCACCCAAAATCATGGCACCGTAAAAGGATCGGTAGTATTTGATATGAATTCCATTGCTGTCACAGATCTTTCCGGTGACTTTAAAAACAAACTGGAAAAGCATTTGAAATCGGAAGATTTTTTCGGCGTCGAAAAGCATCCTACTTCCGAATTTGTTATCACTTCACTCACCCCGCTTAAAAGTGAAGAGGGCAGTAAGAATAATTTTACCGTATCGGGCACACTAACCATCAAAGGCATTTCACAACCTCTCGCGTTTCCGGCTTATGTGTTTTTTGAAGGTTCCGGAATGACTGTCAGCGGAGAAGCAAAAGTTGACCGCACGAAATACGACATTAAATATAAATCAGCGTCGTTTATTGAAGATATCGGCGACAAAGCCATTTCTGATATTTTTACATTAAAACTTGATGTGGTTGCGACAAAATAATTTTGTTGTCTGTAATGCGGATTCTCTCAGAAAAGCTACCATTTACCTATGAAAAAATTACCCATTCTTCTAATTCTGCTATTGAGTTCTCTTCTTTTTCAGAGCGAGATTACTTTGCGGCGTTCCGGTGAAACCCGGCAGGCGCCCGACACGCCGGGACAAAATCCCAACGGATCAAGTGAACTTGCGAAGCTGATGCGTCAGATGCAGCAATATACCAAGGATGCCAGAAAAGCTGTATTAAAAAAAGGAGCACCTGCTGCCTACCCAACAGCATTCGACGCAATCCATACTGCAAAAATTACTCCCGGCACCCACAAAAACGAATACTATGATTCGTTTGCAGATATTTATATTACCGGCGTAAAAAATTATGCTGCCGCTCCGGCATCAGACCCCGATCGCATCGCAACGTATAACAATATGGTTTCAGGATGCATTGCGTGTCACAGTCAGCATTGCCCCGGTCCTGTCCCTATGATCAGAAAGCTGATGATCCCTACCGACAACTGATTTTTTCTTGAGGAGATTGAACAGCATTTCTTTACCTACCTCTGATCGCGCAAAGCGAAAAAAAAATCAAAGTGATTTTTTGAATTCAAGAGTAGCCCACTTGAGTTCGATGGTACCGCGGGTTTGCTCAGGAACAAAGTCGGTGAAATAGGTGCCTTTTAATTCTTTGGGGTCAGACGACTCATCTAACGTGAGCATTGTGTAACCGTTGAATTTTTTGTGCATTTGAACGCCATCGACAAGGGTGGGCACTTCGCCCTGCCATAAATAGCACAAGGTGAAATGTTCGCCGTGTTCGTCGGTGGTGATGTCGGCTAATATACTTTTTGAATGACCGACGGATGAAAAGGAATGCACGGTAACATGCGTCATGGATTGTCTTACTTCAATAACAAATTGCTGGGACCCCGACTGGTTGCTGGGAATTAAAACCCCTTCCCAACGGCCGCGGATATCGGGCGGAGTGTGCAGCGAATGTTTCACCTTTTGCATAACGCCGCTATGCCAGAGCGATTTGTCGACCAACACCCACAATGCTGTGATGGGGGCGATGAGAAATCCATAATGCAAAAGCAGTTCGCCGATTTCTTTTGATTGTTCGGTATGCAGAATAATCTGAACAGCAGAGAATATGAAAATGCTGAGAACGGCCACCAAAAAAATGATGGTTTTAATCTCCAGCTTATAGGGCTTCATATTGTTACGGGCGAGATTCATGATTGGGTAAAGATAGCAATTGTAGTTAGTTGCAACAATTTTTTTAATGCTCCGGCAAAAGGGGATTTACCGGACCACTATTTTTTTCTGAATCCGAAGTGAGGCATATATGAAAATGGGAAATTCGATGAAGTGCGTATTTGGGTGAGGCCGTGAAATAAATGCATACAAAAGTGGCTGACAGTTCAACCTGTTTGTAAATCAGTTATTTTTGCGCCTTCATGCAGCTGCTCACACCAACCACTTTTACAGATTATGAACTGATCGACTCCGGAGATTTCGAAAAGCTGGAACGGTTTGGTTCGTTTGTCACCATCAGGCCCGAACCCCAGGCGCTCTGGGATAAGGCCCTTAGTGTTAGGGAGTGGGATAAATTGGCGCATGTACGGTTTGTGGCTAAGTCGAGTTCATCGGGCACATGGAAACACCTGAGAGAAATGCCCGACAGGTGGAACATGAAGTACGACCTGCGATCGGGCGAAAGCCACCACCGCCTCCAATTCCGCCTTGCATTGACCTCCTTTAAACATGTCGGTATTTTTCCTGAACAGTCGGTGAACTGGGACTACATATACAAGTCGGTTTTAGGGTTAAAAACCCCTCAGCCAAAAGTATTGAATCTGTTTGCCTATACCGGCGGAGCCTCTCTCGCCGCCAAAGCTGCCGGAGCCGACATCACACATCTTGACTCTATAAAACAGGTTGTTTCCTGGGCCAGGGAAAACATGGAACTTTCGGGTCTCGATAACATCCGCTGGATGGTTGAAGACGCCATGACCTATGTAAAACGAGAGGTGAAAAGAGGCAAGAAATACAATGGTATTATCCTCGACCCCCCTGCTTATGGCCATGGTGCCAACGGTGAAAAATGGAAGCTCGAAGATCAGCTCAATGAAATGATGCGTCTGGTATTCAGCCTCCTGGACGAAACGGACGCATTCCTTATACTCAACACTTATTCCCTGGGACTGTCATCACTGATCATCGACAACCTCTTCGACACCTCCTTTTTAAAATGCCGTTATGAGAGCGGTGAAATTTTCCTCAACAGCACTTCCGGCCAAAAACTGCCGCTGGGTGTATTTGGGAGAGGTCAGGTAATATGATAAGTTATTTTGCCCTTGAGGCAAAAGACCCGGCAGCCGTAACCGGTTTTCGCTATTATTTTATAGCTTTAGCCCTTCCATGAAAACAGACCCAAAAAACTTCCGGCTTCTTTTAGCCGCCGGAATATTACTGGCCGTATTGTTCACCTCCTGCCGGCGCGACGATGAACAGGCCAGCTGGGAGGTCGGCATCCTTGCTCCTTTGGTACGTACTTCTCTGGGGATGGGTGATCTGCTGACAGATACATTACTACAGTCGAACCCCGACAGCAGTTTAAAACTTGTTTATCAAAGTCATTTATACAATTTGTCGCTCGACACGCTGGTAACGCTTTCGGACACCAGTATCGTTAAAAGCTACACACTTGACAGTATCAGTTTGTACGATCAGAGCATTGTTTACCCTGTTACGCTCGGGCAGATTTGTCAGGGTGCCGGAATAGTAGGCGCCGTAATCATTTCTCAAAACGGCAACACCATTGCCATTCCGGCAATAGCCTCCATATCATCTGCTCCTTATCCGATTGATGCCGACACCTTGTTTCAGACGATGACGCTGCAAACAGGATTTTTAGATATCAGCATCTATAACGGACTGCCGATCGACATCACCAATCTGCAACTCGAAATAAGAAACAATTCCAATTCGGCATTGGTTGCAAATGCCAACTTCCCGTTAATTGCTGCAGGTGCCACGGAGGTTCAAACTATTTCGCTTGCTGGTATTACAATTGAAGGATCGCTTACAGGGCAAATCATCAGCATGGCATCACCCGGATCAAACGGCACTCCTGTGCTGATAGATACTTCCAATGCATTGCTGACTACCATGACGGTTTATGATTTACATCCCTCATCTGCAACCGCCATTTTCCCATCACAAAATCTGGTCGATAAAGAAAAGACTGTTCCTTTTAAATTCAAATCTGTTGAGCTGGTTGAAGCACATGTAAAAACAGGGCAGGCAGTAATTGATTTATACAGCACGCTGCAGGATTCTGTGCGTTTTGTTTACAAACTTCCAAGTGCAAGTATTGGAGGAATCCCTTTCGAGATTCAGACAACGTTGCCGCCGGCTCCTGCGGGTGGTGTTTCTGTTTTTTCTCATTCATATGACTTCACCGGCTATGACCTTGACCTCACCGGTCCCAATCACGATACCGTAAATACAATTTACAACCGCATACAGGCAAGGGTTGACTCCACGGGACAAATGACAACATTGTCGGTAACCGACAGCATTTATTCAAGTATGAAGTTTGAGGGAATCATTCCGGATTATGCGCGTGGTTACCTGGGGCAGGATACATTTACCGCAGGACCCTCGCAGGAGATGATTGCAATTTTTAACCGCATTGTGGATGGCACATTGCAGGTGGAGGATGTAAAACTGGATGTGGAGATACACAACGGTATTGGCGCAGAGGCGCAAATTGATATCGACCAGATTACTTCCGTTAACACACGTACCGGCAATTCCGTTCCCCTCACCGGCAGCGCGCTTGCAAGTCCGCTTTTTATAACCCGTGCAACGGATAACTTCGGCAGTGCTCCGGTAGCTGAGACCACCACACAGCTTATGCTTAACAACAGCAATTCAAACGCAGGAGCTTTTGTCGAAAATTTGCCCAACCGTATCGATTATGCACTTACGCTGCGGACCAATCCGGGAGGCAACACGGCCAACTACAACGACTTCATTTATTCCGATCACCTGATGGCGGTGGATCTGAATCTTGAGATGCCGTTGTCGCTTATTGCGAATAACCTCACCCTGTGCGACACTTCTGAAATAAATTTAGGCACCACCGACCTCAGCAAAATTGTTGACGGCTATCTGCATCTGAATGCCGATAACGGATTCCCATTTAACACACATCTGCAGCTTTATACTATAAACAGTTCGGGTGCCGTTACCGACTCTTTGCTGGGATACAACCTCATACAGGCGGCACCGGTAGGAGCTAATGGAAAGGTGTATGAAAAAAAGCGCACGCAACTTATCATCCCGGTTAACGGTGACCGTATAGAAACGTTACAACAGGCTGTGAAGCTGCGGATCATATCGACGTTTGATACAGCACCTGCTTCTACGCTTTTGAAAATTTACAGCGACTACACCATCGATTTTCTGATAACCGGCGACTTTAATTATATACGATAGTGAGACTTCCGTTAGCTTTACTTGTGCCGGCGTTTACAGTAATTCCATTTACCGTATCATTAGGCCAATACCATACTGACTTCAGTAAAAACTATTCCGACAAAAAAAACACAATCGGGATTACGGGAGATTATCAGATTGCATCTGACGCTGTAACGGTAGCGTTTCAGAATGCATTTTTAAACAACTCTTTTCTGAACACCTCCACTAAGGACGGAGCTTTTACCAACATGGACGATCGTTCGGTAATGGCGAGTATGGTTTCTGAAGGAATTTATTATAAACGAAAATCGGGTGTATCGGCAGACAACTACTGGTTTGTTGCGCTCAGAAATCGTTCACACTATAACACCAATTTCACGAAAGACTTATTTGGACTTTATTTTTACGGCAACAAGCCTTATGCCGGGAAAACTGCTGATTTGAGCAATTTGAATTACAACAGCATCAAATGGCAACAGCTGCAGTTTGGCTTAAACAAACGAATAGTTGCTGACAGCAGTTACTGGGATATCACCGGAAGTGTATCGGTGTTAAACGGGCAGGATTATCTGAATTTTACAACCGGAAGAGGCACTTTTTATACCCATCCTGATGCAGAGTATGTTGAGATGGATTTATTGTTACAGTCGAAGCAGGCCGACAGCACCAATCATTCGTTTGGTGCCACCAACGGCTTTGGCGCTTCGCTGGATGTAATGGCCACCTATTCACACAAAGACAACTATTATTTAACATTCGGGATTAAGGATGCGGGATTTATTGCCTGGAATAAAAAATCGTTTGAGTATACAGTGGATACGTTGTACCGGTTTGAAGGAGCCGTTGTAGACAATTTTTTTGATTCGCTTTACCTGGATATTTCTTCCGAATCGGATTTTATTGACGGCTTCCGCAATAATTATAAAAGCGGGGGGTTCACCACCTCAATCCCAATGTGGATGGGGGCTGAATTCGGTAAAGAGCTGATGAACGATAAGCTAACCGTTTTTGCGGGAGCAGACTATATATTGAATGCAGATTACGATTTGCACATTCGGGTCGGAGGCGAATATACCTTCAATCGTCATATTGCCGCAGGCGCAGCGTTCCATGCAGGAGGATATGCTAAATACGGGTGGGAATTATACGGGATGTTCGATCTCACCCATGGCTTTCTTTTGCATGCCGGCACCTCCTATCTGGGAGGGTTTATTGCTCCGAAAAACGCTACAGCACAGGGCGGGTCAGTTGGTATTGCCAAGGTATTTTAAGGTCTGTTCTTTCATGAACAAGCAGGTTTCCGACATCCATTCCTTACTGTTTTTACCTGTAACTCTTAACAGATATTTGTATATTCGTGGCATCTGCCACTGTTTCACTTAATGAAGTAATTCCTTCCCCCTGATGAAAGTTTCGTACAAATCCGACTGGACCTACTGGATACTCATTCTCATACCTTTTTCTTATTTAGCTTTCATCTGGTCTGATTTGCCCGAGCGGGTAGTGATGCATTTTAATATTGATGGCGAGCCCGACAAATGGGGCAATAAAACAAATTTGGTATTGGTGCCGGTGTTATTACCCCTTATCAGTTATCTGGTAATGTTGTTTATTCCGGTACTTGATCCGCGAAAAAAAATAGAACAGATGGGAAACAAGTACCGTCAGCTCATGTTCATCATTGTTTTATTCACTTCAGCATTAGCCTGCTTTATTATTTATACTGCATCGCGCGGAGCGGAATTAAACACACATATTATTTTTGGATTGCTTGGTTTATTGTTCATGTTTATGGGATACTTTTTTCAAACCATCAAGCCCAATTATTTTATCGGCATCAGGACACCATGGACGCTGGAGAGCGAAGAGGTATGGGTGGCCACACACCGGTGGAGCGGTAAAATATGGATTGCCGGAGGACTGTTGATGGTTGCAGCCGCTTTTGTTACCAAAGAGAAAATAGCGCTTGCCGCTTTTGCTGGAGTAGTTGTATTGCTCTCGATGGTACCTTTGGTTTATTCGTTTATCAAATTCAAGGAGCTGGAAAAATCGGGACACTGATTTTGTGTTCTGAAAAATAGCTGTTGCATAAAAAAGCCTTTCGGAATTCCGAAAGGCTTTTTACATTATATTATGCTTTATGATTTACCTGCAGGAGGCAGCGGATCAGGCACTTTGTTTTTGATGGGAGGAAGTGATTTGATAAATGCAAAAACGGCTTTCAGATCTTCGTCTTTCATCTTAGCAAAACTATCCCATGGCATTGGGGGCAAAATGGGTCTGCCGCCTTCTACGCCCATATGGAATCCCGATCTGATGATACGAATAAAGAGGTCTTCATTCCATGCACCGGTACCGGTACCGGAGTCGGGGCTGAGGTTAGCTGCAAAGGAAACTCCCCATGGGCCTACCCAGGCAGTAAGGTCCTGTGAGGCGAGGATCCATTTGCCGGGAGCCAGCTGTGACTGGTCTATTTTGGCAAGCGGCTCGTCGGCGGGGCGTCCCGACAGTCGTTTTGACATATCGACCTGGGGGCCTTTGTCGGTCATAATTTTAGGAGAATGGCAGTGATCGCAGCCGCCCATGTTAACCAGGTAGGCACCGCGTTCAATTTGAGATTCGTTGGACATGAGCGCCATGGCAGCAGAATCGCCCGCAGCCTTTTCAGCTGCTTCAGCTTTTTCATGTTCCTCGTGTGAGCCACAACTGTATATTCCGACAGCTAAACCAGCTATCGCACAGCCATAAAGAATCAGTTTTTTCATAGTAAGAAGGTTTTTTTGATTGAGGTAGCAGCGCCGGCTATTGCCGGAACGGCATTAAAAGTATAAGAATATTGGAATAACACAAATTTCTTTTAACTATTTTTTTACTGATATAATTTGAACGGGCAGTTCTTTGTTTTAGATGGTCCTGCGAGGTGGCAAATAACTACCCTTCGGGCTCCTGAAAATTTCTTTTGGATTGCACTTTAATTTTTTGGGGTAAAAAGTTGCATTATTAGAATAATACAGTTTTAAAGAGGGAAATCGTTTAGAATAAGCACCTGATAGCTGACTGAAAGGTGTTTTTCGCTTGTGTTTTTTGTGGGAAGTGTTGCATTTTTCTCTATATCAGCAAAATAAACTACAGTGATATAGGAAAAAAGCGTAATCTTTATACAAATCAGATTGGAACCCCCCTATCCAATATGCTTACTACAGTTATAATTGAGGACGATCCCTTTCAGCTGGAACTTTTGTGTGATTTTTTGAAAGCACATTTTCCGGAGATCCACATTCAGGGCAAAGCCGGGTTATCAAGTGAAGGAGTAAAGCTTATAAGGCGTCTTCAGCCGGAGCTGGTATTGCTCGACATTGACCTCCCTGACAAGACCGGATTTGAGATGCTTGATGAACTGCATGATCAGGTCTTTGACGTTATTTTTATCACCTCACATAAAGATTATGCTCTTACGGCACATCAGTATAATTCATCGGGGTATCTTGTTAAACCTGTGACCAAACCTGCTTTGGAGCAGGCCTTAAAAAAGCTTACCGACAAGCAAGTGCGACAAAATTTTGGAAATCAATTCGCACGCTACATCAACACCTTAAAAAATTCCGGCGAACAACAGCAAAAATTGGCTGTCCCGTCGCAAAAGGCAATTCATTACCTGGAAATTTCTGATCTTTTACGATTGGAAGCTGATGGCAACTACTCCATGATATATGAGGTAAACGGTGGCACCATACTATCGAGCCGGCAAATTGGTGAATATGAATTGGTTCTCAGCGACCGGGGCTTTTTCAGAATTCACGACAAGCATCTTATTAACCTCCGGTGTGTGCGTTCGCTGAAAAAAGGCGAGAGCTGTATTTTACTCCTCAGTGATGGGAGTCAGCTGCCTGTTTCCCGCCGTCGTAAGGACGCGCTGTTAGCCAAAATGGGGGCTTTGTATTGCTAAACCCTGCCGGATGTACTGCTCTTTTGACCGCATATACAATAGCAGGGGGGCTTTGTAATTAGAGTGGTTTGATCGCATACGTTTGCTGTTTCAAACCCTTTCTTTTTTAAAAATCCCCCTTAACCCAAACTGATCCCAACAACACTTTCAGCAGACATCCGACTGCAACCACTTGCTTTTTTATCAATCATTATAACCCCCCAAAAAATAATTAAAATGAAAAAAATTCTCTTAGGATTATCCATTGCTCTTTTGGGCGGTGGCGCGATGTGGCTGAGCAGCTGCTCTTCAGAAGAAGATCAGATTTCGAACCCTTCGCAACGGATTGACATTGGCTCATCCAATTCGGGTGTAAGTTGTGTTCAACTGACTGCCGGTCAAAATATCAATTCCGGTAATGTATGTTTTGACGATATCGACACCAACGGCGACAATGTTGATGATGCCGTACAGGTTTGCTACACAACAATTGATGGCTGGGAATTAACAGAAGCGCATTTCTTCATCGGCACTTCTTCAAGTCAGATTCCAATGACCAAATCAGGCAACCCTATCCCCGGTCAGTTCCCTTACAACTCGGGTGACATTACCGGTCAAACAAGTTACTGCTTCACTATTCCTTTTTCAGCAATCGGATTTAACTGTCCCGGCCCAACCATGTATGTAATTGCAGCACATGCTGCAGTTCGTAAATCGGACGGCAACGGTGGTTATCAGACACAAACCGGTTGGGGAGCAGGAACCCGCATTACTACCAAAGGTAACTGGGGTACTTACTTTAACATCTGGATTACCTGTACTCCAAATCCTCCAACTGAAACATGCACAGAAACTGCATTTGCAAAAGGAAGTAACTCCATTTGTTTTGAAGACCTGCAGACGTTAATCGGACAACCTAACGGTAATGGTTTCCGCTGGGGATGGTCAAACGGCCCCATTACAACTCCCGGAACCTATACTATGACCTTGTGGGCCGGAGCAGGTTTATGCAATACCAATAACGGAACCAATGTTGGAACACTAACCGTTGTTTACACCGGCACATCGGCAACAGTTACTTACAATGTTGTAGCTCCCTACATGTTAACAGAAACCCATTTATATGTTGGCTGTACCGAATTGTATTATGATTGTAACGGGTCTAACTGCGGCTATACGCTTGCTCCGGGTCAGTTCCCTTATACTGCTGATCATGGCACACCGGGAGTATCCACTTACACCTATACAGTAAACAACCTTAGTTGTCCTAATGGCATATATGTAGTTGCTCATGCCTCCGTAAAAGGCTTTGTTTGCGAGCAGGGACAAATATAATTCCTAACACTTTTTTATTCAGAAACCAGCTCTTCAACGGGCTGGTTTTTTTATTTCAGTTACCTTTGTGCGTTCTCCATCTGCAAATGCCTCATCGTCATTTTATACTCCATAAACCTTATGGATTCCTGAGCCAGTTTGTCGGCGATTTGCCAAAGAAAAAATTACTCGGCGAATTGTATGCATTTCCGGAAGGAACAATGGCCATCGGAAGGCTCGACGAGGAAAGCGAGGGATTGTTATTGCTTACTACCGACGGATGGACAAGTGAGGAAGTCCGTAAAAAACATGTGGAAAAAGAATATTATGTACAGGTCGACGGAATGATTACCGATGAAGCAATTGAGCAATTAGAAAAAGGAGTCTCTATAGGCATCCGCAATGTAAAATATATAACCTCCCCTTGTAATGTTAAACGGCTTGCTGTTGATCCGGGGTTTGCGCCACGCACCAAAAAAATACGCGACGACAGACATGGTCCTACCTGCTGGATTTCGGTAACGCTGACGGAGGGTAAATTCCGACAGGTTCGCAAAATGACTGCTGCAGCAGGATTTCCAACACTACGATTGGTGCGCATAAGAGTGGGCAATATGCAGTTGGGAACATTAAATCCGGGCGCCGTAAAAGAAGTTCATCAGTTCAATATCTGAAGTGATGTAATGTTTCCACAGCATCGTTACATGCAAATTTTCTGTACTTTAAATAGCCTAATTCTGTCGCGGCTGTTTCTGCTTTTGTATTTAACACGGCATTCATTTCAACAACCACTACGCCAAACCATAAACAATCTTTGAGTTGTGTCAGATCCTGAGCTCCGAATTTTCTACGCAAAGGCGCCGACCATACAACTGAAGTAGTCCTCTTACAGCATTAAACTACAGACCCGAAACCTGTTCCCGGCCCGTAACATTTATTGGACATCCGTTCCGCCATTTTCCTACATTTACAAACCGGATTACCTCCTTAAACCCCGGACCTCTTTTACCGTCAAACCGCTACAATCCCTAACTACGTTCACTGCATGAAACGGCTGTTCCCTCTCCTGTTCATTTTGCTTTCGTCCATCTGCCTTAAGGCACAACCGGCGCTATACGACATTTCCTCCATCCGTCAAATTGAGCTTACATTCACCCAACCCAACTGGGATTATATGATGGATACCGCTGCCGGCGGGTCGGAGGGGTATATTATTGCCGCTCAAATTGTAATTGACGGCACCGTATTCGACAGTGTTGGAGTTAAATACAAGGGGAACAGCTCTTACAATGCCAACAACAACAAAAACCCCATGCATATTAAACTTGACTATGTGCATGGCGGAGCCGATTATCAGGGATACACCGATCTGAAGCTGTCAAATGTTTTTAAAGATCCGTCGTTTGTGCGCGAAGCGTTATCCTATGAAATCCTTCGCCTTTACATGCATGCTCCGCAATCGAATTATGCAAGAGTAAAAATTAACGGCTCCTATTATGGTTTATATGTCAGCAGTGAAGACATCGGCAAGGGATTTGTCTACCTTCATTTTTATTCTTCCAACGGAACTTTTTTTAAATGCAACCCTATCGGAGGTGCGGGGCCCGGCGGGGGATCAACGCCAACGCTGGTTTATCAGGGGAGTGACAGCTCGCTGTACCAAACGGCGTATGAGTTAAAAAGCACTTATGGGTGGAATGACCTGGTTGCATTTATTGATTCGCTCAATAATCAACCTTCAGGCATTATCTCATCACTTGATGTTGACCGAGCATTATGGATGCTTGCATTCAATAATGTTTTTGTAAATCTCGACAGCTACACGGGTGGATTTTCTCAAAATTATTACCTGTATAAAGATGCGAATCAACGGATGAATACCGTTGTTTGGGATCTGAATGAATCGTTCGGGGCGTTTACCAATTCGGGGCTGGGTAATTTATCCATTACACAGGAACAGCAGATGTCGCCACTGATACACGAAACAAACAGCGGCAAGCCGCTCATCAGTAAACTTCTTTCAAATCCCGAATACAAGCGCCGATACCTGGCGCATATGCGGACGATATTAACGGAAAATTTTTCGAATGGGAATTATGCTTCACGCGCACAATACCTGCAGTCGCTTGTCGACTCATCCGTTCAGGCCGACCCTTATAAATTTTACACCTATACACAATTTCAAAACTCACTTACCACCGCAGTAACCGGCGGAATGGGATCGATACCCGGCATTACCCAGCTTATGGGAGCACGAACCACCTGGCTTCTTGCGCAGTCACAGTTTACGGCGGTTCATCCTGTTATCACAAGTGTATTTCCGTCCAATGCCTATCCGCCCTTTGGCGGAACAGTAGATATAACCTGTACTATTACCAATGCTACGGTTGCCAAACTGGGATATCGCGATGCCGTTTGGAAGAAATTTAACTATGTACAAATGTATGACGACGGCTTGCATAACGATGGGGGAGCAGGCGATGGCATTTACGGCGCCTCCATGACGGTAACATCACCGGCCATGCAGTATTATGTTTACGCCGAGAATGGCAATGCCGGAATGTTTTCTCCTGAGCGGGCCGAATATGAGTTTTATACATTGTATGCCATTATGCCGCTGACAAACATTGGTGATGTAATGCTGAATGAGTTCATGGCCGACAATGCAACAGATACCACTGACTACAACGGCGCACACGAAGATTGGATTGAAGTTTATAATACTACAGGGAATACGCTTAACATGGATGGGTTGTATTTAAGTGACAACCCTTTGAATCTGAACAAATGGCCCTTCCCCTATGGAACAACCATTGCGCCGTATGGACATTTGATCGTTTTTGCCGATGAAGATGATGCTCTGCCGACTGAATTGCATTGTAATTTTAAACTTGCTTCAAGCGGAGAAGAAATTATTTTATCGGATATAACAGGCACCCAATACGACATTTATGTTTTCGGACAACAGGTTACCGATTACAGCATGAGACGATGTCCTGAGGGTGTGGGTCCCTGGGCGCCGACTGTGAATCCTACTCCCGACTACACCAACGATTGTCCTGTTGGAATAGAAGAAGTTGCTGACGGGCAGTATACCTTATTTCCAAATCCGGCCGTCGCCTTTGCAACACTGACTTTGCCAAATTCAGTACAAGAAATTTGGATTGCAGATGTAACAGGGAGAATTGTTTACCGAAAGCCGGTTGCAGATTTGAATGAGGTCACATTTTCAACTGCTGAAATGCCGGCGGGTATTTATTTTGTTTTTACCGACACGGGTTACAGAAAAAAATTAGTGGTTGAGAAATAAATTACCATTTATTTAATTTTTTTCCAAAATCGCTTCCGACAGGGGATCTCGATTTTCGAATAACAAATATCAACTCCGTGTAATGATTTACTTCAGAGTTAGTCAAATTGTTTTTTTCATTCTTGTTTGCCAATTAAATGAGGAGTTGTTAAGATAACCATTTGAATACATAACCAGACCAAACTGTGTTATCAGCCAACTCAACTGATCAAACATTAAAGTTTATGGTTGGTATCAAAAACAGCTATCCTTTAAATAAGAACAACATGCGCGTGATACTACTGTTCATTCTTTAGCCAAAATATTGTCATTCGGTTTGCAAACTGTTTAACTTACCCGTTTGTAAACGTTTACTATGCTTTTCGCATTCTTTTTCCCTTTAACTTTACTGCGGGCGGGGGCCCTCCCGGCCCCCCGG
>DASUFP010000040.1:0-21436 GCA_036274495.1 Bacteroidia bacterium
TCTCTTATAAATTAACTGAAACGCCTCTAAATTAATAAAACCGTCCCGAAAATAAAATTGCTCATTCAGAATCGCAGAACTATTGTAAATAGTGAATGGCGGGGCAACAGGTAAACTCTATTTTTTACCAAACATGGAGAAATGCACATAACGTTTCGGATTCCTTTTCATATCGGTAAGGAGGCTGTCAAGAGAGACAACCGATCCGGTGAGTGCATTGTACAGGCTGTCATTATTAGCCAGCAATCCAAGCGAACCCTCTCCCCTGTTAATTTTCTCGAGTAATTCGGCAGATTGGGCAAGTGTTCTGTCGGCATTATTGATGGTATTTGCAATATTCGCTTTTGCCAATGTGTCGCTGATACGGGAAAAATTTTCGATCACGTTGGACAATTCCTGATTGTGTGTTTTCAGCGTAGATGAAATGGATTCCATATTGGCTATCATTATCCGTAGCTTACCGTCCGACGGAGTGATCATATTATCCAGGCTGGCAGATAACCGCTCAACGTTAGCAAGTGTGCGGTTAAGACTTTCGAACCCGCCTCCTACGCTCCCTTTGTTTTCGGGATCAAAAACCTTCCGCATGGTGGTAGCTAATGAATCAATGGAAAGCAGCAGGTTTTCGGCCTTGGATTTTAGTGGCTCCATCTGATCGGTAAGGGTACTGCCAATTTCAGTGATGAGCGTATCTCCGTCAGTCGCAGGAGCAGAAACAGAATCGATCAATAATTCAACGGCACGTCCACCCAGCAAATCCGAACTGAAAATGCGTGCTGTAGAGTTTTTGCCTATAACTATCTTATCACTTACCCGAAGGGCTACCATAATGCGTCCCGAACGGTCGTTTACGAATTTTATCTTTTCAACTTGTCCGACTTTTACTCCACTCAGCAAAACATCACTTGAAGGCACCAGGCCGTCAACTTTGCTATAAATGGCATAAAAGCGGTTTGTCCCCGAAAAAATATCGATGCCTTTAAGATAATTCGCTCCCCAGAAAAGTCCACCCAGGGCCACGGTGACCAACAGGCCAACTTTTACTTCTTTTGTGAACTTCACCTTTGATTTTTGCTTTAATGGGCAATATTACAAAAAAGGAACTTTTCAGGGTTTAGGCTTGCTGTTCAGCTGATCAATTGCCTCACTCACCGAAATGCGTCGCGGTCCTGAAAAAGCTACCAAAAAAGCATCTGAAAATCCTCCCGATTTAAACTGTTGCAAATCCTTTCTGGCTACAGCCGGATCGGTATACACCCCTGAATAAAACCTGGTCATCCCGTCGTCACCAATAAGAGAACGCACATCCGGAACAGCATTAAACTGCTTATCGGCCCCCGGTTTAACATTTGATACTGCCCCAAGCTGAATTGTTAAAAACACCATTGGAGGCGTTTTAACATCTTCTTCGGATACAGGCGGATCCACGGGCGTTACCGGAATTTTCTCAGGTTTAACATCCTGACTACCAATTGCTTCATTGTTTATCCCACCTGTTTTTTGCTCCAGTTTTGATTTATATTGGCCAAAGGCGTTTAAAATTGAATTGGCCAGACTTTGCTGTCCGCTGTCGCTTTTAAGGAATTTTTCGTCCTCCTTATTTGTTAAAAAACCGAGTTCGATCAAAATGCTGGGCATGGTTGTCCTGTAAAGGACCAAAAAACCGGCCTGCTTGATACCTCTGTTAAACCGGCCGGCTTTGTTTTCAAATTGATCCTGAACCATGGAGGCAAGTTCCAGTGACTGGTTCATAAAGGTGTTTTGAAACAGGGTGAAAATAATATTGGCTTCCGGTGAAGAGGGGTCAAAGCCATCGTAATTGGCCTTGTAATCTTTCTCGAGCAAGATGGAAGAGTTTTCCCTTTTGGCAACCGAGAGATTATCGGCGGTTTTATGCAAACCCATGACATATGTTTCTGACCCGAAAGCTGCTGAAGGTCCTGAGTTGCAATGGATACAGATAAATAAGTCGGCATGGGCACGATTTGCGATTGCCGCCCGTTCATGTAATTCAACGAAAACATCCGTTTTACGGGTATAAATAACTCTGATGTCAGGAAACTTTTTTTCAATCAGTTCCCCAAGTTTGAGGGAAACGGCAAGGGCAACATGTTTCTCATATGACGAGGACCCGATACAGCCTGAGTCATGCCCGCCATGTCCGGCATCTATTACCACTGTCTTCATTTTGAAAGCAGCAGGTGCCTTGTGGCTGAACGAGAAGGAGCTCAGCAACAAAGGAATGATTATGAACGATATGCGCTTCAAAAGGGGCAATTCTTATTTTAGTTAGCTTTGGGTGCTCAAAGTTACTCCTCCTGCACCTGAGATGCCGCCGCGCGGAAATCCGATATCAACAAAAATATTAACCGCATTTCCCTGCCTTTTAGTATGGTTGGCTTTCATGACCGCTCCACTACAATCAGCGGGCCAGGCACCGGGAGATTCCTTATTTTCAATTCCCGACACTTCACTTGCCCCTTTTAGTGACGATTTAAAATCGAAAGTGCACTATACCGCAAGTGATTCGATTCGTTTTGATATTAAAAACCAAAAGGTCTTTTTGTATGGAAAGGCTGTAGTTGAATATGAAGATCTTGAACTAAAGGCAGAAAGAATTGAGCTGGATTGGGAGTCGAGGAACGTAACAGCCCACGGAACCCTTGATTCAACCGGCAGCCCGGTAGGACTTCCCGCCTTTTCACGGGGCGAAGAGTCCTTTACAGCCGATGTTATCCGGTACAATTTCGATAGTGAGAAAGGAAAGATAACCCAAATCAATACCAGGCAGGGAGATGGTTACATACAAGGTGAAACCGTCAAGAAAATTGATGACTCCAACTTCTTTATCCGGCATGGCACATATACCACATGCGATTTGCCACATCCGCATTATTCGATTGCAGCCGGCAAATTAAAGGTAATCCGCAATAATAAAATACTGACCGGACCCGCCAATTTGACGATTGCCGATGTTCCCACACCTTTTGCCATACCATTTGGTTATTTCCCTACACGCAAAGGGAGATCGTCAGGTATTATTTTTCCCACGTATGGTGAATCGGGACGTCTCGGCTTTTTTCTGAAAGATGGCGGATATTATTTCGGACTTAATGATTACGTTGATCTGGCCCTTACCGGGGATTTTTACAGTAAGGGAAGTTGGGGCACAAAACTCTATTCCAATTATGCTCTTCGCTATAAGTTCACCGGTGCACTTGCCATAAGCTATTCCGTGATAAAACAGGGTGAACCGGAAACACCTGAATTTAGTGAAACAAAAGATTTTTTTGTCAGATGGAACCACCGTCAGGATCCAAGAGCCAATCCTAACAGTGTACTGGCTGCAAATGTAAATTTTGGAAGCAGTGAATATTACCAGAACAACATTTCATCGCCAAATAATTATTTAACCAATACTTTTCAATCATCGGTAGCCTGGTCAAAAACATGGCCGGGTAAACCTTACTCCCTTTCCACCAGCATCACTCATAGTCAAAATACGATTACCCGAGATGTTTCAATGAGCCTCCCGAACGCAAACTTTAGCGTAAACCGGCAATATCCATTCAGGAAAAAAACCCATATAGGTGAAGAAAAATGGTTTGAAAAAATTGGCGTCAGCTATCAGGCGAATATGCAAAATACAATTCAGACAAAAGACACTTTGCTGTTTAAATCAGGTTCGGCTGACCTTTTCCGTTCAGGTATTTCGCACACACTGCCGATAAGCACTTCCATTAAAATGTTTAAACATTTTACTTTTTCCCCGGTGCTGACTTATAATGAACGATGGTATCTGAAAACCATCAGAAAGGATTTTGATACAGGTGAAAATCAGGTGGTAGTTGATACCGTAAACGGTTTCAGGGCTGCAAGAGACTTTCTGTTTTCCACTTCCCTGAATACACGTATTTACGGGATGCTTCAAACTAAAAAGGGGAAAATTGCTGCCATCCGTCATGTGATGTCACCCACCGTTTCATTTGGTTATCGTCCCGATTTCAGCGACCCATCGTTTAATGCATATAAAGTTTATCAGATCGATTCAGCCGGCAATTCAGGAAAGTATTCGATTTTTGAAACCGGAATTTACGGAGGGCCACCGTCAGGTAAATACGGAGTGATTGGATTTTCATTGGATAATAACCTTGAAATGAAAACTAGAACTGTTTCGGATACTGCGGTAACCTTGAAAAAAATCAAGCTGTTGGAAAGTCTGGCGTTGGGTGCTTCTTATAATCTCGCTGCAGATTCAGTTAACTGGTCACTCATTTCATTAAACGGGAGAACAACTTTATTTGATAAGATAAATGTAAACTTCAGCAGCAGTTTCGATCCTTACATCAGTGATTCAATCGGCCGCAGGTTAAATACCAGTGAACTGGAGGCCAATAATCGTTTGGCACGATTGGTTAACTCAACAGGATCAATAGGGTTTTCGCTCAACAATAACACTAAACCAAAGACAAGTGACAGGGGGACTCCGGACGAACTGAATCAGATTAATTCTAACCCGGGTGACTATGTGGACTTCACCATTCCTTATAACCTCACCGTAAACTACAGTGTGAGTTATACCAAAGCCGGACTGCTGAATGCCGTGGTCAATCAGACTTTGAATTTCTATGGTGATCTGGCACTAACTTCAAAATGGAAGGTGACCTTCAGTTCCGGTTATGATTTTAAAGCAAAGGACCTTTCCTATACAAATCTGGGAATATACAGGGATTTGCACTGCTGGGAAATGCGGTTGAACTGGGTGCCATTCGGACCACAGCAGAATTATTATTTTCAGATCAATGTGAAGTCATCCGTTCTGCAGGATCTGAAACTTACCAAGAAAAATGATATTTACGACCGGTGATAGTTCAAACCGAATTAAAAGTGATTACCGGCAATTGAATTCAACCGTAAACTTATAAATTTACACCCTTCAAATGGGAACAATAGCAGAAACGAAATATACTTTTCCGGGACAAACCCGCTTTTACAAAGGGAAAGTCAGGGATGTTTATACCATTGCAAACAAATACCTGGTAATGGTTGTGAGTGACCGCATTTCGGCTTTTGACGTGGTATTGCCAAAGGCTATACCATACAAAGGTCAGGTGCTGAATCAGCTTGCCGCATATTTTATGCAACAGACTTCAGATCTGGTACCCAACTGGATAATTGATGTACCTGACCCGAATGTAACAATTGGTAAAATGTGTCAGCCATACCGTGTCGAAATGGTAATCCGCGGGTATCTTGCAGGACATGCCTGGCGGACTTACAAGTCGGGAGAACGAATGTTGTGCGGCGTAAGAATGCCCGAAGGGTTAAAAGAGAATGACAAATTACCCGAGCCAATCATTACACCTACCACCAAAAGTGATCATGGACACGACCAGGATATCTCGCGTGAAGAAATCATCAAACAAGGTATTGTAAGTGAAGGAGAATATCTGCAATTGGAAAATTATACCCGTCAGTTGTATCAGCGCGGAACCGAAATGGCACACAAACGAGGATTGTTACTGGTTGACACCAAATATGAATTCGGTAAAGACAGAGATGCCATATTACTAATCGATGAAATTCATACACCCGATTCGTCGCGTTACTTTTACAAGGATGGCTATGAAGAACGACAGCAAACCAACACACCTCAGAAACAGCTGTCAAAAGAATTTCTAAGGCAGTGGCTTATTGAAAATAACTTTCAGGGACTCGAAGGACAAAGGATTCCTGATATGACTGAAACAATTGTTCAAAGTGTTTCTGACCGTTACATTGAACTCTATGAAAATATCCGTGGAGAGCAATTTATCAAATCTGATACAACCAACATCGTGCAGCGAGTAGAGCAAAATGTGTGCTCAAGCCTGAAGAAATTATCCTGACGGACTTCCGCCTCTATTCAGCCGGTCTGAACAAAAAATTAAATTCACCCATTATACCCGGGAGTGCTTTCCTTCAATAAGTAAATCAATCCTTGCCCTTTTCACCAACAAAGTAATCCTCATCATCTTTAAAGAGGACATTAAATGTAGTCAGGCTTCCGTAAATACGGGTAAGGTATTGCTGCAAGTTTACTTTATCTTCCTCACTGAGTTTATCATTGGCATTGATCCGCTGTTCCATCACACGCAGGCGATCACGGAGCATGATGATCTTATTAAAGAATATATCAATGGGAACTTCCTTTCCTTTTAAGGCTGAATTTCCGGGTTGTAAAACAAGTTTCCCTCCGGTCCATTTAGATCCTATCTGAACAGTTTCCTGTATGTCGGAATATTTCCTGATGATTCCGGTAATTATCCGCTCCACATCCGCCATGCTAACCTGTCCCTCTTCCGTTTCTAATGCTTCAATTACCTCCAGACCAACATAATTGCGGGAAACCTCCAGCCTGCCCCGCTGGAGAAAAATAATTACATAGGTACGTGGCTTTACGTTGATTACCACGCCTTCGCCAAATTCAAGATGGCGGATTCTTGAGCCAATGCCCAGTTCGTTTTCAGTCATTTTGATTATTTATGACTTCAAAAATAATCAATCCCAAAAACCAAAACTGTATTAAAGGTTAATTATTACAGTAACGCAAATAAGTTAAACCTGCTTAAGTTGAACCTGTCAGGCTTCACTATGCTGGTGATGCATCTGGTACTCCTCCGTAAGTTTTTTCTGAATTTCAGGGGGGACGGGGATATATTCGGAGAATGCACTTCTGACTTTTGCACGGCCCTGAGTAATTGAACGAAGTGATACAGCAGATTTATCGAGTTCGGCAAGAGGTGTTTTTGCTTTAATTATCTGGAAACCGTCTCTGCTATCCATTCCGGTAATAATACTGCGCCTCGACTGCAATTCGCTCATCACATCACCCATCAGTTCCTCCGGCATTTCAATTTCCACATCATAAACAGGTTCAAGCAACTGTGGTTCCGCATTATGAAAGGCATCACGAAATGCCATCATTCCGGCAATTTTAAAGGATATGTCGTTGGAATCTACCGGATGCATTTTGCCATCATAAACACTCACTGCAATATCTCTTACATAACTTCCGGTAAGAGGACCTTCGTTCATTTTGTCCATTACTCCCTTTAAAATACTTGGAATGAAACGGGAGTCTATAACTCCTCCGGTAATGCAGTTGTTAAAGACAAGTTTACCTCCCCAGGGCAGTACCACCTCTTCCCTGTCACGAACCGGATGTTCCGGTTTAGGTTCATTACCATTGTGTATAGGTTCAATCTTAATATAAACCTCACCAAACTGTCCCGCACCGCCTGATTGTTTTTTATGTCTGTAATTGGCGTTAGCCGGACGCTGAATTGTTTCGCGATAGGGAATACGGGGTTTAATGAAATCAACATGCAACTTATACACATGCTCCATTCTCCATTTAGTAACGGCCAGATGCAATTCTCCCTGACCCATAAGCAGCACTTGTTTTGTCTCCTTGTTGTACTGAACAATAAGTGTTGGGTCTTCCAGATGAATTTCTGATAAAACCTCACCAAGTTTTTCATCGTCAGCCTTATTTTTGGCTATAACAGCTGTTCTGATTCTGGGGTCTGGAAATGTTATCGGATTTATTTCAGCTTGCGATCCTTTTCCATTTAATGTGTGGTTGGTAAACGTATTTTTAAGTTTTAGGGTAGAGCCTATATCGCCTGCCTTCAACCTGTCAATAGGGTTTCTGTTCTTTCCATCCATTATAAAAAGCTGTCCGATACGTTCTGTCACATCAGTGGCCGGGTTATTAAGCTCCATACCAACGGTAACTTCACCTGAAAGCACCTTGAAAAATGATAATTTCCCAAGATGCGGCTCAATCAGGGTTTTGAAAACAAAAAGCACCGTTGGTTTGGCTGAATCACAAATTACCTCATTACCATCCTTAGTAATTTCCGCAGGCATTTCAATTGACGAAGGAGCTACATTGTCAATAAAGCCCATTAAGCGTCCGCTGCCCATGTTATTTCTGGCCGACAAACAAAATACCGGGAAAATATCATGATGCATCATTCCTAATTTAATCCCTTTCCTCATTTCATCCTCATCCAGATTACCCTTCTCGAAATATAATTCCATCAGTTTTTCATCATTCTCAGCAGCTCTCTCCACCAATTCATTGTGGAGTTGGTTAGCCCTGTCGGTTTCTTCAGGAGGAATAGGTAATTTTTCGGGCTTTCCACCATCTTTAGGAAACCGGTACATGGTCATTTTAAGTAAATCAATAATTGCATTAAATTCGATGCCCTGATTTACCGGGTACTGCATCACGGTAATTTGTTTTCCAAATATTTTTTTAGCCTGTTCAACGGTCTGGTTGAAATTGGCATATTCATGATCAAGTTGATTTACTGCGAAAATGGTTGGTTTTTTATAGGTGTCAACATAGCTCCAGATTAATTCGGAACTCACCTCTACTCCATGTTGTGCGTTAAGCACCATCACTGCTGTATCGCAAACGCGAATTGCAGCTATTACCTCTCCAATAAAATCATCAAGCCCCGGAGTGTCTAAAATATTTATCTTGTAATCGCGCCACTCGGTGTGCAAGGCAGTTGCATAAACAGAATTCCCTCTTTCATGTTCGATCTCGTGAAAATCGGAGATGGTGTTTTTGTCTTCCACCGTACCTCTCCTGTTGATCAAACCGGCTTCAAATAACATGGTCTCGGCAAGGGTGGTCTTGCCGCTTTTCGCACCTCCCACGAGGGCGATGTTTTTGATGTGTTTTTCATCGTACGTTTTCATGGCGATAGGATTTTAAAAAATTAAAGAACAGTCCCGGCACCAATGAAAAATGGCCGGATTTCAATAATGAAAGTAACAGTTTTTCAAATGAAATGCAAATGATCGAAGTCATTCAAAAGCATTTCGGAACCCTGCTTCAATTAACTGTAATTCAATCTATTAAAAACTACTATGAAATTTGATCTCTTTCAGCCTATTTGAGATCAGCTGCATCTTCCATCGGCAAACCGCAAATCTTATCCACACACCGGTATATAAGAGTCCCCTTTTCAGGGTGCCGGTTAACCAAAAGAGGAAGGGATTCAGGATGCAATGACCCGGCTAACAACACATACGGATGATAGTTCCTTACAAATTTTTTCCGCTGCAATAAGGCATCCTCACCGCATATAACGACCTCTTCTTCGGGGCGAATGAAATACTCGGCAAGTAAAAGCCAGTTGCTCCATGCTGAGCCGTATCGGATAAACTCACTGCTCATCACCTTACACATTAATTTTGACTTGCTGATCCAGGTTTCCATTTCAAAATATCTTCCAAGCAAATATAAGTTGTGAGCCATTTGTGAGTTGGATGACGGGATAACATTATCCTGCAGTTCATGTTTTCTTGAAAACAAAGGGGGATCCTGATCTGAAGTAAAGAAGAGGAAAGGAGAAGTATCGTCACCAAAATGATCCAAAGCATACATTGATAGATTTTTGCTGTAGTCCAGCCAGCTTCTGTCAAACGTACATTGATATAATCTGATGAATGACTGGATTACAAATGCATAATCTTCCAGGTACCCATTTATTGAAGCATTTTGTTTCCAGGCATGCCAAAGTCCAAAATCATCTCTGATCAGGTTATCTTTAATAAAATCTGCGCATTTTTTTGCATCCTTTAAAAACCGTTCCTCACCAAATGCATCATAGGCATCCAATAATCCGGTAATCATTAATCCGTTCCATGAAGCGAGCGTTTTATCGTCAAGGCCCGGTCTGATTCTTTTATTTCTTTCAGTGAGCAGTTGTTTTCGGCACACACTAAGAATACCGTTCAGTTGAGTTTCACTGATTCCAAATTTTTTTGCAATTGCCGCATCATTATCCGATCGCAGCAGTATATAGTTATCATGTTCCCAGTAACCTGTTTCGTTTATTCCATAATATTCAGAAAACAGTTGCGAGTTTTCTCCAAGCACTTGTTCTACCTCCTGTTTTGTCCAAACATAATACTTGCCCTCTGTGCCTTCGGAATCGGCATCAATGGCCGAATAAAAATTTCCCTGAACACCGGATAATTCAGCTTTTGCAAATTCAATGGTTTCATAAACTACCTGCTTGTATAATGGATTGCCGAAATAACTGTAACATTTTGAATACAATGTTATCAATTGTGCATTGTCATACAGCATTTTTTCAAAATGCGGTACTTTCCAGAGAGCGTCAACCGAGTAGCGGCAAAATCCGCCTCCCAATTGATCATATATACCACCGGAGGCCATTTTTTGTGCGGTAAGTTGTATGTGGTCTTTCAAATGGGTATCATTGGTCCTTTCGGCATACGCAAGCAAAAACAGGTAGTTGTTCGGAAGCGGAAATTTCGGTGCCCTTGCAGGTCCGCCCTCCTTTGAATCCAGTAATGGTTTCCACTTAAGTACACATTCGTCAGCCAAATCAACAAACTTGCTTTCAGGTTTCGAATGCAACGGTATTCCGTCGAGCTTATTCACTCCGGTTGTTAGTTGCTCAGCATATTCCAGCACTCTTGCTTTATCTTTCCTGTACATATCAGCAAGATTCATAAGTACATCCACCCATTTATCTTTAGGAAAGTAGGTACCGCCATAAACGGGCTTACCATCAGGCAACGTAAAACAATTCAGGGGCCAGCCTCCACTCCCAGTCATCAGTTGAACAGCCGACATATATACCTGGTCGATATCAGGCCGTTCTTCCCGGTCAACTTTAATACAAACAAAAAAATCATTCATCACTTTTGCTACACCATGGTCTTCAAAACTTTGATGTTCCATAACATGACACCAGTGACAGGCACTGTAACCAATGCTTACCAAAACCAGCTTATTTTCAGAACGGGCCTTTTCAAAAGCTTCATCTCCCCAGGGATACCAGTCAACCGGGTTGCCGGCATGCTGAAGCAGATAAGGACTTGATGAGGAGGATAGATGATTCATATTGCAATCGGAAATGAATATCAAACCGGTATTGACTCCTAAATCGGAGTCAGGCGGTTATCTGCGAATAATGGTAAAATTGCACCATTATAGGGAGATATACCAGAATAAGCCGGATATTATTTTTTTTTAAAATTAGCTTTTGGTGAATTTTGAATGAGTTGTTTAAATTTACATCTTGCAGAATAGACATTATATGCTTCGCCCGATTCTCCTTATTTTGCTGTTTTCAGTTATCGCTGTAACAACCTACGCACAAACACCAAAGGATACATTGTTTTTCAGAAACGGAACAATTGTTATAGGTGATGTTAAAAGGGTCCAGCTGGGTGTCATAACATTTGATCCGGATGACGCCAATGACATCACCGTTCAGATGAGAAAGCTGAAAGCCATTTCAGCCGTTACCAGGGAGTTCAGAATTGAAACGGTAGACCATCAGGTATTGTATGGAGAAATAAACCCTACTGTACACGATGGTTTTGTTACGGTCAGCGGTTTGGAAGATTCAACATTGGTTTCACTTAACAATATTTCATCCCTCTATCCTGTTGAAGCCAAGCTGCTCAAAAAAATTGATGGCTACATTGGCACCGGGTTTTCCTATACCAAATCTTCTCAGCTGGGGCGGTTTAACTTGGATGGAAAGGTGATGTACCAGTCAAAAAGAGTTGAAACCGGAGTTAACTTTTCATTTATTTCAACCATTGAAGAAAATGTATTATCCAGGGATAATGAAAACGCCTCGGCCCCGTTTAATTACTACTTCCATTCGTATTGGTTTCTGGGAAGCCTGCTCAGTTATCAGAGAAATCTTGAACTTGGTATTGAACGCCGGTTACAGCAAGGCTTAGGCTTAGGAAACAAACTCATCACCAGCAGGTATGTGAATCTCACCATCAATGGGGGTGCAGTTGTCAACGAAGAAAAATCATTTGAAAGTCAGGAAACAAAAATTCTACCTGAAATATTATTTGGATATCGGCTGTATATTTTCAAGTTCGAAAAGCCCGAATTAAGCCTCAGCTGGAGCGAAGTGGGATACCGTTCTGTAACCGAAGAACGGTACAGGCTCGACGGTGACTTTTCGCTTACGTGGGAAATGATCGAAGATCTCGATCTGAATATCAGTGTGTATTCAAATTATGACAGCAACGCCCCGGGTGAATCAACATCCAACTTCGACTTTGGTACGGTGATTGGAGTCCGGTTTGATTTTTAAAACTGAAAATAAATTTCTTCGCTTTTCAAAACTACAGATTGTCTTTTTCCCAAGCCCTTACTTTCAAACCTGCCTGATTAAACAATCGCTCATAGTTCCCTTTTAAGAGTTTTGTCCTTGTTTCAGGAGTCAGGAGTTCAAATAAGGGTCCGTACATGTTATACACCTTCATATATTTTTGCTGATCCGGTGGTGCCACCTCGTCTGTTCCGAAAAGAAACCGGTCAGGAAATTTATTGATGACTTCCGCAGTTCTTTTTACCGTTTCGGGAGAAGACAAGATATACTTGGCAGTTTCATCCCATGAAATATCAAAATTAACATGACTCATTGCCGTATCATTCAGGATATTTTCCACAATCTTCAGATGACCCTCCACGGGCTGCACTACCCTGCCAACACCAATATGGGCCCAAATTAGGGTGGTGTTCGGATGCCTTCGGAACAAATCCAGCGCCTGAGCCAGGTATACAGGTTCCGATCCTTTTTTGGCAAAAGGCATATCAATATCATTATGAAACACCACCAGCAGTCCGGCCTGGCCGGCAAATTCCAGAATACTGTCGAGAGCAGGATTCAACAGACTGGCCGGACCTCCCGCGATTTTGGAGGATACGAATTCCTTATGGATGCTGAATTCGCCGATCCCGCTGAATACTCCCGGAAACGTTTTGAGAACTCTTTTGATGTGATCAACCGCATACATATCCGCAGGATTAAATCCCGTTATCATAGGATCAAAGCGGGCTTGTTGTTCCTTGGTAAGCGATTTGTACGCCATGGCAATCCATGCATCGGTGAAGGAATAATAGTAGAGCGGCGCATCAGAATGCAGATAATAAGTAGGGCCGAAATCTCCCGAATTGGAGTAATCCCATTCCTGTTGCAAAGGAATACCGAATAAGGCTACACGGCCGGTCTTATCTCCCATTATTTCAAGAAACTTTTTGATGTCTGTTCCTTCCTGAATATAATTGGTCAGATGAAAGTGAGAATCATTAAAAAGATAGTTGTTTTTAGGAGAAGTGCCCGAAGTACTTCCTTGAGAATAACTCAGGGAGCAATTCATCAAAACAAGAAAAACAATGGCCGAAAGTCTTGCAAATTTCATAGTTGCTGGAATTAAGGTAACCGTAAGTTAAAGATTAAATCAGAATATCAACTCCAAAAGTAAAGGTGGTACCGGTTTGTCCTGCGTTATAAAGTCCAAAGGTTCCACCGGCAGCTGATTTTTCAATATGCATGAGTTGTGTATTTATCCTCCAGTTTCTGTTTTGCTTCGGATAAAAATTGATTCCTCCCCCCGCTTCCCACGGGTTCCGTTTAAAATCATCCATGATCATCGAATTTACTCCGTATAGACAAACCTTTGGCATCACCATATAGGAGACCTGTAAAGTATATCCCATATCAGTAATCGAAGTTACAGGTAATGGACCGTCCGCAACAAAGTCATCCAGTACCCTGTAATAACCTTCCGAAAACAGACAAAATCCCTTGTATTTGAAGCCGATGTCAGCTGAAGCCAGCTGATAGGTTGCTTTATCCACTGTTACATTATCTGCCAGTGCCCCGGTTTCATACAGCAACACGCCATCAGAAAGTCGGACCTGGGTATTATCAGGTGACGGCTGCTCTGAACCGTTGAACCGGTCATCCCGGGCATGGGTAAAAGATGCACCAAACCGGGTAGCTAACTTGTTGTGATGTTCGAGATCACCTAATCCCCCGCGTGGTCCGAATTCGCCGGTTGTGGGCATCCAAAACACGCTGGCGCTTTTTGAAAGATCCCTGGTAAGCTTGGATGCCTGCACGCCAAGAGCGCTCAGGTTGTTTCCCAGCATCAGGTTGTACCCCAGTTTGGAAGTAATAAATCCGTTTGCAAACAAACCGTTTGTAAATCCGGGGCGAATGGCATCCTCAGCCATGGTACGATCGGTAGCAGTGAAAAAAGGAAACGGACCCTGCAGTGAACGGAGTCCCATATTTGGAGATATACCCATACCTAATGAAAATCCCTTGCAAAACGAATATTTCAGGTTTCCATAAACCAATGTTTGCTGGGTGGTCATAACGGTCCAGACTGTTGCCATGTAGGTGAATTTTGGCGTTCCTACAAAACCGGTAAACCAAAGCATTGTCCTATGCCAGTTAAAATCGTTTCTGCCGGTAAGGGACCGCGCACGTCCGAGATGATCATACCATGTTTGATCGCCTGGTCCCTGGTTTAGATATCGGGCCATGGCATACATACTGAAATTCAGGCTGGCAAATTCATTCTTAACCAACAGAAATCCTTTCCCGGGGGTAAGCTCTCCTGCTGCCATATTCTGATAAACGGTATCCTTATAATTCATCACCGGTACAGCAACAACTGTATCCGGAGGTGGCTGCTGATTCAGTTGAGCCCTTAGTGGTTTTGCGATGATGGTACACAATACGATCAACACAACATAATGCGCCTTTTTGTTCATAGAATTGGATGTATCAGGAGTTAAAGAAAAAAAAAATCCGGGATCAGTTAAAATATTGAACTGATCCCGGCTAAGTTTAGGATCACATTTTGGGAGTGATCAGATAGGGGTTGGCTTTGAGCATCTCTACGATGTATTTAATCGCCAGCTGACCTTTTACACTGTTGCCTGCCGCATCAAGAGGAGGTGAAACAACGGCAATGCCGAATTTTCCGGGACATACGGCGAGAAGTCCGCCGCCTACTCCGCTTTTAGCAGGAAGTCCGGAATTATACAACCATATACCAGAATCGTCATAAAGTCCGGCTGTTGCCATTACAGGCAATGTATACTGAACTGTTTCAACGGAAACAACTTTTTTCTTTGTCACCGGATTGACACCACCGTTAGCCAGCGTTCCTGCCATGGTGGCAAGGTCTTTTGCATTTACATTGATAGCACACTGTTTGGTGTAAATATCGGTTGACTGTACCGGGTCAAAATACATTCTGCCATAAGCAAGCAGTAAATGGGCTATAGCCTGATTCCGGAGATTATCGCCGGCTTCGCTGATATAAACCGGCTCGTTAACCCACAAGGTGCGGCCTGCAAATTCGGATTGTTTGGCAAGAATGCTTTTCCATTTGGCAGATGAATCTTTACCTGCTATAAGACTGGTAGTGGCAATGGCACCCGGATTCACCAGAGAATTGATTTCTTTGCCACGTTGCTGCTCTACAGCTACAATCGAATTAAATACCTGTCCGGTAGCATCAACGCCTACTTTATCCTGAATGGCCTGATGTCCCAACTCCTCGATAGCCTGAGCAAGCACAAATGCTTTGGAGACGCTTTGTATGGATACCATTGAAGAAACATCCCCTTTGGTATATACATGTCCATCGGTTGTAACTATTGCGATTCCGAAAATAGAAGGATCTACAGATGCAAGTTCCTTTATGTAATCTGCATTCTTACCATCGGTAACGCCTACAAATTTATTATACGCTGCATCCAGAGCTGCCTGAATATTGGCAGGTGACATTGGATCAGTTGCCGCCATTGCGGGAGCAGCTGCCGGTTTGCTTTTCGACTGAGACAATGAGGGAGTGGTATAAAAAGATAAACTACCTGCAAGGCCAGCAACAATCAAAGTTTTAAGAAGTGTTTGTTTCATGATTTCGGGTTATTAGAAATGTGAAATAGTATTGTTACTCCGGTGTTCTGTAAAGTGCGGAGGCAAAGTTGTATTTGAATGAAAACTGAACATGAACTGCTGAATAATCTTTCAGGTAACCTGCAGGTGCTGTATTGGCTCCGTCGCCATTTTTATTGGTACGCGATCCGTATTGCACTTCTACACCGCACATCATATTGTTATCGGGATGATAAAGCAGATTAACCAATCCATAACCTCCGTCCTGAAACGTATCATACGACTGGTCTTCGATATCATCAATATGTATCATGCTGTATCCGACAGTGCTTGTAAACCGGCTGTTCCAGTTCAGATCAACAAATGCAGTTGCTCCGTACATTGGCAGCACTTCACCGGTATAAGGCTTGTCAGTATTATTAGGTTGATACTTTACCGCAACATCAGTAGTTGCATCATTCATGTAGTTCTCAATACCCGATCCGTATACAAATCCCAGTCTGGCTGTGGCAATTTTGGCGAACTTGATGTTTGATGACAGATTTATACCATAACCCATTTTGTTATCGGTAAGATCGTTTCCGTCGTTTGTATTGAGATCTTCCCAGGCAATGGAACGAACAATACCGGCGATTTCCACATATCCGAATCCGGTCGCCTTGCGGAATTCTGCAGAAAGATCCGGAACCATATTTCTTCCTTTCACATCACCCAAGGATTCAATATCGGAATAGGTTGCACCGTCCGCACTGAAACCGGGGCGTTCAAGTGCAATGGTCATAAAAGTTTCACCCTGAATGGGCATATAACGAACCTGAATGTTTCTGAAAAAGACCATTCCGGTAGGTCCCCAGTATTCAAGGGAATTAGGGAAAAGGTCGATATCCATAAACGGACTCCATGTTTGACCAACACCCCATTTACCCAACTGACCATAAGCATGCCTCAGCCTTAATGTTGTTTGTCCGGCGTCAACACCCGTTCCGAACAACTCAAATTCAAATTGTGTTTTGAGCTCACCGAATTTGGTGGGTGTATATCCCTTTACGCCGAAACGGGTTTGCCTCACTCCAAAATAAATGGTGCCATCGGGTCCGTACTGCCCTTCCATAGTAGGAAGCTTGGTGGGCCGGAAACCATCTTTCCAGTCGGGCTCGATTCTGCCTGCGTTGTAAATCACGTCAGTCATAACAAAACCATAGATATCCATGCTCTTTTGCTGGGTAGTAGTGGTGGGTTCCTGCGCCAACACAAATAGCGGAATGGTTAGGGCACACAGAAGTAAGATTTCTTTTTTCATAGTCAGTTATTTTAGTAAGGTAAATTAAACTATCGTGGTGGCAAATCTACTTTCAATGGAAACAGAGAAATATGATTTGAATCATACATACTTAAAGTAAAGCAAAACCCTGAACAAGATTCATTTGTTGTTAAAATTATATAAATCAAATCAGATTATAAAATCAATTTTCAAAAAAACTTAAAAAAACAAGTAGGTATATATTTGTTATTCAACAGGTTATGTTATATATTAGGTAAAGCTCCGAACTTCCCAATCCTATGTGTTACCAAATATTAAAAAAAGATTGACACCTCTTTTAACTTTGTGTTAACAGCATTGCGTTGTATCAAAATTGCATTATTTATAAATCAAAAACAAGTAATCACTTATCTTAAATGTTGCATCAGGATTTATTTATGAAAATGCAATTTCGTAATAATTAAGAACACTCACCTGAGCTGAAACTACCAAATATTAAAATCGTATTGTTTATTATTGCTTTTTCACCTGATCAAACAGTTGAATGAATAGAAAATTAAGGCACCTTTAAAAAATTTACATTAGCATATCCAATTCTAAATTATGAAAAAAACTGCTCACAGAATAGCAATGGTGGTCAAAGTTGGTTGCATATCAACTTTACTCTCTTCACTACAAATAACAGCTTCAGGTCAAACATCCCAGTCGCAAACATCAATGGTTCAAACCGACTCGGTACAGGCCAATGATCCTTACAAGGAAGGAGCCGGATTTAATGTTGTAAAGTCAAAGTACGGTTCTGTCAACTTCAAGATATATACCTATCTCAGATATCTCAATCAAAAATATTCTAAAGCCGATTACACCTATGCCAACGGAAATATGATTGATATTGACCGTCGCCAGGACATGCAGGTAAACAAAGTGAATCTGCAATTTCTGGGTTGGTTTATGGATCAGAAACTCCGGTACATATTTTATACATGGACAAACAATACGGCCCAGGGTCAGAGTGCGCAGGTGGTAGTTGGGGGAAATCTGCAGTATATCTTTAATGATCATCTCACCATAGGAGGAGGCATCAATTCCCTACCGGGCACCCGTTCAACTGAAGGCACTTTCCCCCACTGGCTGTCAAACGATAACCGTTCCATCGCTGATGAGTTTTTCAGACCATCCTACACTACCGGCATATTCGTAAAAGGGAATATTGTAAAAGGGCTGACCTATAATGCAATGCTTGGCAATAATCTTAGTCAGCTCGGTGTGGATGCAGGTCAGCTCGATGACCAGTTCAATACCGTCTCCATCACCACAGCTTGGTGCCCTACGACCGGCGAATTCGGGAAAAATGCCGGATTTGGTGACTTTGAAAAACATGAAAAGATTGCCACACGGCTGGGAGCAAAATTCAGCAGGAGCCGTGAAGACCGTCAGGGAGTACCTTCATCCGAGGCTTTTGAAAATGTTACCATTCGTTTATCAGACGGAACAGTAATTTTTGCACCGGATGCTCTGGCAGCGGGCACACAACTGGATAAGGCCACTTATATGATGTATGGCTTTGATGCAGGTGTAAAATTCAACGGTTTCTCGCTCGAATCAGAGTTTTATTTTCGTGATGTATCTGATTTCACAGGGACCGGCGTTGAAAATATCGGATTCAACCGACTAACCGATAATGGTTATCAGTTGCTGGCTTCAGGAATGATTATTGACAGAAAATTACAGCTGTACGGAATGTATTCAGCAATTAATGGCGAATATGGCGATCCTTATGATGTCCGAGCAGGCCTTAACTGGTTCCCCTGGAAAATGCGTTCCGTGAAATTGAATGCAGAATACATGTACGCCCACAATTCTCCTGTTGGCGGATTGTCGCTGCCCTATTTCGTCGGCTCCAACGGAACCATTTACAGAATTGATCTGATCATTGATTTTTGAATCACTCAGTGCTGATTCGGAATATCTTCCTGACTGATTTCAAATGTATCTTCCTCTTCCTTGTATTTCATAATCTGATCAAGTGCATCCGGCACTACATCGCTGCAAATGGTGATAAATGAACCTTTTTTAGCGTGCTTCAGGGCATAGTCGATCGCTTCCGATTCGGTCGGAATAACCTTTACATTCTTATCCTGGTCTACCGAATGAATTCCTGATAACATCAGTTCAATAATCTCCTGCTCGGTTCGACCTCTGAGATTTCTGTCCTGACGAATGATAATTTCATCGAACATTTGTGCCGACAAAACACCCAATTGAACAATATCCTCATCACGGCGGTCACCAACTCCTGCAATGATTCCCACCTTTGGTTTTGCTTCGATCCGCTCCAGGAATCTGGCTATTGCCTGGAACCCTGCAGGATTATGGGCATAGTCAACCATCACGGTATACTTTCTGAACTGGAACATATTCATGCGTCCGGGAGTTTGTACCGGACTTGGAATAAATGTTTCTAATGCAAGACGGATATCTTCAATGCTGAAATTCCTGACAAATCCGGCCAGAACGGCGGGAAGAATATTCTGAACCATAAAAATGGCTTTACCGGAGAAGGTAAGCGGTATATTCACGATTTTATCTACACGAATCTTCCAGTTGCCTTTACAAATGGTGATATAGCCGTTTTCAGCTATGGCGGCAAGTCCGCCTGCATCACAATGTTTTTTAATGATTGGATTGTGTTCGTTAAGGGAGAAATAAGCCACCTTGCTGTTGACCGTTTTACCCATGTTAACTACCAGATCATCATCCGCATTGAGTATGCTATATCCATCAGGAAATACGCTCTCTGGTACCACGCCCTTCAGCCTGGCCATTTCTTCCAGTGTATTTATATCCCGCAATCCGAGGTGATCGGCGGCTACATTGGTCACAATGCCAACATCACAGTTATGAAAACCAAGTCCCGCACGTAAAATCCCGCCTCTTGCACATTCCAGTACTGCAAAATCAACAGTAGGATCTTTCAACACAAATTCAGCGCTTACCGGACCGGTACAATCACCCTTTTGAACCATCTGGTTCTGAATATAAATTCCGTCAGTTGTAGTAAACCCTACTTTATGTCCAACAGTTTTTGCCATGTGGGCAATAAGTCTTGTGGTGGTGGTTTTACCATTTGTTCCGGTAACGGCAATAATTGGAATCCTTGCAGAACTTCCGGGGGGGTACAACATGTCTATCACCGGTTCGGCAACATTTCGGGGCAAACCTTCGGTTGGAGCAATATGCATTCTGAAACCGGGAGCAGCATTTACTTCAAGCACTGCACCTCCTGTTTCTTCCAGCGGGATGCTGATATCATCCGTCATGATATCAATACCGCAAATATCCAACCCGATAATTCTGGCAATCCGTTCACACATCATCACATTGTGAGGATGTACCAGGTCGGTTACATCGGTAGAGGTTCCTCCGGTACTTAAATTGGCGGTGGCCTTTAAATGCAGTTCCTTCCCCTTGGGAAGTACAGAGTCAAGTGTCAGCTCCTTATCTTTGAGAATATTCAGCGTCATTTCATCCACCTTGATTGCAGTCAGAACTTTTTCATGGCCGTATCCGCGCCTCGGATCACTGTTGACCTTTTGAATAAGCTGTTCTATTGTAGCGCTACCGTCGCCGGTAATCATAGCCGGTGTTCTCTTGGCAGCAGCTGCAAACTTGTAATTAATGACCAGGATCCGATGATCGAGTCCTGTGATGAATTTCTCGACAATAACTGTTCTGGAAATTCTTTTGGCAGCCGCCAGTGCCTCCAGAGCAGACTCCCAGTTTCTTACATTTATGGTTGCTCCCCTTCCGTGATTCCCGTTGATCGGTTTTAAAACCAGAGGATATCCAATGTATTCAACTGCCTTTTTGAGATCATCTTCATCATAAATAATCCTGCCCCTGGGAACAGGGATGGCAGAAGCCTCCAGCAGGTTCTTTGTATCTTCCTTGTCACATGCAATTTCAACCGCAATGCTGCTTGTCTGACTGCTGATGGTTGCCTGTATCCGTTTCTGATTGACTCCGTATCCAAGATTAACCAGTGAGTGTCTGTTAAGCCGGATCCACGGTATGCCTCTTGCCTGAGCTTCCTCAACAATGGAACCGGTAGAAGGTCCCAGCCGTTCGTCCTCCCTGATCTCACGCATCCGCTGAATGTCTTCGGCAAGATCATATGAAGCACCCTCCACCAGCGCATCTGCAATGCGTACTGCGGCTTTTGCGGCATAAATCCCTACCTTTTCTTCCATATAGGAAAACACTACATTATATATCCCTTTTTCGCCGGTGCTTCGGGTTCGCCCAAAACCGCAATCCATGCCGGCCAGAGTCTGTATCTCCAATGCAATGTGTTCGATCACATGGCCCATCCAGGTACCTTCCTCCACACGGTGGAAAAATCCTC
>DASUFP010000041.1:0-80483 GCA_036274495.1 Bacteroidia bacterium
CCCAGTCCGCTTTTACGCGCCCAAGCCCTGTCAAGCACAGGGGCAGAGTCAACAAAACTGCGGCCGCTTACCTCACCAATCTCTTCACGGATAAATAAAAGCAATTTTTTCATCTTGTCCTTTATCACATCATGATAATCTTTCCCATAGGCATACCGTGATATTCTGGGCGCTTCTCCGTCTTTCTGAGTAGCTTCAGGAAAATAGTTTATAAGCAGCGAAATAACTGATTTTGCTCCGTCAACCAACAGCCTTGGATCAAGACGCTTGTCGAAGTGACGCTCCATATACGACATCTTACCCTGCATGTTTCCGGTCAGCCATTTCTCAAGTCGCGGAGCCTCCTCATCTAAATATCCGGCTTTTGAAATGCCTACAAATGAAAAGCCTAAACGAAGTGCCTCATCTGTTATTAAGGTTTTATAATTTCTGCTCATTTGAAAATTACAAAAACGAAAAAAAAATGATCGGTAACATGAGACGATGCAAATTACTCCGGTTATTCCGGTTCATTATGAAAATAAAATTGCTATTCGCTGAACAGGGTACCGGCACGGCCCGATCGCTTCTTGCCTAAATGCGTATAGGCAAGATCCGTTATCTCTCTGCCACGGGGTGTACGCATCAGAAATCCTTCCATTATTAAAAAAGGCTCATACACTTCTTCGATGGTTCCCGGCTCTTCTCCTACAGCAGTGGCAATGGTGTTTAGCCCAACCGGACCACCTTTGAATTTATCAATGATGGTGGTGAGAATTCTGTTGTCCATCTCATCCAATCCGTGTGCGTCAACGTTGAGGGCGTTAAGTGCATATTCAACTATGGCATTGTCGATTGCCCCGCTACCCTTTATCTGGGCAAAATCCCTGACCCTGCGCAACAATGCATTCGCAATCCTGGGCGTTCCCCTGCTGCGACGTGCTATTTCATAAGCCGCACCATCTTCAATGGGAACCTTCAGGATATCTGCAGAGCGCAGCAGTATCAGCTGAAGCCGCTTGGCATCGTAATATTCCAGCCGCGATGCAATACCAAACCGTGCACGCAAGGGTGAAGTCAGCAATCCCGAACGTGTTGTTGCCCCTATTAAAGTAAACGGATTGAGCTTTATCTGAACCGACCGTGCATTCGGACCGGTATCTATCATGATATCTATCCGGTAATCTTCCATCGCCGAATAGAGGTATTCCTCAACAATGGGGCTCAGCCGGTGAATTTCATCAATAAACAGAACGTCGTTAGGCTCAAGGTTTGTCAGCAGTCCGGCCAGATCGCCGGGCTTATCCAACACAGGACCCGAAGTAACCCTTATGTTGACTCCCAGTTCATTTGCTATTATGTTAGCCAGAGTCGTTTTCCCCAAACCGGGAGGGCCGTGGAGCAATACATGGTCCAGCGCCTCAGTTCTCAGCTGCGCTGCCTTTACAAAAACCTTAAGGTTTTCGACTACTCCGGACTGGCCGGTAAAATCGCTGAATTCCAGTGGCCGGAGCGCTTTCTCAAGCTCCCGGTCAATCGGGTTTAACGACTGTTCCTGTGGGTCTAAATTGGGATTCAACTGCTCTGTTGTATTGGCACGAATTTAATTAAAAGCTGCTAACAAGTGGTCGCTACATACTATGCAAACTTTCAGCCATTTCCAGTTGCCAAATCATCACACTTCTGTCATCACTCGCCGTAATAAGTTTTCCGTCATCGTGCCAGACCAGCTTGTTGACAGAGGCTGTATGGCCATTGTATTGTTCTTTGTCGATTCGTTCGATCACTTCCATTGTATCGGCATTCCATATTTTTACCGTTTTATCACGGCTCGCAGTAGCAAAATAATTTCCGTTCGGGTGTACCGCAATGGTATAAATAGCATAGTTATGCGCAGGAATACTCTGAAGAAGTCTGAAATTATTTTTTACATCATACACATTCAAGTGCGCATCTCTCGAACCCGACAACAGCAAATCGGTGCCGGGCAGAAGACAAAGGGCATTTACTGAAAATCCTTTCTGATGGGCTTCAAAATTGTTGAGCGGTTTTAAATCAGGTAAGCTGATTACATAAATTGAACCGTCAGCACTTCCTGCTATCAGCCGGTCATTTTGATCGTCAACCACAATTGCTCTCACTTTGCCGGTGCCAATATTAAATTTTGTCCGTGGAGCATAATCTGATAACTGTGAAACATGAATCGTTCCTGATCCGTCACCCGAAAACAAAAGATTGTGTTTGTATGAAACTGCAATTACAAAAACCGGTGCGTTGTGATATTGTAACAAACGTATCTCTCTGTTTTCATTCAAATCAATTACATGAATGCCGCCGGCCGATTGTCCGGCAAGTAAAAAGTTATTTTCTTTTTGATGGAACAGTGAATAAACAACATTGTTTGCCGCAACCAGCTGAACCCCCGATTCATTACCTCCGGTATCCCAGAGCGCTACCATTCTGTCGCTGCCTGCAGAAACTACTTTAGGCTGGTTGTGCAGGGCAGCAAGCGTATATACTGCACCCGAATGACCGGTTAAATGGGCCAATCGTGTTATCTTTATCTCCTTCATTTGAGCGGCTAAAATTACACAATCCTTGCCAGAATGGCATTTATGCAGTCCCAACTGCCACAGGTTTAAGGAATAATGCAATGGTACGGTTTTGGAGATGCGTTTGCGCCTATGGACAAAGATTCAAAAAGAATACTTTACAGTTTTATACCGGGTATGGTGCTGCTCTCAGCAATCTGGGCGGTTTTTCTGATAGAGCATATTTCAGGATATTCGCTCTCTGACTATGGAGTATTGCCCAGAACATTAACAGGATTAAGAGGCATTGTGGCAGCTCCGTTCCTTCACGGCGACATTAACCATATAGCTTCCAATTCGGCTCCTTTATTAGTGCTTGTTACCGGATTGGTATATTTTTATCGTCAGCTTGCTGTTAAAGTTTTCGTTGGTGTGTGGTTGATGGGAGGATTTTGGTTGTGGCTTGGTGGTCGTGAGGCCTATCACATTGGAGCAAGCGGAATCATTTACGGACTTACCGCCTTTTTACTGTTCAGTGGCATCCTTAGAAAAGACACCAGGCTGATGGCGTTATCCTTATTGGTTGTTTTCCTTTACGGAGGAATGGTATGGGGGGTGTTCCCCCTATTTTATCATGTATCATGGGAAGCCCATTTATTTGGAGCTACCGCCGGATTTTTTATGGCGTGGCTCTACCGGAAAGAGGGTCCTCAGCGTAAAGTGTATGAGTGGGAACTCGAACCTGAAGAAGAGGAGGAGGAAACGGAAAATGATGAAGCTGACAGAGTAAAACCGGAACAGGGTTCGAATGTGCACATTCATTATATTTACAGACCGGCTGATTCGCCGGGATCAGCATCAGATAATGAAAATAAGCCCGGTGGTTCAGATGAATAAAATTGAACATATAGGCATAGCCGTTAAAGACATTTCTGCATCAGAAATACTTTATGAAAAATTGCTCGGAGTTGCTCCTTATAAATCCGAAATAGTGGAATCGGAAGGTGTCACAACTTCCTTTTTTTTAGTTGGAACCAACAAGATTGAATTACTGGAAGCAACCCATCCCGGTAGTCCGATTTCTAAATTTATTGAAAAACGCGGTGAAGGAATTCATCACATTGCTTTTGAAGTTAATGACATTGAAGCTGAAATGAATCGGCTGCGCGCTGCGGGATTTACACTGCTGAATGAGTTCCCAAAAAGGGGCGCCGATAACAAACTTGTCTGTTTTGTTCATCCTAAGGGAACAAATGGCGTGCTGGTAGAATTATGCCAGGAGATAAAATAAGATGCCGGTCTTAATAAAGCGGGGTGAAACGGAATGCCATCAACTTTTTAATAACGCTGAAACGAAATCTTCAACCTGTACCCCGTCTATCAACTGGCGTGAAATTAAATTTACTGCTGCACCTCCCACAACATGTTGCGGTGAATCATCGATGAATAATGTTTCTTCGGCAACCAGATTGTTTTCATCTATCACCAATTGAAAAATTTCAGCATCAGGTTTGCGCATTCCAAGGAAACAAGAATAATAAACCTTTTCAAAAAGCAATTCAAAATCCGGTCCGACCATTGGCTGAAAACCGTTGATATGAATGTAATTGGTGTTGCTCAGCAAAAAAATTCTGTATTTTTTCCCTATTTCCTTTAACCAGTCTGTTCTGCCTTCCGGAATACCAATCAGCATTGCATTCCACGCCATGTCAATTTGAGTGTCGGTCACTGATTCGGGTAAATATGCCTTCACCTCTTTTCGAAAATCCTCAACCGACAGCTTGCCCTTTTCAAAATTGTCGAAAAAGTGATCCTGCTTTTTTTTCGAATAAAGTGAGTCAAATTGCTGCAATCCGAGTTCTTTAAAAGCGGATGCTGTGAGGTCATAATCGATTTTAAAGATTACTCCTCCAAGGTCAAAAATGATGTTGTTTATGGCCATTTGTCCTGAACTTGAAGCAAATATACGGTTGCCGGCACGCCTAAGCCCCGCCGTTTAACATAATTTGGCATTTCATAGGGACTATTTTCTGAAAATCGGGGAAAATTTCCGACATTTGCCGTCCGCTTCAGAAACCCTTTTAGGGCCTATAGCTCAGTCGGTTAGAGCAACAGACTCATAATCTGTGGGTCCCTGGTTCGAGCCCAGGTAGGCCCACGAAGTGGGACTAAATCCCTTCAGCAAAGCTGATGGGATTTTTTATTGCGCCGGCAAAAAACATGGGCGAGAAGTTTATCCCGCTACCAGATCATCAAATACAGTAAAACTCCCGAAGCCAGCGTCATGATGAAAAGAGTGATAACACCCAGTACATTCGAGCGACGGGTATTGGTGAATCGGCCCATAATGGCTTTGTTGTTTGCTATATGCAATATTATTGCTATGATAACCGGTGCTGTTAACCCATATAAAACTGCAGCATAAATAAGCGACTGAACAGGACTGAATCCCAGTCCTGTTATCAAAACCGACACCACCATTGCAATAATCAAAATAATATAAAACCCCTTTGCCTCCGCAAACTTTTTGTTAAATCCCTCTTCCATCTGAAAAGCCTCGGCCATCAAATAAGATAACGAACCGGCCAGCACGGGTATGGCCAGAAACCCTGTTCCGATAACACCTATAGAAAACAACAAGTATGACATTTCACCTGCCAAAGGTCGCAACGCCTGTGCTGCCTGTTCAACCGTTTGTACATCATGAATTCCGGCATTATACAACACCGTTCCGGCCGTTAATATGATAAAATAAAAGACCAGATTCGAAAAGGCAATTCCAAAATCCACATCTACCCGCATTGCACCAATTATTCTTTTGTCAACTACCAGTTTTCTTTCAATTACTTCTTCCACCTCCATATTTGCCTGCCAAAAGAAAAGATAAGGCGAAATGGTTGTACCCAAAATTCCCACCAATGCCATAAGGTATGCTTTCGAAAAAACAATTTCCGGTATAAACGTACTTCGTATCAGTTGCAGCAGGTCTGGTTTGGTAAGCAGCGGGACTATTAAATAACACAATAAAACGGCACACATGTATTTCAGTATTGCACCGATTCTTACATACGATAACTGAATAACGGCCCATGTAATAAAAAAGGCAAACAACAAACTGAACCAGGCAGGTGAAACTTCCGGTACCAGCATATTGGCAACAGCTCCCATTCCGGCAAGATCAGCTCCAATATTAATTGTAATAGCCGGAAAACTGAAAAGTATCATCAGCCACATTACCCATCGCGGATAGTGCAATCGCAATGTGCCCGTGAGTCCGCGGCGCGTAACCAGACCGATCCGTGCACACATTTCCTGAAGCGATGCCATTAGCGGAAACGTTACTAAAGCGGTCCATAAAAAACCGGTCCCAAATTGTGCTCCTGCCTGAGAATATGTTGCAATCCCCGAAGGATCGTCATCGGAAGCACCGGTAATAAGGCCGGGGCCCAACTGTTTCCAGAAGCTAAGCTTTTTACGTTTTACCTTTTTACGCTTTCCCATACCCGAGCACCGGAATGAAATAAAACCTAAACAGTTTTCCTTTTTGCTTGTGACGAAACATGTGTTTATTTGAAATGAACTTAATTATTTTTTCAGTTAATAAACAACATTTTCCTGCGTACAACGGAAGCGCCAGAAACTATTTCATAGGAGTAGGTGCCCGCGGCAAGGCCATACTTTTTCGGATCAAAAACAACAACATGTTTGCCCTGATTGTAAAATTGGTTGTTGGAAACCATGCAGGTTACTCTGCCGGTTAAATCATAAATTTTGATTGTAACAAATGAGGGTGCATGCAGCTTAAAGCTAAATGCGGTCTGGTCAGAAAACGGGTTGGGATAGTTTTGCTCGTGCAGCAATGAATTCTCTGATTCCAACAATGCATTTCCTGTTAAAGTTGAAGTGTCAACGATTGCCGTCCAAACCGATAAATTAAAATTGTCCAATCGGGTCCAAATCGGTCTCACAACATTATCATACGCTGTAATATTTGTATAATCCCCAAAAAAAACACCACTTGACGGTATGAACGGCGAACTGCTTACTTTAAAATTTGTAAAAGTGTTGCCACCGTCTTTTGATACGGCCATAAATACATCTGTTGTTGTATTCGAATAATTTCTTCTGTCGTAAAAAACAAACCATAAATACCCGGTAGCCTGATCAACTGTCATCCAGGTAAAAAATTGCTGTCGTTGTGTGGTATCATCATTTACACGCGCCGGTGTTGACCATGTCGCTCCACCATCAGTCGATTTTACTAACCATACATCTGTATCTGTGATGCCATTGCGCTGATCGCACCAATTAATATAGATTGTACCGGTATTGGGACCACCACTTCTGTCACAGACAGTAACAGGCAAACCGTTCGCCCGGTAAATTCCCGGAATGTCCATATCCCAACCTCCTGGCATCGGATCAACAACCTGCTCCTGTGCCATCCATGTTTGGCCGCCGTTGAGTGACTTGTTAAATACTATTCCCTGCGGTCCTGCCCATGCAACATATACCTGTCCGTTTGGTCCGGCGGCAGGTACTGCACCTTCAACAGTGTTATCGCTGTCAAGACAGTCGCCTCCCAACGCATTTATCCGGACCGGAGCACTCCAGCTGGTCCCCTGATCTGAAGAAGAGGCAAAAAATATCCTCGAACTATCGAGCGGGTTGTTGCTGCCATATTGATCAAATTCGGTCCAGCACATATAGATGGTATTCGTTGAACGGTCGATGTCGATCCATTGCTTATCCTGCATTTTGGAGCCATTGAGTCCTGCAAAGGAGCCATTGTTCCAGGCCTGACCGGGAGCGGCAGTACGCTGGCAGACAATACGGTCGATCCAGTTTCCGCCAGGGGGATTTGAAAGGTGGAAAAAATAAAATGCCCCGGCCGTATCACAGGCAATGGCAGGATCGCCCCATACTCCATACGTGCTGGTTAAGGTGCCGGAGGTCCAGGTAAAACCCCCGTCGGTAGAATAATAGAAGTTGTCGATATTGCTGGCAGCGACAAGTTCTGACGTGTTGTTTGGGTTAATCGAAATCGCAGGTTCATTTGGTGAATTATTATTGCCAACCAATACGTTTAAATGTTGCCCGGAGGTTATTCCGGATGTAAGTATCAGTATGAAAAGTAACAGCGAACGCATATCAGTAGGGATTAAATTCCTGTTGGCAATCCTTGCCGAACGGATCAGTCATGTAATGCTGGATTTTTAATTACCTGATACAAACCTACTCATTGGTTCTCATAAATGTAATATTTCTGACCTTTTTAACCAAACTGTGTTTCAAAGGATTGGTATTATAGTACTATGAGAAGAATGCGCTTTCTTATTGAAGACCTCGAAGACAGGGCAGGTGTTTTGCTGGAATCGGGTAACTTTATAGCCATGCGGCGAGAACGGGGTAAAACCTGCGCGCTGTATGAGTTGTATGGTGTTTATGTTGAAGTGGTCGTTAAAAAAAGACAGGTACAGTGCATCGAATTCCTTTACGATACCAACCGTCTTGCTCAATACATTCGTAAAACCGAATTAAAGGCATTTTTCAGCTGACCTTCCCTGCCGGGCGAGGAATCAACTACCTACTATTCGTATAATTTTTACTCAATCGTGAAGCGAGCTTTATCGCTGCAATATGCTTCACTCCTTTTTGCTCCTGTTCAAGAAGCTTACAAAAATAAAAAAGCATCTCTTTATGGAGATGCTCTGAATTTTTATGTTTCTGCTATCAGAAGTTCAAATTCAATCCCAGTGCTACGGTTGACATCTGATTTTGGGTTGCAACCTCTACATCCATCGGATACGCGTTGAGGGCCTTTACCGTATCCTTTTTAAATACATTGAGCATATACCCAAAAGTGAAGTCGACAATTTTAGAAACGCTATAAGTAATCCCTGTGTTAATACTGAAATTATCATCAATAAGTGTCTCAAAAGCTCCAGGCTGGGTAAAATACCCGTCTTTGTCGGCATAGTTGTACACTGACCAGGTGCCTCCGATACTTGCTCTCATTTTTGTTGAAACGGCATATTCCATAGCCAAAGCTGTCATGGATGCATTTCCTGCCATCGCTGAATATTCCTTTTCTTCACCTGCAACATTACCGGTTCCCCAATCGGCCTTAGTCTGAAAATAATAGTTGTAATCGGCCATCATTTTGAACCGCGGTGTGAATTTATATTCAATTCCTGTTGCAAACGCAGCCGGTAAATCGCGGGCCGATTTAGAACCATCAGCAGTAACACCAAAGTCGTCGGTGATGGTTTTTGTTTTAAAATCAAGATTTACCTTGCTCTCATAACGCAACGTGAGTTTGAAATTTTCTCCCGGTGTAATCATCATGCTTGCAATTACGCCGCCGCCTGAAGCAGCATCTTCAGATTTCAGAACTAACGGTGCATCCGGCAAATCGTAAGGAGATGCTGATAGTGTTAATCCTGCATTTGCAGTATTTTTTGCTGTTATATAGCGTGCAGTCATACCAACAGAAATGGTTTTATTAAAGCTGTATGATGCGCCGGCAATAATAGTATGATATGCAGATGATGCTTTAAAGAATTGTTGTGAGGTTGCTCCATAAGCACCCTGAGCACCCATCAGCGCCTGTAATGCAATTAAATCGGTATTGATTGAACCGCCGGAGTAATTGGCAGTTGCGCCTCCGCCTGATAAATAATAGCCTGTATAAAATGCTGTGTTGGCACGGTTGAATGATGCATACAGGTTAGGTAATACCCAATCGGCACCATCTTGTGTTGCAGATTGTGGACCGTCGCCGAAGCCCAGGTTGTAAAAGTGTTCCGGATTGCGGAAGAGGCTCTGGTTGCCAATTGAAATATGTACACCCGGCGTTAGTTGAGTCATTCCCGCAGGATTGTAAACAGCAGCATCCGGCGCATCAGTTGAAGCGTTTCTGGCACCTGTACGTACCCATTCGGGACTCAGATTTACCAGGTTATCAATTTGTGCATTTGCCATACCGGAAATCATTGCGATTCCCATTAACAGCACCCATTTACTATTCATTGGTTTCATGGTTGTATTGGTTGAATAATGGGCTTATACGCCATTCTTCGGTAATGGTTACCATAAAAAAAGCGGGCTTACGGGCCCGCTGAAACCAACATTACACAATTCTCAATTATCCATGGCTGATAAAGTAATTCAGATCACGTATACTGCTTTCGAATGTAAAAGCGTCGTTAACTATCCAGAAATTGTTTTTGTCGACTACCTTACAGTATGCAAACTTGGCCAGATCCAGTTTGTAAGAATCGAAGGTGAGCAAACGCATCAGTTCTCCAATTTGACGTGAAGTCATATAGTTTGCATCTATAGCTTGTTTTGCAATTTGTAATTTACTGCTGTCGAAGCTGCGTTGCATTATAGTCCTTCGGAGTTGTTCAAAATCTTCGGGATGCATTCCGGTATATACCGGAGCCTGATTAAAACCAAGTGGTGGCGGTGCCTGACAACCGGGTTCGATATACAATGCATTAACACTATAAATCCTGAACCTGTAATAACGGTCGATGAGTGCATTCACACTGGCTTGTGCAGGGATTTCAATTCTGCCGTTGTAAATAACTGTTCCGTGGTGTGCGGCAAATTGTCCGTGTGAAGCAAATGGTCTGCGGATTACTGTCAACTGGTGAAATCCCGGTGTGATTCCTGAGATATCAAATAATTCAGTTGATGTGTTAAACTGATTTCCATCCAACACCACAGTAAACTGGGTGCGGTCAAACAGCCTTAAATGCAGTTCGGACAGTTCGTGGTCCGCCTGCACACGCGCAAAGGCAATAAGAAGCGCTGCGGTAAGTAATAGTTTTTTCATGGTACTGTCCTCCATTTTTTTAGTTATGCACGGACATTACCAAGCGGCGTGCCAAAGTCGCTGAAAGGGTTGGTAATAGGTTGATATTGAGCCTGAAAAGTAAGTCAGGTGCGCTTAAAGAATCAGCCGTTAAGCGTGATTGCTTATGCTAACCGGAGAATGATTAACCTGAAAGAATAGCTGCTTAATCCCTCAAACGAGATCTGAAATCAGTTACTGAGCCCTTTCCAGAAGAGGCTTTCAATATCAATGGTGGCTAAAAACGGATCCAGTAAATCAAGCGATCTGAATGCACGAATGTGATCTACCTTATTTTCAGAAATATTATACCACAATTCGATATAATAATCGTTTAAATGGAATAGATTGATTCTGTATCCGGCTTTTTCAAAAACAGATAAAAAAGTTGCCCCGTGCCAGAGGTACCATGCCTTTTCATCCATGTTCAGGCAATTAAATTCGGTGATGTTGACGTATTCCATAAACGGCAGGCTGTGTGTGAGATTTATATTTAAATATACCTGCACATATACCCCGATTCCCTTAAGAATTTGGCAAACACTGGTCTCTATGGGGTACAGGAAGTAAAAATGATGGCAGGAGCTACCTTTCCTGAATAGAAATTTCAAAAGATGACCTACGTCATGATCCTTTTGGCAGAGTCAGTTTAATTTTGAGACAAAATAGTTAACTATATATCACATGAACCGGAAACTTATTGCTTTGCTTATAGCCCTTCTAGTGATTGCTTTTCCTTTTCGCTGGGCATTTCTTGACTACCACAAACCGGGCATAACAATGATTCTCTCATTTGTTCTGACCCTGGTTGGCATTATTGCCTTTTATTACCTTACGATGGATCACAAAAGTGAGCATCATTAACCTGTTTTATTGATGTAATGAAGCCTCCGTTCAAGGGGGCTTTTTTTATGGGCCAACATCAAAGCAAGAAAAAACCCCGCTTGACAGCGGGGTCCAAAAACCAACTTTAAAACGATCGCCCGGGAATGGGGGATTGCACTTTTATCAGGTCACTTACCCAAATTCACTCTCGAATCCGGAGTGGCCATTCTCCTTTGATAAAGAAGAACTGAAACGGCAATCAAAGAGAGTGGGAGTAGTGCGAGAAACATGTTTGTTGTTATTAACGACTCAAATGTATGTCGCAAAACAGGGCCATTCTCAATATTTTGACCAATGGCAATAATTAATTGGTGAACGGACATCTTGTTGGTGCAAAGCGGTTATCAGGTATTTATCGGGGGACAGGCTGCAAAATAAGCTTTCGTAAGCCAATAGGTAATGATCTGAATATCACCAAAATGTTATCAATTTAACGAATGATCTTTATATTTTTCTCGTTCAGCCATAATTACGTTTTAGACTTGCCTAATTTTATCGGGGATTGTACTTTTGAGCTGCATGAAGACTTCTTCTACCGAGGAAAACTACCTGAAAGCCATCTTTAAGCTGTCGGAAACTGCCACCCCGGTTTCTACAACCGATATTGCCAACTCACTGAATATCAGGTCGGCAACGGTTACCGATATGCTCAAACGCCTCTCCGGTAAAAAGCTCATCCGATATGAAAAATACCACGGACTCTATTTGACTGAAAAAGGCCGCCAGGCCGGCATCCGCATTATCAGAAAACACCGTTTGTGGGAGCTCTTTTTGGTGGAGAAAATGCGGTTCAGATGGGATGAGGTCCATGAAATAGCAGAACAGCTTGAGCACATCCAATCCGATGAACTGGTAAACCGGCTGGATGAATTGCTCGGTTTCCCGAAAACAGATCCCCATGGTGATCCTATCCCCGACCGGAACGGAATATTCGGGACTCGCCATCAATCACCTTTGGTAAATGCTCCAAAAGGTGCCCCATTAACGGTTACTTCAGTATCAGAAAACGACCCCGGCTTATTGCAGCATCTTGACAAATTGGGAATAGCAATTGGCACGCAGATCGAAATTGAAACTAAAGAGGACTATGATCATTCAATGCGAATTATAGTTGATGATAAACAGTCTTTTTTTATTTCAGAAAGTGTTGCATCGAGAATTTTTGTTGAAGTGAAATGATGTTGTATGTAATCCCCATATATTGTCCTTACTCAATATTGAATAGCCTGTCCGTTACAACTAAAATTTCACCGCCAGTACAACAGGTATTTTATATTGCAAAACCTCACCGTTAATGGTGAAATAACGGAGCAAGGCAACATATAATCCAGGTGGTGCAATTTTTCCATCCGAAGTGGAGCCATCCCAAAAATAAGTTACCTCAGTTCCCGTTAGCTGATCAGTAGTTATTTGCTTTACCTCCCACCCGTCAGCATGAAAAATAGTTATGTTACCGATGTAACCTGCACCGGGCTGAACCACATTGAAAGAGACCACATCATTGAATCCATCGTTGTCGGGCGAAAAAACTTCAGGTTCTGCCGTAACACCGGGTGTTGTATTTACAGATTCAAATTGTGAATTTCTGAATCCGGGAGTTGCAAACCCGGCAGGTTCTGCCGCAGAATGCCAGTTTACAGAAGACCCTCCCGGACTAAAGGGGTTGATGCGCTCCAAAGAAACGCCTTTTACATTTTGAAGCAGGGGAAAATGATACGATTCATTATACCTGAATCGATCCATAATTATTCCATTGTACATGATTCCAACTTCACCGGCATCGGCATTCATTGCCGGCAGGTCATCCATCACAGGAAAGTTTTGTGGAAAAGGTGTTGAATAAAATTGATACACCAGATCGGGAGCCTTACACAAAACAGCATAATCACCCGGAAATAATAAATAGGGATCACCGTTTATTTCAACAACTTTTTCCGGCAATCCCGTTGTTTCATTTATTGATAAAACAGAAAAGTCGGTGAGATCCGCCAATGTATTACCACGATTATATAATTCAATAAAATCAGTCCCGCCTTCAGGAGGATTAAACAGTATCTCATTCAGAATTATATCAGGTATTAAAGTTGTATCCGGAATGCCAAAATTAAGTTCCTGTTCAGAAATCATTTTATTGCCCGGACAATCCCTTGCACCATTGATGCGGCACAAATAGGTTTTGCCGTTAATAATACTATCGGAAACTGTTATTACAATAGATGCATTATCTGTTCCGTCTGATTGCACAAATATGGTCTGCATACCATTTTGAAAATTTATTTGGATACTGTCGAGATATAAAGGTTCAAGAGGTTCGCTAAATAAAACCTTAACCGTTTTCGCGTCCGGGCAAAAGGCACGAATTGCAATCGGGGGCGAGTCATCAATAAACAGCCCTGCAACACTATTGGGTGCTCCGGGAGTTCCTCCGGCACTATTCACAGCAGGCGCCCAGTTGTTTTTATTGAAACAACGAAATGAATCATCAATGCGTTCCAGTGACCAGCCCCCGTCAGCCTTGTAAGTGCCTCCAAACCAGCTATCGGAAAAAACAACTGAATCCACAGGTAAACCTCCCGCATCGCGGATTGAAATTTTTTCACCGCTGTTGGTAAGCGACATACTGCTTATACCGGCTGTATTTCCATAAGCATTAAAAAGAGCTGTATCTGAATTTGCACATACTATCATCCTTGCTCCCTGGAGCAAAATCTTCGGTGGTAATACTTTGGTGCTTCCCTCATAAAATGACCAGCCTGATAAATTTACGGACGAGGAACCCCTGTTGTAAATTTCAACAAATTCAGCCGGCGGAAGGCCCTGTGCGGGCGTAGGATCAGCTAAAATTTCGGTAATGATTACATCATTAACCGTGGATGATGATTGGATGGCGTTATCGGCTTGACCGAAGGAGTAACTGCAAAAAAGCGTTGCCCCGAAAAATAAAAGTTTCATTGAAAAGGACTTTTAGTTGGACGCTGTAAATATAATAATAACTTACAATTTTAAACCTAAACATTTAGCGGAAGCAGTAAATGTCTCAGAATTAAATTTTCAAACTGCTATCTTTACACACCTATTTTAATACCTATTTAATGAAAGTCGCCGTAGTGGGTGCCACCGGACTGGTGGGAACAAAAATGCTGGAGGTGTTGCAAGAACGCCGTTTTCCGGTTTCAATGCTTATTCCTGTAGCTACCCAACGTTCGGTAGGCAAGGAGATTATATTCGGAGATTCTGCTTATAAAGTAGTTTCGATGGATACTGCCGTACAACAAAAACCTGATCTGGCTCTGTTTTCTGCCGGGGGAACCACCTCATTGGAGTGGGCGCCAAAATTTGCTGCAGCCGGTACTGTAGTTATCGACAACTCGTCGGCATGGCGAATGGATCCAAATAAAAAACTGGTTGTGCCCGAAGTTAACGCTGACGTTATTTCGTCAACCGATAAAATTATTGCCAATCCCAACTGCAGCACCATTCAAATGGTAGTGGCTCTTGCACCGCTGCATAAAAAATACAGGATTAAGCGACTGGTTATTTCTACTTATCAGTCAGTTACCGGAACCGGTGCCAAAGCGCTACAGCAATTGTACAACGAAGAGCAGGCTATTCAGGGAGAAACCGCTTACCACTATCCTATACGCCGAAATGTAATCCCTCAGTGCGATGTGTTTCTTGACAACGGCTACACAAAGGAGGAGATGAAAATGGTAAATGAAACCCGTAAGATTCTTGACGATGCCTCTATCAGAATTACAGCAACCACTGTTCGCGTTCCTGTAAAAGGCGGACATTCTGAAGCGGTAAATGTTGAGTTTGATAATGAATTTGACTTGAACGAACTGCGCGGGTTGCTTGCCTCCTCACCCGGTTTGGTAGTATTAGATGAGCCCTCCGCTTTTTCATATCCGATGCCATTGTATGCAGAAGGTAAGGATGATGTATTTGTGGGAAGACTACGGCGAGATGAGAGTCAGTCAAATACTTTAAATATGTGGATAGTTGCCGACAACCTCCGAAAAGGAGCAGCTACCAATGCTGTTCAGATTGCTGAGTCGATGATTTCCCGCGGATTATTTGCGGCAGCGATAACAGCTAAAAGTTTCTAGCAAATTCCTTTCGGTCAGGGTTTTTTTGATGTAAGCGGACCGGCAAGTCCTTTGTATCCATCCAGATCCATTTTAATGGAACCGACAAGTATTTCGGCTTCGGCCCGAATGACAATATGGTTCGGATCATCGGTAATCCATACCGTCATTCCCTCTTGTTCTTTAAAGACGCGGCCCTCCTGAAGCAACGGACGGAATTTTATACAATTGAACGTTCCCAATCTTGTTTTTACCACTTCCCTGCCTATAAATTTAATTACCATGGGAAAAACTTCATCGTCAAGATATGCCGGAATCGGAAATGTTGCGCCCTCTTTTGCGTTTGAAAAATCGAGTGTGCGGGCATAATAAAATGCCGATACCAGATCCTGTACATTTGCCGTTACCGGGAATGTACCTTTTTCTGAAGTTGCTGTTTTCTTATACGGATTAAAAGTGACGTTTTGAGAGATGGTATATCCCCCTTCGTCCACCCTTCTGATAAAAATCCAGGGGACAAATGCCCTGGCATCAAAATAACTCTCGTATCTGTCGCGGACTTTGAAAAACCAGTCGAAGGCACCCCTGGTACGTCCTAAACCTACAGCATGATAGCAGCTTCTTGATCCGATCGGATACAGATCCGATTTAATTTCAAGCGTTGCCTCTCCGGCATCAATTATTCCGTAATGAATTCTGTATTTCAGAAATTCCCCCTGCTTAAAAGCAGTATTTGAAATCACCCGTAGTGAGTCCTGAGAATAAACCCCTGCAGTAAGCAGTAATGCGATTATGATTAAAGCCAGGTTTTTGAACATGGGTGGTGTTACAAGCAAAGGTCGTTCCAAAGTATGCCGGCCTCTGTTTACTCCTCGCTATCCTCTCCCGTTTCGGTTGTAGCGGCTTCCGATATTTCGGTTTGCGTTGTCTCGTCAATAATCTCCGCCCCCGTATCAACTTCGTCCTGATCGGTCTCGTCGGAGAGTTCTGAGGGAATGCCAATTTCATTTGCCTGGAGCGACTGAATATCTTTCAGTTTCGGAAGGTCTTTAACCGACTTCAAACCAAAGTGCTCCATAAAATTTTTACTGGTAGCATAAAGTATCGGCCTACCGGGACCATCACTTTTACCCGATATGTAAATCAATTCTTTTTCCAGAAGTTTTTGAATGGAATAGTCACAGCTGACTCCCCTGATTTGCTCGAGTTCCGGTTTCGACATCGGTTGTTTGTAAGCGATAATGGCGAGTGTTTCGAGTGCGGCAGTAGAGAGTCTTTTTTTCTCTTTCATTTGCAGCATGACATGTATGGCAGAGTGAAAATCCTTCTTACTCAAAAACTGAAATCCGCCGGCAATTTCATTTAATTCAAAAGCGTGGTCTTCGTCATTAAACTTTTCCTTCAACTGGTAAATCGCATTCATAATGTCCTCACGTTCGAGTTCCCATCCGTATGCATTTTTCAGACATGTGATCAATTCGTCAGGTGTAATAGGTTGTTCGGCTGCAAAAATGAGCGCTTCAACGTGTTGCTTTAAAAGTTTCATTTACTATATCGTTTTTCGGAGTTATTTGATTTATTATTATACCACCACATTCACAATGCGGCCCGGCACCACAATTACTTTTTTTGGAGCATTCCCGTTCAGGTATTTTCCCATTTCACCCGCCCCGAGAACGCTTTCTTCCACTTGTTCTTTTGTCATACCCAATGGAAGTGTAATCTTGAATCGTGTTTTCCCGTTTACAGATACCGGATACTCAAATTCATTATCTGCCAGAAAGCTTTGATTGAATATCGGAAATTGTGCATTTACAATACTTTGCTGATGGCCCATTTTACTCCATAATTCCTCTGCTATATGCGGTGCAAAAGGAGCTATCAGAATTGCAAGTGGTTCGAGTATTGAGCGTTTATTGCACTTTAGTTCCGTAAGTTCATTTACACAAATCATAAATGAACTTACCGATGTGTTAAACGAAAACCTTTCAATGTCTTCGGTTACTTTCTTGATGGTTTTGTGCAATATTTTGAGTTCGGAAGGAGACGGAGCTTCATCACTTACATTATAAGTTCCGTTACTAAACCAAAGCTTCCAGAATTTACGAAGAAAGTTAAACACTCCTGTAATGCCATTGGTATTCCACGGCTTGCTTTGTTCTATTGGCCCCAGAAACATCTCATACATGCGAAAACAATCGGCACCATATTGTGCTATAATGTCATCAGGACTGACTACATTCCATTTTGATTTCGACATTTTCTCGACTTCTGTACCGCATATATATTTCCCGTCTTCCAGTTCAAACTCCGCATCGGCATATTCATCACGCCATTTGCGAAACGCATCGATATCGAGAATGTTGTTGTTTACAATATTCACATCCACATGAAGTGCTGTGGTGATAAACTTATCTTTAAATCCGTAAGAAACAAATTTGTTAGTGCCATTTATGCGGTAAACAAAACAGGAAGTCCCCTGTATCATTCCCTGGTTAATAAGTTTTTTTGCGGGCTCATCAACCTTAATTACATTAATATCAAATAAGAATTTTGTCCAGAATCTGACATACAACAAATGGCCCGTTGCATGTTCTGATCCTCCCAGATAGAGGTCCACCTGTTTCCAGTAATCAAGTGCTTCAGCTGATGCGATTGCTTCGGTATTGTCAGGATCCATATATCTTAAAAAATACCAGGAAGAACCTGCCCATCCCGGCATTGTAGAAAGCTCGTATGAATAGTTGCCGTTGTGCTTCCATTCAATCGCCCGTCCCAGTGGCGGGTCACCGTCAGGAGTTGGGAGAAACGTATCTATTTCCGGCAAAACCAAAGGCAATTCAGATTCATTTAGAGGATAAGGAATCCCGTCGATATAATATACGGGGATGGGTTCGCCCCAATAGCGCTGCCTTCCGAAAATGGCATCCCTTAGTCTGTAATTGATTTTCCTTTCACCGAAACCGTTTTCGGTAATCTTTTTGATCGCCAGCTGAATCGCATCCTCCACTTCAAGTCCGTTAAGAAAATCACTGTTCACCAACTGACCCGATTTAGCTTCGTATGCTTCGGATGAGACATCGCCCCCTTTTACCACTTCTATAATATCCAAATGAAAATGCGACGCAAATGCATGGTCGCGGCCGTCGTGTCCGGGGACACCCATCACAGCACCGGTTCCATATCCGGCAAGCACATAATCGCCAATCCAAACGGGAATGTTTTTCCCTGTAAAGGGATGAATAACATATGCGCCGGTAAATTGGCCCGTGACTTTTCTGACATCCGTCATGCGTTCCCTTTCACTCCGGTTCTTCGCATAGGCGACATAGTTAGCAACAGCTCCGGCATACTCAGGTGTGGTTATGTGTTCGACCAACTCGTGCTCAGGTGCAAGAGTAATAAAAGAAACACCGAAAATGGTATCAGGGCGGGTGGTAAATACTTCTATCAGGTTATTATTGGCTGGAGTTGCATCAGCAAGTTTAAAACGCACCATTGCACCCTCCGATTTCCCTATCCAGTTGCGCTGGGCTTCTTTGAGCGATTCACTCCAGTCAATGTGGTCCAGTCCTTCGAGAAGTCTTTCGGCATATGCGCTGATGCGCATACTCCATTGTTTCATTTTTTTCCGTTCAACCGGAAATCCTCCTCTTTCTGAAACGCCGTCTTTAACCTCTTCATTTGCAAGCACTGTTCCGAGTCCGGGACACCAGTTAACCATTGTTTCACTAAGGAATGCGAGACGGTACTTTAGCAACACCAGCTGTTGTTCCTTAGGTTCCATTGCGTTCCACTCGTCGGCAGTGAACGATACGGTCTCGTCACAAACAGCCTGCACCCCCTTGTTTCCGGAACGGCTAAAGATGCTTATGAGTGACGCTATCGGCTCGGCTTTACCTGAAGCAACATTATACCAGGAGCCGAAGAGTTTTAAAAAAATCCATTGTGTCCAACGGTAATAGGAAGGGTCGCTTGTGCGCACCTCTCTTGACCAATCGTAGGCAAAGCCCATACGGTCGAGCTGGTTGCGATACCTCTCAATATTGTTAAGGGTTGTAACGGCAGGGTGCTGTCCGGTTTGAATGGCATATTGCTCGGCCGGAAGTCCGAATGAATCGTACCCCATCGGATGCAAAACATTGAATCCCCTGAGGCGCTTATACCTTGAGAAAATATCTGAAGCGATGTACCCTAACGGATGACCGACGTGCAATCCGGCACCGGAAGGATAGGGAAACATGTCGAGTACGTAATATTTCTCCCGGGAAGTGTCGGTTTCAACCTTATACGTTCCGGACTCCCGCCAGCTTTGTTGCCATTTTTCTTCTATTTCCCTGAAATTATACTCCATCTTCCATTGTTTAAAACGGGCCTACGAAGATAGCAAAAACAGTGGTTCCGACTGCTTTGCCACCTGTTAACAGTCAGACTAAAAGGCCGTTAAATTGACCCTGAAAAACCCTACTTTTGTGGCGCCCGACCCAAAAATGACGCTACAATCCGGAAAAATGGCCCGCAAAACCCTGCGGACCTCCTACATATCAACCGTTATCAGTATAGCGCTGGTCCTCTTTATGATAGGGACGCTTGGGGTTTTGGTATTACATGCCAACCGGTTATCCAATTATTTGAAGGAGAACATTCAGCTGAATGTTACCTTGCTTCCGGACGCAGGCGACCAGGATATTGAAAAATTACGGCAAACCCTTAAAAGTTCACCTGCAATACTTGATTTTGAGTATGTTACCAAGGACTCGGCAGCTGCGCAGCTTACACGTGAGCTGGGTGAGGATTTTGTATCGTTTTTAGGCTACAATCCATTGTTAGCGACATTTGATATCAGGCTCAATGCCGATTATGCGCAAACAGACAGTATTAATCGTCTCAAATCGATAATCAGTTCCTCGCCGGCTGTTAAAGAAATACATTATCAGGAATCGCTCATACATTCGATCAACAAGAACGTCAGGACACTTGCCTTGATTATTTTAGGATTCAGTGCCTTGCTGTTATTTATTGCCGCCGCTCTTATCAACAACACCATTCGTATTTCGCTCTACTCAAAAAGGATGCTTATCAAAAGCATGAAGCTGGTTGGTGCAACGAGGGGTTTTATCAGAAAACCGTTTATGATAAGTGGTATTAAACAGGGCGTTTATGGTGCTGTAATAGCCAACTTGTTACTTGCCGGCATTTTGTATCTCGCCCGGGTTAAAATCCCCGAACTGGGAGCTATTCAGGATATTAATATGCTGCTTGTATTAATGGGCGGGGTTACCCTTATGGGAATATTCATTTCAGCAGTAAGCACACTGCTTGCCGTTAATAAGTACCTTCGTAAAAACTCAGAAGACCTTTACTAAAACTAAAACCATGAGTAAAGTTAACAAAGAAAAAGTCAAAGGCGATTTCGCTTTCGGCAGAACCAATTACATCCTGATGCTTGCAGGTGTCGGGCTGATTGTTCTGGGATTTATCCTCATGTCAGGAGGTGGCACCGACAATCCGAATGAATTTAATGAAGCTGTATTCAGCACCCGCCGGATTACTATTGCGCCGATAGTTGTACTTGCCGGTTTTGCACTTGAAGTATTTGCCATTGTAAAAAAAGCAAACGACTGAATTCTGAAATATGACAACCTGGGAAGCTGTTATTCTTGGCATTATTGAAGGTATTACCGAATTTCTTCCTGTCTCTTCAACAGGACATATGATAATTGCTTCATCGCTGATGGGAATAGCTGAAGACAGTTTCACAAAAACATTTACTGTCAGCATTCAGTTTGGCGCGATACTATCGGTTGTGATTCTTTATTGGAAACGGTTTTTCCAGTCTGTCGATTTTTATCTGAAACTTTTTGTCGCTTTTATTCCCGCGGTTGTTTTCGGAATGTTGCTTAACGACTGGATTGATTCATTGCTTGGCAACGTAGCTGTGGTTGCATTTATGTTGCTTGCCGGGGGAATTTTTCTGGTTTTTATGGATAAGTTCATCAAGGAAAAAACAGAAATGACAGATGATGATATATCATACAAATCTGCATTTAAGATCGGAATGTTTCAGATTATGGCAATGGTGCCCGGCGTATCGAGATCTGCTGCCACAATAATTGGAGGGCTTGTTCAGGGATTGTCGCGTAAAACCGCAGCGGAGTTTTCATTTTTCCTGGCTGTGCCAACGATGTTTGCCGCAATGGTGTACAAAATTTTTAAGTTCTACAAATCGGGGGTTATTATTCAGCAGGAACAAATTTCTTTATTGCTGATAGGTAACCTTATTGCTTTTATTGTTGCCATTCTTGCGATCCGGTCGTTTATTGGAGTAATCACAAAATACGGCCTCAAAGTTTACGGTTATTACCGCATCGTTGTCGGTGTTTTGATCATTCTCATGATGATAATGGGAGTAGATCTGAAACTTGTGGATTAATTCCTGATGGATTTCGAAAACGGTGAGGTCCTTTTATTTGACAAGCCCTACAAGTGGACTTCTTTTGATCTTGTCCGCAAAATAAGATATGTTACAAAAACCAAAAAAGTAGGACATGCGGGCACACTTGATCCGCTTGCCACAGGGCTGCTCATTATTTGCACAGGCAAAAAGACCAAAATAATAGATCAGATTCAGGGACAGGAAAAGGAGTATACCGGTTCTTTTTTCCTGGGCGCGACTACTCCTTGTTTCGATAAGGAACAGCCTGTAAACAATACCTTCCCTACCGATCATATAGGCAAAGCCGATATCCTCAAAGCCGCCGATCATTTTTGCGGAGAATTGCTTCAGATGCCTCCACCCTTTTCTGCCATACGCGTAGGTGGCAAGCGTGCTTACGAATTAGCACGACAGGGCAAAGAAGTCCCGCTGGAGCCGCGAAAAGTTACCATAACCACTTTTCAGATCACCTCCATTGAGTTGCCGCTTATCCATTTCAAAATTGTGTGCAGCAAGGGAACGTATATCCGGTCGCTGGCAAATGATTTTGGTGTCTACCTTAAAAGTGGTGCTTACCTGAATGAGCTGTGCCGGACCAGGATTGGAATATATTCACTGGAAAATGCCACAAGCCCTGAAACATTTGAAGTTGCGGTGAAGGCCGCCAGAAATAGCATATCTGATTGATATACTGTCTTTTGTGTTCTGTACGCGGATTGTTTTAAATCATCTTAATGTCTGATTTTCAGGTGATTTGAAAATCCGATTTTTGGCGATTTTGTTAATTTTGTGGTTCATTTTCAGCTAATTATAAGCCGTTTTGCTGAAACGGCCTGAACCTGTACTATCTTTGCACCCCGTTTTTAACGGATTTACTATTTAACATCACAACCTGTATGAAACTGTCCCAGTTTAAATTCAACATCAGTGAAAATTTACTTGCCAACCACCCCTCAGCAAATCGGGACGAATCGCGTTTGATGGTTGTTGACCGTTCAACGGGAAAAATTGAACATAAGGTTTTCAAGGATATCCTCAATTATTTCAGCGAGGATGATGTAATGATTTTGAACAATACCCGGGTATTTCCTGCCAGATTGTATGGTAACAAGGAAAAAACCGGTGCCAAGATTGAGGTTTTTCTGTTGCGTGAACTTAACAGGGAAAGCAAACTCTGGGATGTACTGGTTGATCCGGCACGAAAAATCAGGATCGGCAACAAGTTATACTTCGGTGAAAATGATATGCTGGTTGCCGAAGTAATCGACAACACCACCTCAAGAGGGAGAACTCTCCGCTTTCTTTTTGATGGAACGCCTGAAGAGTTTCGTAATACCATTGAAATTCTCGGTCATACTCCTTTGCCAAAATATATCAAGCGTAAAGCGGAACCTGCCGACAAGGATCGCTACCAGACTGTTTTTGCAAAACATGAAGGAGCGGTTGCAGCACCCACGGCGGGATTGCATTTCAGCAGGGAGCTGCTAAAGCGGCTGGAGCTGAAAGGTGTCCACATGGCTGAAGTAACTTTACACGTAGGCCTTGGTACTTTCAGGCCGGTAGAAGTTGAGGATTTAACCAAGCACAAGATGGATTCGGAACAGTTTATCATTCCTCAATCTGCGTCCGATATTGTAAATAAAGCAAAAGCAAAGAAGAAGCGTATTTGTGCTATCGGTACTACCAGTATGCGTGCAATCGAGTCATCGGTGAGTACCATGGGTGAATTAAAACCTGCATCGGGATGGACAAACAAGTTTATTTTTCCTCCTTATGATTTTTCAGTTGCCAATTGCATGGTGACTAATTTCCATATGCCTGAATCTACTTTGTTAATGATGACAGCCGCTTTTGGCGGATACGATTTGATAATGCAGGCATATAAAACCGCCATCAAAGAAAAATATCGCTTTTTCAGTTATGGCGATGCGATGCTTATTATCTGATAACAGCTATTGAAAAAGTTCGCTGTACTGGTAGCCGGCGGGCATGGGGCCCGAATGGGAAATGAACTTCCTAAACAGTTTTTACCCCTTTGCGGAAAGCCCATTTTACTGCAAACGCTGTTAAAATTCGCCGATGAAGCGGACGAAATACTGCTTGTTCTGCCGGCTTCCCATATAGACTTCTGGAACGATCAGCAGTTGCATTTTGATACGCATGTGCAACACCGTGTAGTTGCCGGAGGAAATACCCGTACCGAATCGGTAAAAAACGCTCTTTCGGTTTTACCTGAACAGGGAGTTGTTGCCATCCACGATGCTGTAAGACCTTTAGTTTCCAAAAGTTTAATTCAGGCAGCCTTTGCGACTGCTGTCCAATATGGCAGTGCCGTACCCATGATTGAAGTCAGAGAATCGCTTCGCATCAAGAAAGGAACCGATACGGTTGCTGTAAACCGTGAAGATTATTTGGCTGTGCAAACTCCCCAGTGTTTTGATTTATCCCGAATCAAGACTGCATATAAATCACTTGAAAGCACCTATTCGGATGATGCAAGCGTATTTAGTGCAGCAGGAAATAAAATCAAATCAATAAAAGGGGATCCTTCCAATATAAAAATTACCTATAAGGAAGATTTGCTGTTTGCAACTGCCTATCTGCAACAGGCCTGATAAATGAGAGGGAATGATTTCCTCGCGAATATCATTCTATGATAACTTTCCTGTTTTTTATGCGTTTAACAAAGCCACAGGGAACGTTTTCATAGACTCTTTTAACATTTCAATGTTAAAAACAGAGTGAAACACAACCTGTTATACCTGGATATTATAGGTAAACTTGCCGGAGAAAATGAATAAAATCAACGCTACTGCATCTGCATTTCTCCTGATGGCCCTTTTACTGGCAGCAGGAAAACCTGTATGCGCCCAGCCTACTCCTGTTTCTGATGATTTTAAGACTGAGATTGTCCCCGGGCTGGTGGAACACGATGATGACATAAGAGCCGGACTGCTATATGATGCTGTGACTAAGAAAATTGTCTGGGAAAAGGATATGTATTATGCTTATCCAATTGCATCGTTGACCAAAATGATGGTTGCCCTTATTACGCTTGAGGCGATAAGAGACAGTGCTGCAGACTGGTCCGATGAAGTTGTAGTCGACCGTCTTTATAAAAGAAGCCGGAGAAGCAGTTCGGTCTATAAAACAACCGAAACGTACACCCTTGAATCGCTTTTGCAGCTGGCCATGATTCCTTCAAACAATCTTGCATGCGGCGACATTGCAAAATACCTGGGTGGATCGGTAGATGAATTTGTAAAGAAGATGAATGCCCGTGCAGCAGCACTGGGCATGAAAAACACCTTTTATTCGAATCCCAGTGGTTTGCCCGCATCTGTAAAAGATCTTGACAACAGCTCTTCGCCCCATGACCTGCTGCTGCTTTCGCTCGAATTACTTCACTACGATGAATTACTTCAGATAACTTCAACAGGATATGCTGAAGTAAAAAATGATAAGCGTTCGGGTGTATACAAAAATCACAATCATCTTGTAATTGATTATGAAAATGATGTTGACGGGTTAAAGACAGGCTATACAAAACGTGCGCGCTTTTGTCTTACTGCAACAGCAAAAAAAGATGATTACAGAATAATTGCCATTGTACTTGGGGTACCAAATCCCTACCAGAGAAACGAAATTGTGGCGGGTATGTTCAACAAATACTACCAGCAAATAGGCTGCGGCCCGATGCTCTCTTCAACTTCGGGCCCGGTTGCCGATCCGGGTTTGGTAACGGAAGCTTTGACCGCTTCGGACGACAGTTCCATAGTATACCGGACCGTGTGGACGAAAAAAAGAAAGACGCATACTGTCAGAAGCGGCGAATCGCTCTCCTCTATCGGATCCAAATACAAAGTCACCTATCAGCAAATAAAAAAGTGGAATCATTTGCGATCAAACAGAATTCTTTCCGGTCAGAAATTGCTGGTGTATGTTGATACTCCCGTTAAAGTTGCTGTTAAGAATACTCCTGCTTCGGACAATGAGGACGAAACTGTTCAAGATAGCGACCCGGGTTCTGTAGAGACTGTTGGTGCCGATGCCGCACTTGCCGACAGTGATGATGTGTCTACAACAACGACCGCAAAGCCTTCGACCAAGCCTGAAACAACCAAAAAAGTTGCTGCCGCTAAAAAGCCTTCTGCAACATCCGCATCAGCAGTATCAGCTAAAAAAGCGGCCCCGGTTCCCGCGCAAAAATATGTTTACCACATAGTACAATCGGGCGACACATTATGGAGTATCGGCCAGCGATATGAAACATCGGTAGATGAGATCAAACGCACGAACAATATTCAAAACGCACGCTCATTAAAACCCGGCACACGACTAAAAATTAAAATTGGCGGATAACCAACTCTTCCTCATTCGATGATAAAACCAATTTTCATTCTCCTGGCAGCAGCAACAGTTTTAATTGCTGCTCCTTCGTTCGCACAAAAATCAAAAGAAGAACCTGTGCAGGTTGTTATTCCCAAAGACAAAGACACCGGACTCTATTCCTATTCAGGAGTTGTTGATGTTAGCGGAACAACGAAAGATGAATTATATAACCGTGCCATAGCATGGGTACAGTTGTATTATAAAAATCCGGGTGACGTATTACGTGAGAAAGACCCTGCATCAGGGAAAATGGTTATCAAAGCCCGTTTCAAAATATACAATCCGGCTGATAAAAAGGGGTTAGCAACCGATGCCGGTGATGTGATGTACACACTTACCATTCAGTTTAAAGATGGTAAATACCGGTATGAACTTACACGGTTTACCTGGATGCTTACCTCGGCATTTGCGGCCGAACGATGGGCGGACAAAAGCTCTTCCTCTTATAAATCCGAATTCGATCACTACCTTACACAAACAGATGCAAAAGCGTCGGAAGTTCTTTTGGCTTTGAAAAAAGGGATGACCACCTCGCCCGAAAAAAAGAAAGACGATTGGTAGCCGGTTTGTAATTTTTTTATGAATTGTTGAAATAGCTTCCTTTCCTTTTCTATATTTACTTCACAACCTCCTACATTATCATGTGAAGTATGAAAAAAATTTACCCTCTTTCAATAATAATGCTGTTGACTTTAAGGTCATTTGCAACTATCCTGAACGTTCCTTCCGGTTATCCCACCATTCAGAATGCTATCAATAATTCAATGGCCGGGGACACCGTTTCCGTATCTCCGGGTACTTACTTTGAGAATATCAATTTCAGAGGTAAAAACATTGTTGTAACCAGTCACTATTATTTATCCTCTGACACCTCCTTTATCAGAACAACCATACTGAATGGCAGTCAGCCCGTGTATGCAGATACAGGCAGTGTAGTCATTTTTAATTCGGGAGAGGATAGTACAGCCGTATTACAAGGTTTTACCATTACCGGCGGTTTTGGTACCCGATGGACCGATGTGCACGGCGCGGGAGTATATCGTGAAGGAGGAGGCATACTGATTGAATTTTCGGCACCAACTATTACACACAACAACATTTCGAATAATCTGGTAACTGATTTGAACGGAGTTATTTCAACCGGAGGCGGAGGGCTTCGCATTGGCGACAGCAACCCGGTTATTTGCAGCAATTTTATTGGATATAATCAGGCCAGATATGGTTCAGGAATCGTGCTCAATTATACGGGCGCTCACATCACCAATAACGTAATTGCATCAAATTTCGGAGCTGCCGATTATTATGGCGGAGCCGGTATTTGGATAGTTAATAACTTACCAGGATCGGCAAAAATCATTGAAAACAATACAATTGTTGATAATGAAGCTAACTTATCTACGAATGGTTCCGGAGGGGTGGTTGTTTGGTCAGCGTCTTCGGTAACGATGAAAAACAATATCATTTATAACAATTTAGCTCCTTCAGGACTGCAAATAAAACTTGCATCCTCCACACCATCGGTTACCTATTGTGATGTCATGGGAGGTTTTACCGGCTCAGGGAATTTTGATGCTGATCCGTTATTCGAACCCGGCGGTAATTATCTTTCACCGACTTCTCCCTGTATTGATGCCGGCGACAGCAGCACAGCATACAATGATGTAGAAGACCTGCTCAATCCCGGCTTTGCCTTGTTCCCGTCTAAAGGGATGGTGAGAAATGATGTAGGTGCTTATGGCGGACCATGCGCAGCGATACTGCAAACGGTAAATAATTCCTTATCGCTGAATGATGCTTATGCGCTGTATCACTTTAATTTGTTTCCTGTTCCGGCAACGAGTTATATAAAACTCTCCAGTTCATCACTCATTCCGGAACATACATTTTATTTGATCTTTGATCTTGCAGGCAAACAAATTAAAAGCGGTATGCTGCCGGATTCAGAAAATGAAATTTTAATTGACCTCCCAGAGTTGACCAGCGGACACTATTTTGTCCGTTTACAAAATGGCGAATCGCTGCTCACGCAAAAAAGTTTCCAGATAATCCGGTAACTAAGCCAGACTCGTCAAATTATTCTCATTGTATTCTGCCATTGACTGATTTCGTCGCATTGATCAGTTTCAATGAGCACACAGCCGGGTGCATTGCCTTTTGTAAAACTCCCCAGGTCGCTCCATCCAAAATACTGCGCGCCATTGCGGGTTGCCCATGTAAGCATATCGGCACCGTTAATCTTCGGATATTCAGAGTGAATTGTTTTAAGCTCGTCCAGCATGTTCAATGAATTGTTGGATGCAAGGCTGTCGGTGCCAATTGTTAAACGGATTCCTGAATCCATAAGCATCGGGATATCCGGCAGTCTACCCTCTATATACTGATTTGCTTTAGGACAAAGCGCCATCCAGCTTCTGTTGAGCAAACCGTTTTTTGAAATCAGTTCCAGATCTTCTTTTGTTGCAACAGTATTGTGAACAAAAAGCAGATTGCCATTTGAAGGGACATGGGATAAACAATACCCAAATGCATCTGTAGTTAGTAATGGAAGTGCATTCGTGTTAATTCCCATTTCGGCAAAGACTTCGGCAAATTTCCCTTCACCTTGCCGGAACAACCTATTTTCGGCATTAGACTCCTGACTGTGTATGCTCCATGGAGCATGAGTAGGGTGATGCGAAGCGATCAGGTTAAAGAGCGCCGGAGGAACGGAGTAGGGAGCATGCGGCACAACACTGGCTGCCAATCCCGACAAAATAAATTGTTCACATAGCGCATTGGCGGCATCAAACAATTCGGCTGACTTACTTTCATCGAGTCCGAAGACTTCAATAAAATTATGCCATCTGATTGGTGATCCCTTTTTAATATTTACCGTATTTGCCCTGTTACAAATATCGCCTGCTCCCTGTATTCCCTGATTCCACATTTCACCGGCAGCATTGATGGCGGCATTTTCAATTTGCTCTTCCGGAGCTTCTCTGCGCTGTTTTGAAAAATCTCTGATAAACCCCGGAAGAGTTGTTCCCCGGGGGATGGCGTTTTTTAAATAAGATAATTCGAGATGGCAATGCGTATTAATAAACCCCGGTATAATTATTCCATTGAACCGTTCAACATCTTCTGATCCGGAATCCTCCGTAATATCAAGCAGTTTTCCGGTATCATCAAACAGGAGCATCTGGCCTGACACAAAACATCCTGTTGGTAACAAAATCCGGTCGGCCGTGATCTTACGCATCATACAAAGGTGTGAAATACATTCGAAACCACCCATTTCTGGCAGATCGATGCCGGATAGCGTATCTTTGCAATACCATGAACACCTCTTTACCGGACATCCGGAACATGACAATCAGCGAGTTGACGGAAGTATTCGCGGGGCTCGGCGAAAAATCTTACCGTGCCCAGCAGGTATATGACTGGCTATGGCAGAAATCGGCGAATTCATTTGATGAGATGACCAATTTATCAAAGGAATTACGCGACAGATTATCAGGTGTTCTGGCAATAAGACCCGTGGTTATCGCTACCAGTCAGGTAAGCAGCGACAGAACCATCAAAAATGCATTCAGGTTGCACGATGGTCACATTGTAGAAGGTGTATTAATTCCAACGGATGAACGTATGACTGCGTGTGTATCGTCGCAGGTAGGATGCAGCTTAACATGTAAATTTTGTGCTACCGGCCGTCTGGACCGTATCCGCAATCTTGACGCGGGAGAAATTTACGATCAGGTAGCAATGATACGTAAACAGGCGGCTGACAACTATTCTATTCCGCTTTCAAACATTGTGTATATGGGAATGGGAGAACCACTCCTGAATTATAATAATGTATTGCGTTCCATTGAACTGATTACCTCACAGCCCGGTTTAGGTATGGCTCAGCGCAGAATTACAGTGAGTACAGCCGGCATCGCTAAAATGATTAAGAAGCTTGGCGACGATCAGGTAAAATTTAATCTTGCATTATCGCTACATGCAGCCAATGATGAAAAACGAAATAAGATTATGCCAATCAATGAGCATAACTCGCTTTCTTCACTCCGGGAAGCGTTGATATACTACCATCAAAAAACAGGTAATGCGGTTACTTACGAGTATATTGTTTTTAAGGATTTTAATGATAGTGCTGCCGACGCACGTGAATTAGCGGAGTTTGCGAAAATTGTTCCGGTAAAAATAAATCTGATTGAATACAACCCTATTGATGGGGGAGCCTTTCAGCAGACAACAGAAACACGACTTGAGGCTTTTAAAAATATCTTATGGCGAAACGGATTTCAGGTAAATCTTCGCCGAAGCAGAGGTAAAGATATTGATGCCGCCTGCGGACAGCTGGCAAACAAGAGTGTAGCGGGCAGCCGATAGGCCATCACCCCGTTTCAGTGGGTGAAATAATCATTCAAGGGATCAAGTACATAATCGACCCAACCTTTTTCATGTTCTGCGGCCTCCTTCTGTGTAGGAAGTTCAGAATGATCAATGGTAAGTTCGGTACCTGCGGCATGCGGCTGAAAAGTAAACTCCACTACTGACGGCTTCGTTTTTACATCCCACTCTGACGGCTTCCAGGTATACGATAACTGTTTCTTCTTTTTATTGAATTGGATCACAGAACCGGTTATCCAGGTGCCGAACAGATTCACTTTACCGCCTGAATGAGGCTCAATAAATCCTCCGTTTTCACACCACTCACCAATTTGAGCTTCTTGTGTAAGGGCATCAAAAACCTTATCAGGAGTGGCATAAACAATATACCTGACTTTTATTTTGAATCCTCTTGGCGTCGACACGCTAAGTGGTGAATCAGTTGGTAAATACAATTTTCTCTGTTATCGGGCTTCCGTCAATCACAACACGAACAAAGTAGGTTCCTTTTGCGAGTTTTTCGCCAAATGTAAATGTATGCGCTCCGGACATAAGTTTCTCACTACACAAAACCGCAACGGTTCTTCCGGCTATATCAAGCACTTCAGCCTTAACATCGGCAGCAGCGGCAAGACTGAAAGCTACGTTTGCTGAAGTTGATGCAGGATTGGGATACACATTAAGAGTAGCCAGAAATTCCACATCCTGTATACCAACCGTTGAAACCCCGGTAATATTTATATCGTCGATGTAAATATTATTTCCGGTATTCTGCAAATATTCAAATTTAAACCGAACACTCGGAGAGTTGTTATATGAAACCGTATTGAGTCCTACATTTTCAAGCCTCCATTGATTGCTATTGGGAATAAAATTACCGGAAATGATTCCACCGGTTGACAGATTAAGTCCGTCCTTAGTATAACGTACATTCCAGCTGTTTCCGCAATTATTGGATGCATAAACTTTTAACTGATCGGTGCTGCTGGCAGATCGCGCAGCAAACGCAAGGCGAAAAGTCATCCCTGCATTGGTAATATTTGTAAAGTTATATCCCGGGGTAATGAAAGCGTCCTCAGAACCATTCGGGTTGCCGGAATAATTATTGATTTTCATTGATTTTGATCCGCTGAAAGATGCATCGGAAGAAATTCCCCATGCATTCCCATTGCTGTTTTCAACCAGCCAATCGCTTCCGGAAGGAAACGTGATTGATTCAAAATCTTCCGTAAAAGGAACAGCATTAACACCTGTAGCAGGGCTTACGATTATGATTCCTTGTCCGGTAATGCTGGAATTTCCGGCAGCATTATCCACAGTCAGTGTTACATCGTATATTCCAGGTGTGTTATATTGCACCTGAGGTGTTTGCGCAGTCGAACTGGAAGGTGATCCTCCGGGAAAATCCCATTGCCATGAGCTGGGATCACCGTGCCATGACAAATCATCGAAGGTTAAGGTTGTGCCGGTACAGATAAACTTTTTGTTCCTGTTAAAATCTGCAATAGGAGCACAAGCTACAGGAACATATCCATCGTTTGTGCCGGTAGCAATTAAATTGGACTGGCTCCACAAATTATCTCTGTCGCCGGTATTGCTGTTCAGTGCAGCGTGCATCCTCATTTTTTGTCCTTCGGTAAACATATAGTGGCAGCCTGCATAATCCATATAGTTCTGCACGTTGTCGAGGGAGTTACAAGTTACCTGAGCCGTATCGCATGAAAAATTAGCTACTCCAACGGTGGTGGGTGTGTCGGCAACAAAATCGGAGTTGGAGCAGTTCGCCGGATCACCGGGGCTGTTTGTGCTTCCCCAGGTATGGGACAAATTAAGCCAGTGGCCGGTTTCGTGTGCAAGCGAACGTGCTGAATAGTTTGAGCCGTTGCTGGTGCCGATGCTTCCGGTATAGTCGTGACGAATTACCACTCCGTCTATGCCGGCTGCAATTCCCGGATAGTAGGCATATCCGGCGGCGCCGCTGGCAATATTTGATACTACCCAAATATTAAAATATTTATCTGCCGGCCAGTCAATAAGCTGTTTAACATTGTCGCCTGCCGAATAGGTAAGTGAAGAAACGGTACGCGTAATGCCATCGGTACAATTCCCGTTGGGATCGATTTGTGCCAGTCTGAACTGAACCTGTACATCAGCAATAATAGGTCTGAAAACAGAACATACGATAACGCTGTCGGCATATAATTTTTGAAAGCTCTTATTGAGAATATCAACTGCATCAAGCACCTGAGCCTTACTTATATTTTCGCCACCGTAATTATGAATGATGTGAAATACAACAGGAATTGTAAACAGAACGGTTCCTGCTGTACGCTGCTGAGCATGTTGCTGAACATATTGCTGCGTCTGCTGTTCAAGTGCGGCAAGTCGGCCGGCATAACCGGGATCAGCCTGTTTTGCCTGTTCTATCATTTCGCTGGCAGAACAAACGCGGTATTGCTGCCCGTAAGATAAAAAAGCAAGTGCGACAAATGCCGCACTTGCAATTATGAATTTCTTCATCATTAATTATTTATAAACTGATTGTTTAATAGATCACGATTTTTTTAGTTACCGGGTATCCTCCGGCAGATACTCTGACTGAATAAATACCGGGAGCAAGTCCTGCAGGCAGTTCAAACTGATAATCTCCTGCTTCAAGATTGGCGGCCGCAATATTATTCACTGTTTTTCCAAGCATATCAATTACATCTACAGCAACATCCATTTTGCCGGTGATGGTAAATGATACTGTTGCCTGTGATGCGGCAGGATTGGGGTATACTTCCAAATCCAGTGACTGTTCCAGAACTTCATTCACCCCAACGGTTCCCGACAAGTTAATGTCATCAATAAAGATGTTGTTTCCGGTGTTCTGTGTGTATTCGAATTTGAATCGCACATTAGGCTGATTCCAATAGGAACTGCTCGACAAGCTCACCGATTCAGTTCTCCATTGATTTGCATTAGGGAAAAACGGGGAGCTGATTAATCCGGCAGTAGCCAGATTAGCGCCCGATTTGTTGTAGCGCTGTGCCCATAGTTGTCCGCAAGAAACAGATACAAACACCCTAAGATTATCAGTTGAGGTAGTGGCTCTTATTGCATCAGCAAGTTCAAAGGTCATGTTGGCGGCAGTTACCCAGGACAAATTGTAGGTTGGTGTTACAAACACGTCAACTGCTCCGTTAGGGTTGCCTGAATAGTTGTTGATATAAATTGAATTCGCCCCGGTTTTTGCAGCAAGGGTATTTTGTTCCCAGGTGTTTCCGTTGTCATTTGAAATAATCCAGTCGTTTCCGGGGAAACTTATGTTTTCAAAACTTTCATAATAGGGAACTCCGTTTACTCCAATAGCCGGCTCAACTATAATTATTCCATTGTGGGTAACGGAAGAACTGCCTGTGGCATTTGAAGTTGTAAGGGTAACATCGTATACACCTGCAGTGTTATATTGAATTGAAGGATTTTGAACCGAAGAAGTTGATGGCGTCCCGCCGGGGAAATCCCAGGTATAAGTATCAACAATTCCATTATAGGATCCATCGGTAAAGTTTATCGTAGTCCCTTCGCAGATATAGCGGACATTGTCAGGAAAGGCGGCAATGGGAGCACAAAGTGACGGAGGTGTGCCGTCGGTTCCGGTAGCAAACAAATTAGCGGGGGTCCACAGATTATTTCGTCCTGACGTTGAAGAACTGAGTGCAGCATTCATCCTGGCTGCCTGTCCAATAGAAAATTGATTCTGGCAGTTCCCTTGCGTGTAGTCCATATAATTCGTGAACATCTCACCATCCGGTCCGTTGCTGCAGGATATCTTAGGCCAGTTAGGACAAGTTGAGAAATTCATATCGGCCTGATTGGGTGTATCAGCAACAAAGTCGCTTCCTGTACAGGCTCCGTTATCGTCGCCCCAGATATGACGGAGATTTAACCAGTGCCCAACTTCATGTGTAGCTGTTCTTCCTGCTCCGCCACTACTTGCGGCAGTACCGATTGATCCGGTGAAACTGTGAACCACCACTACGCCATCGGTATTTGCAGGGCCGCCGCCCGGAAATTGTGCAAATCCGATTACTGTTCCGGGCGTGCCGTTTACATTACGAATAGATTTTACTACCCAAATATTTAGGTACATGTTACTTGGCCAGTAACTAACTGCTTTTACCTCATCACGGGCATTATTGGTTAAACTGCTGTAAACGCGAACCACCCCATCGGTACAATTGCCGTTAGGGTCTTTTGTTGCCAGACGAAATTCAATTTCGGAATCGCCGGATAATGACTGGAAAACGGATGGAGTGTTAACCGTATCGGCATTCTGCCTTCTGTAATCCTGATTCAATATATCAATCTGATCCTGAATCTGCGCCATTGAAATATTTTCAGCGCCTCCTTCGTGAATCACGTGGAATACAACGGGGATAATTCTTACCACTGATGCGCTTCGGTGATTCGCACCCGGCTGATGTGCGGCCATATATTGGGGCACGTACGCTTCAGTCTCTCTTTCGAGTTGTGCCTGAGCTTCGGCATATTCAGGATGGGTAATTATTCTTTCACGATAAAGAATCTCTGTTAGACACTTATCATGCTGAGGTTCAGTTGTTTGTGCAAATGTTGCCAAGGGCAGAACTGCTGTAATTAATGCACACAACCGAATAATAAGTTGTTTCATTTATGATTTGGGTTTAAGAGTTTATTGAGTAACAATTGGCAGAAGTGGAAGTTGTTCAGACAAAAACGGGATGCCTGATATAAGATCAAACATCCTGGCTTTCATCACTTTGTAGTTTTAAGTACCCCCCAACTGCACCCCAAATTTAGTGTTAAAAGTTGCCATTTCAAAGATGGTTTGTCACAATCGGGTAAATCCATTAAGGCGTCTGGATAGGAGCACCTATATGGGATAGAAATAATTTTGATTCTGAGCATCTTGCATATATATTTGACCAAAATTGTAATAATCTTATGTCACAAAAAGAATCCTGGGGGTCACGGGTAGGGCTGGTGCTGGCTATGGCGGGTAATGCTGTAGGGCTTGGAAACTTCCTCCGATTTCCTGTTCAGGCTGTTCAAAACGGGGGTGGTGCCTTTATTATCCCCTATTTGATTTGTTTTCTTTTAATGGGTATTCCACTGCTTTGGATTGAGTGGTCGTCGGGAAGACTTGGCGGCAAAAAAGGAAGTCATTCCACTCCTTTCATTTTGCAAAGTATGGATAAGCGCAGTTTGTGGAAATATATCGGCGTGTTTGGCATCTTCACCAACATAGCAGTTGCGGCTTACTATTGTTACATTGAAAGCTGGACGATGTCATATGTGTATCATTCGATTGCAGGGACATTTGACAACATGACGCAGGGACAGGTAGCAGCCTTTTTTGGTACTTATGTTGATATTGCGCACAGCACAACCGGCATTCCTTATGAAGCTGTACTTTTTTATGTTGTATGTCTCGTGCTGAACACGTATATCCTCTCCCGCGGATTAAAGGGGGTGGAAAAAGTTGCCAAAATTGGTATGCCGCTTTTGATTTTGTTTGGCGTATTTCTCGCTTTTAAAGGATTAACACTGGGAACATCCGGTGCAACCCCCGAACATCCGACTGCAAGTGCCTGGGAGGGTTTAAATTTTTTATGGACCCCGCAATACGATTCTCTTTATAATCCTAAAGTATGGCTCGCTGCTGCGGGTCAGATTTTCTTTACACTTTCTGTAGGAATGGGATCTATTCAGTGTTATGCTGCCTATTTACGTTCCAAAGATGATATTGCCCTGAATGCCGTTTCAGCCGGATTCATGAATGAATTTGTTGAAGTGGTGCTCGGCAGTTTAATTGTTATTCCGATTGCAGCAGGCTATCTTGGTGTTGACTGGTTAAAGGAAAATGCAGGTTTTGGAATGGCGTTTCAAACCATGCCCTATTTATTTGAACAATGGGGTCCTCTTCTTTCAATGATTGCCGGTGTAATGTGGTTTGGACTTTTGTTCTTTGCAGGAATTACCTCTTCGCTTGCTATGGGAACACCCTGGATGGGATTCATGCGTGATGAATTTGGATGGCAGCAAAAAAAGGGCGCTTTTACTTTCGGATTGATTACGCTTGCAATGGGAATTCCTACGGTGCTGTTTTTTCAGCAGGGTGTATTTAACGAATATGATTACTGGGCAGGAACTGTTTCACTGGTAGTATTCGCATTGTTTGAAACGGTACTGTTTGCTTGGGTATTTGGTATGGATAAGGGGTGGAAAGAAATAAATCAGGGAGGTGATATCCGGGTTCCGGGCATCTACCGGTATATTATCAAATGGGTGACGCCATTATTGTTGTTATTTGTTTTTATAGGATCGCTGATAACTCCAAAAAACAATGACTGGGTAGGGGCCTTTTCCAACGGATGGGCGCTTGACAACTCTTCCATCATTAAACAAATCAGCAACAGCGGACTGAAAGAACAAATTGCTGCCGCTACAGATCCTGCAGTAATTTATTCACTGCAAGAAAACTTGTTTTATGCAAATGTGGCACGTGTACTTTTATTATGTCTATTTATCTTTATTTCTGTACTTGTTTATAAAGCGCATATAAATCGTAAAAAACACGGGAGGGTAATAGCATGAACGCATCAGCATTAATACTTATGATAACTGTTATGGTGATTGTATCCTCCATTACAGCATATTTTTTCTATAAAGTTTTAGTTACGCCTTCCAAACCCGAACCTGATTCCTATTCCGACAACGATGACGAACCAAGGTAGTTCCGATTTGTTTTTCTGAATACTTCAAATAAAAAAACAGGCCCTGGAGCCTGTTTTTTTTATTCAGATCAGCAATGGCCAACCGTTGAATAGTCGCATTGTTTTTTATCTGGTAATTACCACTTTCCGTACCTCGCGGTTGGTGCCGCTCTCAGCAATCACATAATAAATACCGCTTTCTACGGAAGAGACATCCAGTTCAAATTTTTCTACCGGTTGGGTAGCCGTTACTGTTTCGGAAAGTATCTGACTTCCCAAAACATTCATTAACCGAATTTTCAGTTTACTATTGAGGGGCATTGAAAATTCTGTATTCAAAATGTCGGAGGCCGGATTAGGGAATACCCGGAAAGATTGAATAGGTGCATTCACCTCAGGAACCGGTAATACATAACCTACGGTAAACTGCTGATAGATGTTGTCGCCGAAATCCGAATTAAATGTCATTTCAACAACTCCTGAATTTGCATTCCGGATACGGAAATAGCCGCTGCCCTGTGAGGAGTTAGCCCACCAGGTAAGTCCGTCATCACCCGCATCGTTCAATGAAACAATGTAACAATCGTTCAGCAAGTTAACGGTATCTCTGTATACCGTATTAGCCGATAAACTGCTGCGTGTAATAATTGTTCCTCCCTGCGCGTCTTTAAGGGTATAGGAATTTTGCGCGGGCAGGTTATTGGTTTTTAATTCAAACACCAGGTAATTTGATAATTGTGCCGGAGTATTAAATGCGGAAGTTAACGTGTCGTTATAGGCATACTGATCGGTGCCGCCGTTCGGATTACTGACATAAGCGACAAATTCGTTTACCGAAGAGGAGAGCCATGCGGGCTGAGGAAGCGCCACTTCAATGGATTGCAGAAATGCCAGGTTGCCTGACCAGTTGTACGTAGACATTGTTCCGCCTTTTCTTCCGTAGGTAATTGTTAACGAAGTAAGGTTTGTTGAGCCGGTGTTTTTGATCGCAATAACAGGTTCGTTACACAATGGATTCAACCGTTCAAATTCAACTCTTTTTGATGGTGTTTTGATATAATCGACTGCGGCATCCAGGGTGAAATTAGGAGGACCATAACTTACAAGTTGATTATTGATTCGGTAATTTGAAGCTCCGGGATTGCTGATAACCGGCAAGGAGTAATCCAGATTTATGGTTTGTCCGGGAGTAACGTTCGGTGTAATTTCAAACTCTTTTAAATCAACAGCCGCCCCCGGGCACCACCCGGCCCTGTCATATACCCAGGTACCGCCCTGAGGATAGATCGGATTCGTTGCACATTCTTTCCAAACCGAACGTGAGAAGTTTATCGTGTTATTGAGTTTTATAATATGTGTACGCGGTGTAAACTCACCTTGCTGACCGTGACCGCTGATAGCGGATCTGATTTTAAACTGGGATGCATTCGCATCAAGTACAATGTCTCTGGGTTCAAAATATTTATCGCTGAGAATATCATTGTACGATGGGGAAACCCATGATCCGCTGGGCCAAATTTCTGAAACGGATTTAATATCCCGCGGAGGTGTGCCTTCGTAAAAAACAAATTTAATATCGATATCCTCCTGGTTGATTCCATCGCGCATTTCCAAATGCCTCATTCCTTTTAACACGGGAGCAAAATCGGTGACATCAAATGCCCATGTTTTACCATTTAATCCATCCAGATTCAGGTTTATTCCATAAGGCGTAATAAAGTTGATTAGCTCCATGTACATTGGCCGTACATTATAATAGGTAAGTGGAGTTACATTAACCGTATTTTGAGCAGGGGCAGCAATGGAATCTATTACGATTCCATTTTCATCAAATATATAAGAGTACCCTGCAGGCCATACAAACAGGGTGTCAATTGCCTGCAATGAATGTCCGGAAGCATCCACTGCAAATGACTGGACAGAGACCGCCGGAATTGCAACTGAATCGAGCACCTGGGTAACAAGAATATTTTTCACATAATTACCACTCACAAAAGTGGTATTCGGGCGGATGGCCGATTCGGCAAAATTCCTGAAAAGAGTGGTGCCGTTATGACTGTACCGGGTTGGATTAATAAGCTCGCCGTTGTATCCATTTAAAGATGCATCCACAGCGGTGGTACCGGTGGGTTCATTGAACTGGTGGTATAATTTCAGAAAAGCGTAGTCGGGATTTGAGGGAGTAATATCGCCCGCCATCAGCAGCTGGATCGCTGACTGAGAAAGTTCTTTGTTCCAGATACTCAGTTCATCAAATTTGCCATAATAGCCCGCACCTGAACCAATGCCATTGCCTACAACAAACTGTTGTATATCTATTGGCTTGGTTTTGCCTGTTCCGCTATGCCAGAGATTTCCATTCAGATAAATTTTCATGTCGCCGGTGGTAGCATTTTTTGTGAACGTCCAAAAATTCCACTGCCCGGCTATTTCAGATGCTGTGGCTAGTTTATTGATCCGGTCGTAACCGGTTCCATCGTTACCACAATCCCAGTAAATGTTACTGTCATTCCAGGGAAGGTGCATATTCACCTGGCGTTTTCCTGAAGCATCATACGCTTCCATGATGGAGGTTTTTGCAGGAAGGTTCGCAGGATCACCATAGACCCAAAATGCAATGGTGATTTCATTGGTGACAGTACTGTTGAACCCTGTATTCAACTTTAAAATAGAGGTGTTGTTATTAAATGCAATATAACGATCGGCACCGGCGGATGTAATTGCCGATGTAAATCCGGTAACATCACCTGCTACCGTATTATCGGTTCCGGGAGCGGTATTGCTGTATGAAAACTCAACAATAATATTTGATACGCCGTCCCACCAGAATGGGGTATGAAAATTAAAGGATTGCACTCCTGTTCCGGGAAGAGTTGTGTTTAGAAAATAGGTTTCGGTAAATCCGGTTAGTTCCGGAGCTGCTCCGTTGAGAGCTGTTTGAGTGGTATTCTTAAAACGAATACGCAGGTTATTTAAAGAACTTCCCAACGATTGCAAGTCGAGACGAATACCTGTTATAGAGTCAGCAGTAAACCCGGCAGATGTGAGCTCACCGGCAGTCCACAAAAACTGCGTCCGGCTTACGGGGGCGGAAGCACCTAATGGAAATGTAAGAGATGCAGAACCGGCTCCGACTACTGCGGTTGTTTCATTCAATGTGTTTGTATATGTTATTTGTTGTTGATTGTATTGCGTGTAAGCATACAATGGCTGAATGGTATAATTAAATACCGTATCGGTAACACCGCTGATCAGATAGGAACTTGCAGTGGTCCGCAACGAATCGGTTTGAGAAGAGTCAACAACAAATGTGTAACAATTGTAATCCCACTCGCCACATCCGAGATTGGTATTGGAAGATGTGCTCACAAGCCCGTCTTTGCAACGCATACTGTACAGCATGATAATTTTTTCGTAATGAATGGCCGTATCAGAAGGAAATAAAAATTCCCCTGCACGCATGGTGGTATCATAATAAAAAGTCTGCACAACAGTGGTGTCGCCGGGACCGGCAACAACTTTGTTATTTAGACCAACGAGGGCTACTAAGAATAAAAAACAGGTTGCGTAAAACAGTCTTTTCATGATAAAATTAATTAAGAGGTGGAGTCGTCAGAAATAACCCGTGGAAGGAAGCTCTGACGGGGCATCAAAGGTAGGAAATACTTGCTGATACTGAATGGATAAGATACCGTTAGTAAGGCAACTGACCTCCGGCATACAAAGCATTCAAAAACGGATAAAGCAGGCAGGCAGCTTCCGGCTATACGTTGATTTGTATAAACCTCTCAATATCACGACTTAAACCAAAAACGATAATGGTGTCGGTTTCTTCCAGAACCGTTTCGGGTCCGGGCACACCCAAAATGTGTGTCTCTTTACCATCGGTATGAGCTGTTTCCCGTTTAATAGTAATAAGGTTCAGGTTGTATTTGCTTCTCAGACTGATATCGCCCAGACTTCTGTTGACCATGGTTCTGGGAGTTTTAACTTCTACAATCTGGTAGTCATCGGGTAACGACAACGAGGTGATAATTGTCGGGTTTAACAGTCGCTCGGCTACCGCAAGTCCAACGTCATTTTCGGGAGACAATATTTCCTGAACTCCTATTTTCTCAAGGATCATAAATTGGCTTTTCCCGTTTGCGCGCGCCATTATACGCTTGACTTTCAGCTCCATAAGCTGTACTACACAAAGCATAAGGGCTTCAAAATCATCGCCAATGGCCACCACCACAGCATCCAGATCCTGGACATTTTGCATGCGCAAGGCTTTCATATCGGTGGCATCCATACAAACGGCATAGGCTACATCATCTTTGATGGACTCGATATGCTCCTCATCGCTATCAATGGCCAAAACTTCGGCGCCACGTTGAGAGAGGGTGCGGGCAATTGCGTTTCCAAACTGACCAAGGCCAATAACTGCGAATCGTGAAGAGGGCATTTTAGTGCTTTTGAACGGGCCAAAGGTAGCGGATTCGGCCGAATTATAAATTGAATACGATTTTGTTTAGTGAGTTTGACAGCATACGTGACATTCCCGAATACACATTCGTATAAAAAGTTTAAATTTTTTCTGCAGCGATTCAGGAACGCATTCCGGTGTATTTGCAAAAAATACTTATTTGAAACCCGTCATGTTATTTAATGCGTCTATTTATTAAAACTTCAACCCATCTGAAAAGTGATACTGATTCTCGCAAAAAAGTCGGGAAATCATGCAGAAATCAATTATGAATTTCTCAGGGGAGTCAGCACTTTTGATGTGAAACAAAGACTAATCCATACTTCTGTTCGATGTTTATCCACAAGTATTAAAACAAAAAGTCATGCCTGACATTGGAATCATATCCATCCCTATACTTTTAATTGTTATCCTGGCAGAAATAATAATAAACTACCGGGAGAGCCTCGAATTATATAACAAGAAAGATGCGTTGAATAATTTCGCAACCGGACTGCTGGTTATTGGTGCAGGGATGTTTTTTAAAGTTGTTGCATTACTGTTTTTCTCTCTTTTATATAACTACCGTTTAATTGATTTAGGAAGCTCCCCTCTTGTTTGGTTATTTGCAATACTTGCATGCGACCTGGTTTTTTATTTATTTCATTACCTGGGCCACATCTGGTGGATTTTTTGGGCCAACCATTCTGTGCATCACTCTTCCAAATATTATAATTATTCGGTTGGGGTAAGGAATCACTTCATTCATTTGAGTTACCGCTTTTTATTTTGGGCTCCGTTATGCTGGATCGGATTTAATCCATACATGATTTTGTTCATTGATAATTTCACCAGTTTATATCAGTTTTTACTTCATACGCGCCTTATTGGAAAATTGGGGCCGCTTGAATGGTTTATGAATACCCCATCTCATCACCGGGTACACCACGGCTCCAACAAGATATACATTGACAAAAATTTTGGCGGACTCTTTATCATTTTCGACAGGATGTTTGGGACATTTTGTTCCGAATCGGAGCCTCCTGTTTATGGAATAACAACCGGTACAAAGGACAATAAGATAACGAGTATCGTATTTTCCGAATACAAAAGGATCTGGAATTTTGTACGATTACAGCCCGGGGTATTCAATAAATTTCGGCTGTTGTTTTCAGACCCCGGGAATAAATACAGTGAAAATCATTTTGACACACAACATTCAAATTCTTAAAAAGCATGAAATACTTGATTATAGGAGCAGGTCCATGCGGATTAATTATGGCCAAGTACATGAAGGAAGCCGGTATTGAATATGAACACGCCGAAGCTGACTCGAACCTTGGCGGGAACTGGTTTCATGGGGTGTATGATTCGGTTTATACAGATGCCGATAAAAGCACCATGGAATATCCTGCATTTCAAATGCCGGAATCCTATCCCGATTTTCTATCGGCTAAACAAATGCTGAAATATTATAATGATTTTGCAGATTCATTTGGCCTACGTTCAATGATTCAATTCAATACCAGTGTTACCTGGATTACTGCCGAAAGTGATAATTCATGGAGTGTTCAATTTAATAATGGCATAACTAAAATTTATACCGGCGTAATTATTTGCAATGGTCACCACTGGGACAGAAACATTCCGGAACTGCCGGGGAATTTTGAAGGAACTGTACTTCATTCCAAAGATTACAAAAACGGTTCACAACTTACCGGAAAGAAAGTACTTGTAGTTGGCAGCAGAAATTCAGCTGTCGATATTGCATGTGAAGCCGCCCGTTACGGGGCAAAAGCGGTGCTTAGCATGCGGGAGAGCCCCTGGATTATTCCAAAGGCTTTTTTTGGCAAACCTCTCAGTAAACTGGGAGGCGGTATGCCTGATTTACTGAAACCCTATCTGATAAAACTGCTGGTACGTTTATCGTTCGGTGCATACTCCGATTACAAGATGGCAAAGCCACAACACAGGCCGCTTCAGAAATTACCAACCATGAGTGAGGAATTCCCTTACTACCTGCGACATGGACGTGTAAAAGTTAAGCCGGGAATCAGCGATTGCGCCGGGAACACCATACGGTTTTCGGACAAATCGGAAGAGGAATTTGATTTGGTAGTAATGGCCACCGGATACAAACTGAGCTTCCCTTTTTTGCCCGAAGAACTGAGCAGAACAAGAGGACAGAATTTACTTTGTTACGGATATTCGGTATATTCTGATTACAAAGGCTTGTTTTTCTTTGGATGGCCACAGGTTATAGGTGGCATCGGACAGCTGTCGGAAATGATGGCTGCGGCGCTGGTTGATTTAATAAAATTGGAACATGAAACGGATTTGCCTTCGGGATTAATATTAATGACAAAGGGAAATGAACTCAGCAAAAATAATCGTCCCACCGGAAAGGAGATTTCCAAATGGATAAGGAAAAATTCTTACAGTAAATTAATACGGGTTGCCCGCAAGGACTTACGCAACAAGGTTCATACTAATTTACCCACCCGGGAAATGTATGAGAGAAAACCGGTTGCTTATTATTAATAATAACTAATCATTTTGATTAAACGCTCCCTGAGGATTCCAGATTTACCCACAAGTCACTCAAAAATTCCAGAAACCGTAAAACAATAATCAGGTTCAATATCAAATAAACAATAACTCTGAGCCACAAATAGCGGATTCCTTTAGTTGAAAATAAATCGATCAGCGTCCACAAACTATATGCGAGAGAAATAATAATCTGAAACAAATAAAATCCCCAGTGCAGTACATTTAGTGAAAATAAACCGCCTCCAATCAGATAACATAAAACGTAGAACAAGTACACTTCGGAAAATGCATACATAGTAACTACTATTGATTCGATATAAGTATACAGGGGCCGGCCAAGCATAAAATAAAATATTGCCGCGCTTACAGGAAACGTGAGGAGATAAAGCCATTCGCCATGTGTGATAAACAGCTTGATACTCTCAGGGTGTTTAAAGGTCAGTCCTTCCATAAATACGGGATGAAATCCGGAATGAGCTAAGATCATCCTGTGAACCAGAATGGTAATGGTTACCCAAACCAGGAAGAAGGAAACCGGTGACTGGTATTTTTTTCGTTTGCCGGAAAGGTATTCGTCGAGCACTTTTCCGGGACGTATCAGCAGTTGCCAGGAGGTGCCGAAAATACTTTTCTCTGCGTGTGTTAATGTTTTAAACCCCTCCGACAAAAAGGATTTCCAGGTTATTCTTCCTGTTTTTGCAGCCTGGGCACATTGGGGGCAATAATTGCCCTCGACCAAATGTCCGCAGTTTAAACAATGAATAAGCATATTTATGATTCAAAATACCGGCCCAAAAGCTACGATCTGATAGTTGAATAATGAACTAAATTAAAAGAATTCTTCAGACAGAAAAAATGATTTTTCCTAAAAAGTGAATACTTGCTCCAATTTAAAATTGATATTATTTACTTTGAGGCTTGCGGTTTTCGCAACAACAGAAAAGCATTGGTGGCCAGCAACAGCATAAGTGCGAGATAAGAGGCCTTTTCAACCGGTGTTCCCTGAAAGTTTTCGTTAATCCCGTTGTAAAGAATCCACAATACAAACAGAATATTCATGATTACAGCACCTGCACTCAGCAGACCCATAAAGCCGGAAGTTGCTTTTTGATTCATGGTTGAAATGATATAGTTGTTATTTTAATCCAATGTGAATATACAACCCCCTGTTCAATTTACAAAAACCGGGAACCGAATTGACAAACCATTTTATAGTTTGCTTTTATAAACTAATTAACTGTTTAAACGCGACTCTCGGCATTTCGGTCTCCGGGTATAAAAAAAATCCCGGATGAAGTTCCGGGATATGTTGCTGTTGAGCTATTGGGGTTATTTATCCCAGCGCCTGTTTAAGGTCGTCAATCAGATCTTCTATATCTTCAATGCCGACACTCAGACGAATGAGTGAATCTGTTACACCTGATTTGAGCCGTTCTTCCTTTGGAATAGAGGCATGTGTCATGGTTGCCGGATGTCCGAGCAGTGATTCCACACCCCCTAATGATTCGGCAAGCGAAAATATTTTTACAGAGGAGGCCATTCTGAATGCCTCATCAATATTGTCGCCTTTCATTGTAAATGAGATCATCCCTCCAAAGTCGCGCATCTGTTCCTTTGCTATCATGTGGTTTGGATGGTCTTCGAATCCGGGCCAGTACACTTTATCAATTTTGGGATGGTTGCGTAAAAAGTGAGCGATTGCCTTTCCATTACTGCAATGGCGTTCCATCCGTACCTGCAATGTTTTCAATCCCCTTAAAACCAAAAAGCTATCCATTGGTCCGGGAGTAGCGCCACACGAATTATGAATAAACGCCAGCTTTTCATAAAGCTGATCGTCGTTCAAGCATAAAGCCCCCATAACCACATCGCTGTGACCACCGAGATATTTTGTTACCGAATGCAAAACAATATGTGCACCCAAGGCCAGTGGATTTTGAAGATAGGGAGACGCGAATGTGTTATCGACCACCAAAGTAATGCCGGCTTCCTCTGCTATTTTACCGCAGGCTTCGATGTCGATAATTTGCATCATCGGGTTAGTAGGCGTTTCAACCCAAATTAATTTTGTGTTTTCATTCAGGTAGTTTTTAATATTGGAAGCGTCATACAAATCAACAAAATGAAATTTGATGTTGTATTGAGCGAAAACTTTAGTGAACATCCGGTAGGTTCCGCCGTACAAATCACGTGTGGCAATTACTTCACTCCCGGGTTTCAGCAGTTTTATAATTGCATCCGATGCCCCCATTCCACTTGAAAAACACAATCCGTGTTTTGCATTTTCGAGCGCGGCTAAACATTTTTCGAGTGCCGACCGGGTTGGGTTTTTCCCACGTGCATAAGAATACCCTTTTGTTTTACCCGGAGATTCCTGAACATAGGTTGAAGTTTGGTAAATGGGTGTCATAATAGCACCTGTTACCGGATCAGGTTCTTGTCCGGCATGAATAGCCTTGGTTGCAAATTTCATCTCTTAATTTTTTGTGGGCTCAAAGGTACGCAGTTTCAGTTGCCCTCAATTCCCTGTTCTAAAAAGTCCGGCCATTTTATGTGGAGCGAATCACCGGTAACAAAATGAGAATACTATATTTAAGGTGTTGCACACTAAACCTTTTGAGAGAAGAGTTTGTTATCCAATTTACGCCTTTTCATAGCCATTCCTTTAGGCTGAACGGCCCAAAATCTGTAACTTTGTAACATTCCCTTACCGGCAATGGAAGTCAAACCAGGAAAACTACTCAGGAGCATTGATGTGCCTGCTGATCTGCGTAAGCTTAAAGAAGCTAAATTGAAGCAGGTTTGCGATGAGTTACGGCAGTATATTATTGATATTGTATCGGTTAACGGCGGGCATTTTGGTGCCAGCTTAGGGGTTGTTGAACTTACCGTTGCGCTTCATTATGTTTTTAATACTCCCGATGATCAACTGGTTTGGGATGTGGGCCACCAGGCATATGGCCACAAAATACTTACAGATCGCCGCAAAGTATTCCATACGAACCGGATTTATAAAGGAATTTCCGGATTCCCTAAAAGGTCTGAAAGTGAGTATGATACGTTTGGCGTTGGCCATTCTTCCACCTCCATTTCGGCTGCTCTCGGCATGGCCGTAGGTTCGCGGCTGCAGGGAAACACTACCCGGCAGCATGTAGCAGTTATTGGTGACGGCGCTCTAACGGCGGGAATGGCCTTTGAGGGGCTGAACCACGGGGGTGTCGAAAACTCCAATTTGCTGGTAATTCTGAACGACAATTGCATGAGCATTGACCCCAATGTTGGGGCGCTCAAAGAATATCTTGCCGACGTTACGGCTTCCCATACTTACAATAAGGTTAAGGACGAGATCTGGAATATACTTGGTAAAATAAGCAAGTTTGGTCCCAACGCTCAGGCCATTGCACAAAAGGTTGAAAACGCCGTCAAGTCGGCACTCTTACGCCAAAGCAATTTATTTGAGGCGCTCCGCTTCCGTTACTTCGGACCCATTGACGGACATGATGTGAAGCACCTCGTAAAAATAATGAAGGACTTAAAAGATATTCCGGGTCCTAAAATTTTACATTGTGTAACCGTTAAGGGAAAGGGTTTTGAATTAGCAGAGAAAGATCAGACTAAGTGGCATGCACCCGGTTTGTTTGACAAAATTACAGGTGAAATTTTTAAGCCTGTCAAAAATGGACCGCAGCCTCCGAAGTATCAGGATGTATTCGGACATACCATTGTAGAGTTAGCAGAAAAAAATAAAAAAATTGTTGGTGTTACGCCGGCAATGCCGTCAGGATGTTCGCTCAACATTATGATGAAGGTTATGCCCGACCGTGCGTTTGATGTTGGAATTGCAGAACAGCATGCGGTAACTTTTTCGGCCGGTATGGCAACAAGCGGATTGATTCCGTTTTGCAATATCTATTCTTCGTTTATGCAGAGGGCGTATGATCAGGTAGTACATGATGTGGCACTCCAGAATCTGCATGTAATTTTTTGTCTCGACCGGGGTGGTTTAGCCGGAGCGGACGGACCAACGCACCATGGTGTTTTTGATTATGCTTACTTCAGGTGCATCCCGAATATGGTAGTATCGGCACCCATGAATGAGGAAGAATTACGCAACCTCATGTACAGTGCAACGCTTCATAAAGGACCCTACGCCATTCGCTACCCAAGAGGTAACGGTGTTATGCCTGAATGGAGAACGCCTCTCAAAAAGATAGAAACCGGAAAAGGAAGAATGGTTCGGGAGGGAGAAGAAGTTGCAATTCTCACCATAGGTCATCCCGGAAACTTTGCTGTTGAAGCTTGCAGCCGTCTCGATAACGAAGGCTTTCATCCCGCACATTACGACTTGCGTTTTGTGAAACCGCTTGACGCCGAATTACTGCATGATATTTTTTCAAGGTTTAAAAAAATAATAACTGTTGAGGATCACGCCATCCAGGGAGGCTTTGGTAGTGCTGTCGCCGAATTCATGATTGATCACGGCTATCAGGCCGCCATTACACGGCTGGGAGTTCCCGACCGGTTTATTGAGCATGGTGAACAACCGGAGCTTTGGGCCGAGTGCCGGTTCGACGCCGCGGCTATTGCCGATGCCGTAAGGAAAATGGCTGGGGCAGAAGTGTTTGCAATGTCTTGATTTACAATATTATAGTAAAACTTGACTATTTCATTTCTCTTTCGTATCTTTAATTTCCTAAATTTGTAGGTATTGTATCTATTTATACTTCAGCTGTTATGAAAACAATTAAATTACTAATTCTCGCCTTTGGCGTATTTGCAGCTTCAAATTTGCTGGCACAAAACAGTTCTAAACTATCCGGCAAAGAGTTCAAGGTTTTCATCAATAAATCCGATATGCCCAGTCCTGAAACGCAGGTAGAGGACATCATCACTTTTACGGGTAGCAAAGCTTCCTCTCAAACATGTGCTTCACGTGGTATGAAGGCAGCGCGGTTTACTGAAAAACTGGAAGGAACGCAAACCAAGTTTCAGATGACCTTAACGCAATCAAACGGAGAAACATGGGCTTTCGATGGTTTCATGGAAGACAATCATATGGGCGGAACAATTACTGTTACCCGTACTGGTCAGGCACCTGAGACTTTAATTTTCAGAGGCATGACAACCCAATTATGGGATGCATTGCAAATGCGTCGTGAATCAGAGCGTACCAGCCAATAAAACGTATAAACAATTTATACCCTGAATCCCGGACTCATCTCCGGGATTTTTTTATTGTTTTATATTTGATCTGTCTGACAACTCGTCGCCACTATGCGCTTATTGATTACAGCTTTCTTTGCTTTTTTTATTCATCACTCATTTGCTGCACTCATAACCGGTAAAGTAACCGGAGCAGATGGTGAAACACTCGCATTTGCCAATGTGTATATAAAAGGTACCACTACGGGAACCACAACAAATGCAGAAGGCAACTATCGGTTGGAGCTGTCGGCAGGAGATTATATTATTGTGTTCCGATATATTGGTTATAAAACCAAAGAAGTCCCTGTAAAAGCCGGAACAGAGAAACAACAACTGGATATTGTTCTTGATCCGGAGCATTATGAATTGCGGGAAGTGGCCATAAAGGCAACCGATGAAGACCCCGCCTATGCTATTATCAGAAAGGCCATCGCAAAAAGAAAATATTACCTGAACCAGGTTCAGCGATATTCCTGTAATGTTTATATAAAAGGTGTACAGCGAATAGTAAAGTATCCGAAAAAATTTCTTGGTCAGGAGGTCGACTTTGGTGATATCCTCGATAAAAAAACCGGTATATTTTATCTGTCAGAATCGGTTTCAACCTATAGTTTTCAGAGACCCGACAAGGTGAAGGAGGTGATGATTTCATCTAAGGTAAGCGGCAACAACAGGGCTTTCAGTTTTAACCAGGCATCCGATTTACAATTCAGTCCTTATGATAATATAATGGAGGTCGGAGGCATTTCGGAGCGTGGTATTATTTCTCCCATTGCAAACAATGCCCTTTTTTATTACGATTACCGTCTTGACGGATCCTATCTTGAAAATGGCATATGGGTAAATAAAATTGCCGTTATTCCGAAACGGAAAAATGATCCTGTTCACAGAGGATACATCTACATTCAGGACAGCACATGGAGGGTTCACAGTACCGATTTGTACCTGACCAAGCAGGCACAGATTCAATTTGTAGATACGCTTCGGATCAATCTGACTTATATTCTCGCCGATCGTGAAGATGATATCTGGATGCCGGGGTCTATGACCTTACGTTTTGTATTTGGTGTTTTTGGATTTGAGGGAAGTGGCGATTATGTTGCCGTGTATTCAAAGTACAATGTAAAACCTCAGTTTCCGAAAAAACAATTTAAAGGAGGTGAAGTCTTGAAAGTGAATGAGGACTCCAACAAGCGCGATAGCGTGTACTGGGAGCAGATCCGGCCCATTCCGCTAACGGAGATAGAGCAAACGGACTATATTAAACGTGACAGTCTTCGTGAGATCAGAGAATCGGAACCCTATCTTGATTCCATAGATCATAAGTCAAATAAATTTGTTCCGGGCAACCTTTTAAGCGGATATACCTATACCAACCGTTTTCATAAAACAAGTTACACAATTGGTTCTCCCCTGGAGATGATACAATTCAATACTGTTGAAGGCTGGAATGGTGGTCTCCGTTTTGGATTTACAAAAAACTATGAAGAGAAAAAGTCCATTGATGCCGGTGCGCGGGTACGGTATGGTTTTTCAAATGAAAAAGTCAGCGGATCGGGATCGGTCCGCTACAGCTATAACCGAAAACGATTTGCCTATGTCCAGCTCGAAGGCGGTCAGGATCTCATTCAGTTCAACAGGAGCGCTCCTATAAGTCCGATATTAAATACCGGTTACACACTCTTTTCTGAAGAAAATTATATGAAGCTTTTCAATAACACATTTGTTACTGTTGAATCGCGTACCGAATTAGTCAATGGATTACGTTTAACCGGTTCGTTGCAATATGAGAACCGAAAGGCAGTTACCAATTCCACAGATTATACAGTTGTAGATAAAGCAGGCCGCACCTATACATCAAACAATCCGTTGGATCCTCAAAATGACGCCATATGGTTTGCCGACAATAAAAATCTGCAACTGAATCTCACGGCCCGGTTTCGGCCCGGACAACGGTATATAAATCGCCCGGATTTCAATTATATCCTTGGGTCCAAATGGCCAACATTTACCATTCACTACGAAAAAGGCATTCACGATATACTGGAAAGTGAAACTGATTTTGATAAGCTGGAAGCCGGGATAAATGATGAGTTGAGTTTTGGTATGATAGGTAAGTTATCGTATTGGGTGACTGCCGGGGACTTTATAAATGACAAGTCGGTTTATTTCATGGATGTAAAACATTTTGATGGAAACAAAACAGCATTTTCTTCATTTTCATCTACACACTACGACCTGCTTGACTATTATTCATTCAGTACAACAGGGCTTTATACCACCGTCCATCTGGAACACCGCTTTGGCGGATTTATTTTTAATAAAATACCGGGCCTCCGAAAACTGAAACTGAATGAAATTGCCGGCTTCCGTTATTTGTATACTGAAGATCTGGGTGAACATTATGAATTTTCATTTGGAATAGAAAAACTGAATTTCATACGTCTTGATGTGGTAACGGGCTTTGGAACCAATATGAAACCGATTACCGGAATTGTTATTGGCTTGAACGGGATTATTAATTAGCCCTGTTTCTTTTATAGTGACTGATCATGAACCCCGGTGGTCAAAAGCTAACATTTGTCACCTCTTTTGTTCTTTCCTGAACCTACTTTTATGTAACAAATGTTACTGCTATCCGGGTAATTGCAGCCGACCTTTGTGAAATATTATATTTCAAATGCATTATCAGGTTTTAATTGTAGGAGGCGGCACTGCAGGTATCATGACTGCTGCTCAATTGCGCCTTGCAGACAGTGCGTTGACCATTGCCATAGTTGATCCTGCTTTGTATCATTATTATCAGCCTGCATGGACGTTGGTAGCGGCGGAGGCCTACAACTTTGAGGATACCCGCCATTATGAATCGGAAATTATTCCGGACGGAGTAGTGCACATTAAAGATGCAGCGGTAAAATTTGATCCGGACAGAAACAAAGTGGAACTGGCTTCAGGATTAATTTATACTTACGATGTCCTGGTTGTTTGCCCCGGTATAAAACTGGACATAGATGGCCTCCCCGGCTTGCGCGAAGCTCTCGCGACGGATAAAGTCTGCAGCAATTACATTAACCCTAACAAATCGTTAAAGGTTTTGAGGGAGTTTCAGGGTGGCAATGCTGTATTTTCCCAACCCTCTACACCTATAAAATGTGGCGGAGCTCCTCAAAAGGCAGCCTATCTTGCTGATGATTTTTTCAGGAAATACAACATCCGAACGCGCACAAACCTGTTTTTAACAATGCCGGGTTCCGTTGTTTTTGGAATGACCGAATACAGAAAGACGCTTGAAGAGGTGATCAAAAGAAAAGAGATCCTTTTTATGCCACAGTTGACTCCGGTAAAAATTGATTCAAACAATCAGGAAATTCATTTCCGCATTTCCTCTACTGACACATCTTCAAAACAAAAATATATTGACAATGGCTTTTCTGATTCGGGCGAAGGAACACTGAAATTGCATTATGACATGTTGCATATTGCCCCGCCACAATCTGCTCCTGATGTTATTAAAGCAAGTCCGTTTGCCTATGCAACTGGTCCGAATGCCGGCTGGATGGAAGTTGACATTCACACACTGCAACATCCGGTATTTAAAAATGTATTTGGTCTTGGTGATACGGCAGCTCTTCCTACTGCTAAAACCGGCGCGGCGGTGCGCAAACAAGCCCCGGTAGTAACAGCCAATGTTATAGAATGGCTGAAATCAGGCAGGTTATCACATAAAAAATATGAGGGTTATTCATCATGTCCAATCGTAACCGGATATGGTAAAATGATGTTAGCTGAATTCAAATACAATAATGTCCGCGACACCGACCCGTTACTCGGTAAATTTTTTGACACAACAAAGGAATTATACAGCATGTGGTTGCTGAAAAAGTACGTGTTACCCTGGCTCTACTGGCACAGGATGCTGAAAGGTAAAATGTAACTTTGCAATCTTGCTTCCAAAAAAAGAGCCCCTTCGCGGGGCTCCTTAAATTAAATATCTGAAAGGGTTTTTACCTGATATTTTCCAGGCTTTTTAGCCAGGCATCTTTTTTGCCGGCCCAGTCAGCTGTTCGTACCGACGGATTTAGTGAGCTTTCCAATTCCTTAAGCAATGCGGGAGCATCAGAGAATTTGTTCAGACCTTTCGCCTTTGAAAGCCATCCGTTTTTATTGTTCTGCCAATTCGAATTAAATGCATCAGGATTTAAGCCCAGTACAAGGTCAGTTAACGATCGGCCAAGTGCCATGGGATTGGATACATTATTCAGATTGTTTTTCCAGGTTTCATTATTAAACGATTTCGCAAAGACTGAAGGCTGAATAGAAGAAGCCAGTTCCGATAAGGGAGCGCCGGGCTTAAGGGAGCTTGTAACTGTTTCAGTTACAGGTGTTACCTCAGCAACCTGAGCCATGGTAGTCAAGGAGCAGGTTATTAGGAAGAGCATTAAATACTTTTTCATGATGTTTGATTGAGGATTAAGAGAGGTAAATATAATCATAGAATTGATATGTTCAAAAATGAAATCCTATATTCAGGTAGCCTATAAATCGCTTTGACTGATCGCTATACATTATTGAAAGTTCAAGGGGGCCGGCTCCGGTCTTGTATCCAGCCGTTACAGCATACCCACTGATGAAATTATCAGCGGCTGTTATTTCATAAATCGATTCGATTCCGGAGAAATCATACACCCCGACATTTGCAGTAACAGTGCTGAATAAATTATGAGTCAACTCATACTGCCATCCGGCCTGCAAAACGCCCACTTCAATCGAGTTCAATGTGGAATGGTCGAGTCCGGCAAATGGAATTTGATTTCTCAGAAAATCGGTAAGGCCGCCGATCTCAAAATTATTCATAAAACTTTGTTGATAATCCAGTTCAACACCAACATGCTGTCCCGTTATTAATGTTGATTTCGACGAGAGCGGTGCATAGTGATATGACTTAACCCAAATGCGTTCATAATTTTCGAAATTTATATCGATGTCATCTAAATTAAAGATCACCTGGCCATTGTAAAAGAATTCAAAATCGGGCTTCTGAGCAAAGTAATATACAAATTCTCCTTCCGCCTTCCATCCACTGGTAGCAAAGTACTGTTCATTAGCGCTATTTAAATAAGCCCTAATGCCTGTGCTAAACATCAGATTTTCACCATTCAACTTGAATATCTGGGAAACTTTAGGGATTAATTTGGTTTGTTGCCAGGCAAAAAAAGTACTGATAGATAAGTTTTTAAAATAACGTGATAACTGGAGTGCTGATTTGAATTCCTTATTTCTATATATTGATGACTGATGAAAGTCTTCGTACACGGGTAATTCTGTAACTTCGTATGACACTTCTCCTCCTATTCCATACCGATCTTTTTGTCCGACAAACTTTTCATATTTAACTAAAAATCTCGGATCTCTGCCCAAATTTGCTTTCGCCAACAATCTTGTTCTCGGGAAAAAATTATTTTTCATTGTCAGATTGGCCACAAGTGCACCGCCGGAAAAGCTGTTAAAATGAAGCGCGCCTTTGAAAACAGCAGTACTTGTTTCATCGGCAATAACATGCATTTTTGTAATTGAATCATTTTCGGTTTCAAACTGATATTGGATTTTTGTGAAGTTTCTTGTTCCAAATGCCCTTCTGAACGACTCATTAAGTTTGTCGGCAGTGTAGTATTTATTTTTTTTAAATCCCAGTCTTGCCTTAAGTGACTTTGCACCTGTATTTGAAATGCCATCAATCGAAATATCATTAATGAGAATACTATCCGTCATTTGATACGAAGGCTCATTTGTTACTTCTTCAGGATAGTACTTATTCAGTGAGTCGGCCAATGCTTTAAATACCGGATACCATAGACGGCCGGTTTGCCGGCTTATTTCAATAATACTATCGGCTGAGTTGAAGCTGGCGGCGCTGTAGTTTTCGAGAGGAACCTGAATAAAATTATCGCAGATTTTTTGTTGTTCCACAAAATCTGCCGCATCCCGGTAAAACGATATCTGATACAAAATTGAAATCATCGAGGTAAGATCCGCTGCTTTTGATAACCCTTGCGTTACATTCACGCCTATCACATAATCAGCACCCATATCCTTTACGTCACCTACGGGAAAATTTCTGATTATTCCCCCGTCAACTACGGTCTTACCATCGTATTCGATAGGTGTAAAAATAGATGGGATGGCCATAGAGCCTCTTAAGGCTGTCACAATTTCTCCATGATCCATAACTACTTTATCACCCGTTTCCAAATCGGTACCGATGCAGCTAAAGCCTCTCTTAAATTTGGAAAAATCCTTAACATTATGCACCGGCATAAAATACTTTGAAAGGGTAAGCCATAATTCCTCAGCTTCGAAGACTCCTTTGCTTATCTGAGGTTTACCGTTCACGATAGGTATTTCGGCAGCATACATACCGTATTCGGGTTTTTCATCAACCGAAACATTTGTCAAGGAGGGTCTGTTTGAAAATAAAACATCCCAATTGAGTGATTTTGCAATTTTCAAAATGGAATCTGCGCTGTAGCCAACTGCATACATGGCTCCCATGATACTTCCCATAGATGTTCCCGTAACATAATCAATATGGAGTCCTGCACTGTCTATGGCCTGCATGATTCCAATATGGCCTAATCCTTTTGCACCGCCGCCGCTCAGTGCCAATCCGATTTTGGGCCTGTGCTGGCCGAAGGCAGCCAGATTCAGAAAGCAAAAAAGAATAAATAAACTCCCGAAACAACGGTTCATTGTAACTTAATATGGTATTAATTTATCAAATTTGGTCTCTGAAAATATCCCATTGTGAAGCCCTCCAAATTAATCAAATTTATCCTTTATTTCACCCTCGCGATATTTTTTTCCTGTACCGGGAATTCAAATAAGGACGCAGATACCGACACGCATCAGGTAACTGCAGGTGGCGAAGATACTACCCTGTATGTGCTGCCACAGTTGAGTGCATTGCTGATTGACAGTGTGCTTCAGTCACACCCATTCCTTGACCAGCATCGGCAACAGGTACAGGAATTCTACAGTCGTCGTGATTTCCGGCCGGCCTGGATGGGTGACCGTGGATTATATGAGCAGACAGGTGAAGTGGTAAATCTGATTAATGATTATCTGGCCGCCGGAATTGTTGATTCTACTATTTTCCTCAAAGGTATCGCAGCCATATACGATACACTTTCTTCTGATACATATCCATGGAAAAGCGGCACCCGGTATGCACTGCAGGCTGACATTTTATTTACAAGCCAATTTTTTGTATTCAGTGATAAGGCCTGGGTAGGTAAATCGGCTTCCGAAAAAAAGGATCTGGAATGGTTCCTTCCTGAAAAGCAATTTTCAAGAATTGATTACCTCGATTCGTTATTGCGAATGAGCCCTTCAGAAATTACCCGTTCGGAACCGGTATTCAGGCAATATCATGCCTTGCGGGAAAAGCTTGAAACGCTCGTTGAAATTCAAAAATCAGGCGGATGGGACACTATTTCAGCACCTGCAAATGTTATTAAGCCAGGTACATCATCAGGTACAATTGCGGTTATCAGAAAGCGGCTTGGGCTTCCTCTTGCGGCAGGAGAGGACATAATGTTATATGATAGCGCTCTTGTGGAAAAAATAAAAGAACAACAGGAATTGTTTGGATTAAATTCCACAGGAATTATTGACAAAAAGCTGGTACGGGAATGGAATGTTTCTGTTGAGGACCGTATCAGGAAAATCCTTATCAACCTGGAGCGATGGAAATGGGTACCGGCCGATCCGGGCAGCAATTTTATTGCGGTAAACATTCCCGAATTTGTATTACATGTTTTTGAAAAGGGAAAGGAAGCCTGGAACATGAGGGTAATTGTTGGGAAAAGAGTGAATCAAACGGTTATATTCAGTGGTGATTTGAAGTATATTGTTTTTGCTCCCTACTGGAATGTTCCCCGTAGCATTCTCGTTAACGAAATCCTTCCTGCCACTAAAAAAAATCCGGATTACCTCGCTGCTCATAAAATGGAAATAGTATACGGCAACAAGGTTATTCCTGCTTCATCTATTAACTGGAAAACTGTTACTGCATCGGGATTTCCCTATTCGGTGCGACAAAAACCCGGAAACGATAATTCATTAGGATTGGTAAAATTTTTATTCCCGAACAACTATTCTATCTATCTTCATGATACCCCTTCCAAATGGTTATTTGAGAAGGAAGACCGGGATTTCAGTCACGGATGTATCCGCCTTGCAGAACCACAACGCTTAGCTTCTTATTTGCTGCGCAATAACCCTGAATGGACCCCGGAAAAAATCAATACTGCCATGAATGCCGACAAAGAAAAATATGTTACCCTTAAGGATCCTGTTCCGGTTTATATAACCTATTTTACAGCCTGGGTCGACAGCAAAGGGAGGTTGAATTACAGGGATGATATTTATGGCCATGATGCAAGGCTGGCACATATGCTTTTTGAAAATGAAAAGTGATTTCGGTTTCTTAATATTACATCATTAAAATTCATGATTCATGATACGTCTCACTAAAATATTCCACTTCGAAATGGCTCATGCTTTATATGGGTATGATGGCCCCTGCAGAAATATTCACGGTCATTCGTATGAACTGGAAGTTACGATAGGTGGTGAACCGTTAAACGACCCCTCTCATCCCAAGCATGGTATGATAATGGATTTTTCCGATTTGAAACAAATTGTGAAAGATCAGATAGTGGACCGACTCGACCATTCGCTTTTGTTAAATGGAAATTCTCCGCACAAAAATATCCCGGAGTTGAACAAAAATTTTGAAAAGGTGGTTTTTACCGATTATCAGCCAACATGTGAAAATATGCTTATGGATTTTGTGGCCCGGATTAAGAACCTTCTTCCTTCAAATGTCTCACTCCTTACGCTAAAGCTAAAGGAGACGCCCTCATCGTATTCCGAATGGCATGCTTCCGATCAGAAAGCCGTTTAGCCAATGCGGAACGATCGCATTGAAACAGAACCCATCACCAGCTTATCATTGAAAAAGTTAAACGCTTCATTTTTTCCCCGTAATCCCAGCGTATAAAGAAGCGGCAGAAAATGTTCATTGGTTGGTACGGCTAATTCTGCGGCTCTTCCGCTTGCTGTAAAATTAATTACTCCCTCATCATCGTTTTTACTTATAAGGGCTGCAAGTTTTGCATCTGCTTCCTGTGCCCATTCGAATCCTTCAACATCCATGCGCATTAACCGAAGGTTATGCACCATATTGCCGCTACCGATAATCAATACCCCCTTCTTGCGCAAAGCCAATAGTTCTTTGCCCAATTCATAGTGCCATTTGGCAGGTTTGGTAGCATCAAGACTTAATTGGTAAACAGGTATATCAGCCAAAGGAAACATTTTGCATAATACTGACCATGTACCGTGATCCAGCCCCCACTCAAAGTCCTTTTCAATGTGTGTTTTTTTGACCTGATCAATTGTAAGCGTTGCATAGTCCGGAGTGCCGGGTGCAGGATATGATTTTCTGAAAAGTTCATCGGGAAATCCATAAAAATCGTGAATGGTTCGGGGATGTTCCATTGCCGTTACAAACGATCCCCTTGTTTCCCAGTGAGCTGAAATACATAAAATAGCTTTCGGTCGGGGTATACCAGCAGCTGCATGTTCCCATCCTTTTGTGAACTGGTTTTCTTCAATAGCATTCATAGGACTGCCATGGCCTATGAAAAATACCGGCATTGATGTCCCGATGTCGCCTCCGTTACTAAGTGAATTATACAACCTATGTAGTCCTGTCATTGCAAATGTGGCATATAGTGATTGAGTAATAAATTGGCGTCTTTCCATTGAATTACCAGTGCTAATGTATGCTTTTTCTTCCCAAAAAACCTTGTTTATTTACCATCCTTAAAACGAGGTGTCTTGTTTTTAGTGTGTAATCCGTTTCCTATATTTGTGTTTTACACCCCCCTGTATGAAACCTTTAAAAGTATTAATTGTAGACGATGAGAAAGATGTGGAATTTCTCTTCAATCAACAATTCCGTAAAGAGTTACGGGAGGGATTGCTTGAATTTCACTTTGCATTTTCAGGAGCTGAAGCCTTGGGATACCTGCGTCAATCAGGCGTTGATAATACTGTTTTGGTTTTGTCAGATATTAATATGCCGGGGATGAACGGACTTGATTTACTCAAAAATCTGAAGCTGGATTTTCCGGTGCTTCGTGTAGTTTTGATTTCCGCATATAGCGACGACCAAAATTATGAACTGGCAAAGTCGCTTGGCGCCGATGGATTCATAACTAAACCGGTCGACTTTACAGTACTTAAAAATGAGTTTTTTACAACTACCTGAAATCTGTTTATCCGGCTGCTGATTATTTTTTGTCTATTATTTTAAGTGCTTCCCTTACTGACAATGGTTTCAGTTTGTTGTTTTGAACAAATGATACGACCCATTCCGGGTTGTATTTTGAATACTGGCGCAGCGACCATCCGATAGCTTTGCGGATAAAAAATTCATCACTGTTTGAAAGGTTCATAATGTATTTTTCAAGTAATTTCTTATCCGTATGAGCTCGGTACGTCAGCTGAAAAATCAAACTCATGCGGTTCAGCCAAATATTTTCAGATTGATTCCAGGCAGAGGTGATTGGCACGATTTGTTCGGGATATTTTAAAAACCAGGGACCAATCAGTTTATTTGATATAAGATCAACCGAATCCCACCATGATTTATGCAAGGCCATCCATTCAAACAATTGGATGGAATCCTGATTCCATTTTCGTTTGAACTTCATTGCAAGTGTCACTCCGAAATATTGGAAATCGCGCTGTGGCAATGCCCAAAGCTGTGTTTCTATTTCTGACAGTTCTTCCGGTGATGGCAATGCATTGTTATTAAAATATAACCTGAACAATTGATGCCTTTCAGGTGCTTGTATTCCATAAAATTCAAATTGATCGCGCATGTATGCTTTCATCGAAGATGCCTTGTTGGTGTTTTCCTTCTTTTTCAAGCTCTCGCGCAGACCTTTCACATAGGGGTGCATATTAATACCTTTTACGATGAGCTCACCGGATCCAAAAAATTATCAGATGCATATGATGGCGATAATTTGGTCCATAAAAATAGCTGAAAAAATAATCCCGGCTAATGTTACAGCCGGGATTATTAACCTAAAACCTAAAAACCAATAAAAAGTAACTTTGTGTGTAGCTGTGAGTCGTTTACCTGATGATTTGGATTTTTGAAACTTCAGTTGTTATTCCTGTTTTATGCACAATTAACGTTTGGGGTGTGAAGTTTTCGAGCCATTTGCCGTCAAACTGTTCTGCCTGTTTTTCGAGGAGTAACCTGCCGTTTAAATCATAAACCCTGAAGGTTTTCATTCCTTCTTCGTTCTCGTTGAATCCGTGTGACAATCTGAGACCGGATGCAAGTCCTATTGTTGAAGGAGCACCGGGGCAGTAAGTAACATTGTTGATCACCGGAGATGTGGTTACAGTATATGACTTTCCTTGTTCAAGAATGGAAGCAGACACTTTTCTGGTTCCGGGAGCGGTTGTGTATTTGATAATGTTACCCGGGTTCCCGATTTCTTCAAACCGCATTTCATATGCAACAGGTGCCATGTACTCAAGTACCAAACCGGCCGGAATGGAGTCGGTAGTTGAAAGGTTCATACGTCCGTTATAGAAAGCGCCTACTCCATTTGGTTTTCTGATACCGCGCAGCACCACACCATCTGATTCAGCCGAACATACTCCGGTAACGACTGCAGTGTACGAAACATTAACCGTATCAAGTGCCGGTACACCGGGTGTGCCTACGCCGTTCATTTGTCTTTCGAAAACGGATCCGATAAATCCATTATTCCAGATGATTGTATCATAACCTGCGGTAGCTTGCAGTCTGACAGTATCTCCCTTGCAGACCCATACATTTGTTAATGCATTAATTTGAGGAACCGGCAATACATTATAGGTTCGTGTTTTTGTATAGGTAGTCCAAACAGGTGAATTCCCATGGTGACCCGTAACGGTGAGGGTATATGTGCCCGAAGTACCGATGGTAATGGTTGAGGTGGTTTCGCCCGTACTCCATAAATAAGAGACCGGGTTAAAACTGCTACCCTTTATGTCTAAAGTAATTTCCATTGGATTACATACTTTTCCTGAGAGAGGCATCAGCTTGATATTGCCTTGCGCAAAAACTGAGGCTCCTAAAAAAAGTAATGAAGCGGTGAGATAAATCTGTTTCATGGTATTGAGGTTTTAAAGTTTTATTTGCTTGATGACTTCAAGATGTCCTCAACACATAGGGTATGGCTTATACTTTTTGGCGAAAAGGAATGCATTATCCGTAAACGGCATTCATCAGATGGCTAACAAATTCCTTTTAAGTTGCACCGGGAGGGTTATAGAGGAAGGAAATCCGGTAAGGAAAAGGGATTCAGAACAGCCTGCACATTTTCTATCCGATTGATTTACAATGGATGTTCTTCAGGAAATAGCTTTGACCGAAGCAACATACTGCCGGATGTTTGAAGATGATGGAAATTGTATAATCCTGTATTTCAATTAATTACAATTGAATGTGCGATTGATTGGGGCCCGATTTATCGTACGGGATCTCCGGCAACGGCCTCAGGATCAGGGGTAAGTAAAACTACTTCGCCGGCAGGGTTTATGGCCCCAAGGACAAGACATTCCGAGCGGGTGCCGGCAACCTGAAGCGGAGGGAGGTTAATGACCGCGAGAATTTTTTTTCCGACTAAGGATTCGGGGGTATACAGCGCGGTTATCTGAGCTGATGAGTGCAGCTTCCCAAAAGGGCCAAAGTCAATTTCAAGTTTATAGGCTGGTTTTCTGGCCATTTTTGAGACCATAGCAGAAAGAATTACCCCTATCCGAATATCGTGGCGAATAAATGTCTCATAAATATCCGGCAGGTTATCCGACAATTCCATGATGCAATTATAGGCTTTTAAGAACTTTGCTTTATAACTATCGGGAATGTTTAACGTACAATATATCTGTTTAACTTTGTATACCCCCGATAATGCCGGATGTCATCCCGTTTTAATTATAAAAAGACCAAAAGCAGCTTTTATGAGCGGCAAAAGATACGGTACGTTCTGCCGTACCTGGTGCCGGCTATTTTGATACTTGCGCTTCTTTTACTTGCAATTGAAAAATACGAAACCGACAGGCCCGCGTTTGGCATAAACCTGGAAGTGTGGCAATACATTGTAATTATTTTTCTGGTTCCGGTTCCTCTATTAGGCCTGTTAATGTGGTCACGACTCGACACTATTGTTGATGAAGACGGTGTGATGTACCGTTGGCTGCCTTATCACAAAAGTTTCAATCTGCTGCATTGGAGTGCCATTAAACAGGTTGTGTTATTGGATATGAAACCTCTTGGTCTTTTTTGGCGGAGCAAACGATCGCATCACAAACGATTTTTTCCGGGAAGCAGGTACAGTATTGAAATAGTGATGCGGAATGGTCATAAAATTTTACTCGGTACACGAAAACCGGAAGAACTACAGCGGTCGTTATCGCGTAACGCCGGGAGTAAATTTAATCAGGAAGACTCCACTGTAGTTTTTGATTATTCATAGCTTCTGACTTACTGCCCGATTATAATAATCCGGTTTTTTTAACAAATTGACATGATTCCACTTTTCGGAATTGGGTCGAACGCGTCCGGATTAACTTCACCTGATCAACTATCCTTTCATCTTATAAGGATTTCCCCCCTTCGGGGCTATTCAATAAGTTTTTTGTAAGTTTACCTCTCAGGTTTATGAAAAAGACTCAGCGAAAGAGTGCCGCGCCTGCTGCCAGTCCAAAAGCACCTGCCTTTAACGCCGATGCGGAGAAGAGGTTGCTGGCTCTCATTGCAGCGCTGATTGCCGCGTTGCTTTATATTAATACCGCGGGTCACAGCTACACTGTTGACGACGGTACGGTAATTGGGAACAATACGATTACCAAGAAAGGTGTGGCGGCACTGCCCGAAATATTCACATCGGCATACCGTGCAGGATTCTGGGACCGCGATGAGGGCATGTACAGGCCCCTGTCTGTTGCAATGTTTGCGGTTGAATATCAGATTGCCCCCGACAACCCGCTTCCCGGACATCTTATTAACATCTTATTATATGCTTTGACCGCCTATTTTTTATTTGGGTTTCTGGCCAGGCTCTTTCCGGGAAGAGGTAATGCATTGCCATTTATGATATCGTTAATTTTTATTATGCACCCGCTTCATACAGAAGTTGTAGCTAATATTAAGAGTCGTGATGAAATGCTCTGCTTTTTCTTTGGAATACTATCCCTGGATATGCTGGTAAGGTCTCATAGTTCAGCAAAATCATGGCAACTGCTTCTTGCAGGTTTATTCTTTTTTCTTGCCCTGTTGTCGAAAGAAAGTGCCATTACCCTGCTGGCCGTATTTCCTTTGACCTTATGGTTTTTCACTGATGCTTCAACAAAACAATTAATAAGAGCAACAGTACTATGCCTTGGCGTTACGGCTTTATATATGATAATACGTGTATCCGTATTGGGATCAATGACCGGACATGCAGAACAGCAGCTAATCAACAATTCACTTCTCGGAGCAACCAATTATAGTGACCAGCTCTCAACAGCACTTTACATATTGGGCAGGTATTTGTTGCTGCTCATTTTTCCGCATCCGCTGGTTTTCGATTATTCTTATAATCAAATCCCGTTGGTTCCATTTTCCGATATCCGTGTAATACTTTCAATTGTTGCTGTCGGTTTTCTTGTATGGAAAGGATTTACGGGAATAAAAAATAAATTGCCTGAAGCATATGGAATCCTCTTTTTTTTCATTACCCTTTCACTGGTTCTTAATATTCTGTTCCTTATTGAATCAACCATGGCTGAGCGTTTCCTGTATATGCCCTCACTCGGATTTGCCATAAGCGCAGGGCTATTAATAAGTAAATGGTATGCCATTCCGAAAGGACTCCCCTTAAAAAAGGCCTTTGTATCGCGTCCGCTACCTTCGGTACTTCTTGCAACTGTTCTTTTGCTGTTTGCATTTAAAACGGTTTCCCGTAACAATAACTGGAAAGATAATCTGACGTTACTTTCTTACGATGTTAAAACTTCTCCCAATAGCGCCCGCATCAGGTATGCCTACGGCAGTGCTTTGCTTATAGAGAAAGCACTGAAAACGGATGCAGGTCCTGCCAAAGAATCATTTCTCGATCAGAGCATTCTGCAGCTGGAGCGAGGTGTATCGATACTCCCCAGTTATGCCGAAGCATGGTATCACCTGGGATTGGCTTATAAAGAAAAAAATAATCCTGTCAAGTCGATAGCGGCTTTCGAAACAGCACGCAAGTATAAAACATTTAAAGATGCGGACTTTTACATTGCATCGGGACTGGCATATGGTATGGGTAAACAATATGGTAAGGCGCTCGCAGATTTCACTGTAGCAATTTCCAAAGACCCTGCCAATGCGGAAGCATACAACAACAAAGGGTTATATTTTACAGAACAGGGGACAACAGATTCGGCCTTTATTTACCTGAACAAAGCGATAGAAATGAAAAAGGACTTTTATCAGGCGTTGTATAACAGGGGAAATACCTATGCGAAAACGGGTGCCTTTAATAACGCGATTGAAGACTATAAAAAAACACTTGAAATAAAGCCCGGTTATACAGATGCGATCCTAAATTTAGGAAACAGTTATGCCGCAATGGGTGATTATAAAAACGCATTGGTATGGTTTGAAAAATTGCTGGCGGCTGAGCCAAATAACAGTAAACTGCTTTACAACATCGGGATTACATATAATTTTTTAGGTGATACAACTAAGGGAAATGCATACATCCGGCAAGCTCAGGGCAGGTAGGTGGTTGTTTTGGGTATTAATAATTGTTTCCTGCGATACAGCGCCCCCGAAATCAACACCTCAAAAGCGACACTTTGATATTCCGGGATATTTCAGGTCTGAAATATCCCGTTTCGTAGCTTCCGGATCGTCACTTCAGAAAATTGTACATACTGAGGGCAAAACCGAATCCCATACCATACGAGAGCCCGACTGGAACGATGCTTTTCAATACTTTTTGCAGATAGACCTTAATTCACCCGGCACTGCCAAATGGCTGATGGTCGACACCCTTATTTCAGGAACAGAGTTACAACTCAATTATGCCTCAGTTGATTCAACGGCAAAGCTGAAAAGAGCATCTGTGTTTTTTACCGGTAACACGGTGGATTCTGTTGCTGTAGCACTGTATAATACAGGCTTATATGGCACCGAAAGCCAGTTCCTGACATACAAAAGAGGTGTTGCTTATAAAATGCACTTTTTGCTCAATCCTACAGTTGGAAAAGCTACTGATCTGGAAGTTGCCGGTAAGGTGATATCAAATTTATAATGCTATTAGGAAATCTTAACATTTTCTTTTATTTTAGATTTCATATCATTTAATCAACCCTATGAAGACTTTATACTTCTCAGTGTTAATACTTCTATTGTCAAGTATAAATACTCTTTCCCAGATTAATCTCAACAACGGATTAATTGCATGTTATCCGTTTTCGGGAAACGCATTAGATCAAAGTGGCAATAATCATAATGGAACAGTTGTAGGGCCAACCCTGGTAAATGATCGATTTGGTAATACAAATAGTGCCTACTCATATAATGGGGTGAACAATTACATCAATTTAGGAATTATGTCACCGTTTACTTTATCCAATACAATGTCTTTGAGTGTTTGGATCCAACCCAATCAGGTGAAGTTGCAAACAATATTGATGTTGCAACCAGATGATTTTAATGACCGGTTTAATGCAATGGCTTATTATAGTCACAATGGCACATCATCTACTGTTTGGGATTTTGGTAATTGTGTAATGGGGGGCAGATTGATGCAGGTTGGAACAATTTTTTCACCTGCTTGGCAACATTTTGTTTATACAGTTAATCCTGTTACAGGGATGAAAGTATATAAAGATGGGGTATTGGTAAATACCCAGTCAACCAGTTCCCCGCTTGTGAACCGTCAAAAGAGTCTTTGGATTGGGGGAGGTATTGATATTAATGGCGCATTATTTTATTTTGATGGTATAATCGATGATATGAGAATTTATGACCGTGAACTTACCCCGGCAGAAGTTCAGACACTTTATGGACTGGAATTAATGTGTACTCCAACAGCTATAGCAGATCTTCCCGGTAAAGAGTCCCCTTATTCTGTGAAATCCGTTAATGGAAAACTTATTATCACATCAAGGCCATTCAGTGACCCTGCCAATTTACAAATACTATCCGGTGATGGTCGATCCATTTATCTAAAAGAGAGTATAAAAGGAGGTGAAACCATCACTATTCCTTTTGATCATGCCGGAATTTTACTTTATACCTTCAGTACTGCGAAACAATTATTTGCCGGAAAAATCGCAGCACTTTTTTTAAATCTATTGTGTAAACGGGTTCTCGATTTTTCCGCTTAACTGATTTTGCCTTTCTTTTTCAATTCGGAAAGCGCGTTGAACAATATATCCAAATCGTCCTGACTATTGAATGCATTGATGGAATAACGAATGTAAATTTGATCACGGTGTCGCATTACCGGGATTTCAACATTGTATTTTTCAAACAAAATTGTATGAAGTTCAGCAGGGTCTTTACATTTAAGCTGAAAGCTACACATTTGTCCCAGCCATTCATCCGTAACCGGGCAAAGTGAAACAGCATCCAGCAATGCATTGAATCGCGAAACATTTTCCTTTACCAACCTGCGGCACGACAATGAAACCTTGTTCCAGTTATACTTTTGCATAAACGCAATGGATGCCGGAATGGTAAGAAATGCCGAAAAATCGCGTGTGCCATTAAATTGATGGTAATCAAGAAACCTGGATGAAGAAGGGGTATCGCTTTCATATCCCCAGCTGATCACCAGCGGATCAAACTGCTCCTGCATCTCTTTTGTAACGTACAAAAAAGACGATCCCTTGGGAGTCATCATCCATTTGTGACATGCACCGGTATAAATGTCAGCGCCAAGTGTATTCAGGTCAAGCGGTATATGTCCGGGGACATGGGCGCCATCCACAATTGTTATCAATCCCCTTTTTTTTGCCTCCATACAAATTTCTTTAACCGGCAAAATCAACGCTGTAGAACTGGTTATATGACTGATAAAAATGGCCCTGGTGTTGGTAGTAATTCCTTTAAAAAAATCCTGAACAAATTTTTCACTGGTGGTAACAGGAAGATCAACAGGTTGCTGAACATATTTAAATCCGGACTCTTTGCCATAAAAATTCCAGGTCCTGTCCATAGCACCGTACTCAAGGTTTGTTGACAACACCTCATCACCTCGTTTAAGGCCCAGTCCTCTTGCAATAATATTGATGGCAAATGTAGGATTGGCAACAAAAACCACGTCACCGGCATTGCATCCGATATAGGCGCCAAGTGCCTTCCTTGACATTTCGAGGTATTGCGGTCCCGTGGAAGTAATAAATTTTACAGGACTTCTTTCAAGTTCTCTTTCGTATCCAATATAGGTATCGAATATTTCCAGCGGGCATGCTCCAAAAGAGCCGAAATTAAGATAGGTTAATGCCGGATCCAGTTGAAAAAGACTGCGTAAGCCGGAAGAATCATTTTTCATGGTGTTTTATTTAAGATTTAATCTGTGATAAATATGCAGCACTGATAACCATTAATTTCTTCTCACAAAATTATATAACGGATAGCCCAAAACAAATAAGAGGCAACCCCATAAAAATAAATGCATGTTAGCTATAAACACAGCTATCATAACACAGCTGTAAACAATTATGAAAAAAGCGGGTAACAAAGGATAAGCTTTCATCTTATAAATTCCCGTCGGTTCGCCTTCTGCGGCAGCCCTCTTCCGGAGAATAAAAATAGCGGCGGCGGCGGTAATAAGGCTCACACTGTCAAAGAACATAACAAACTCAAGAATGTGCTGGAAGGTAGACAGAAAAAACAGTGTAATCAAAATGAATAAACAAAATACCAATACGCCGGTAACAGGAACCTGCGTCCTTGTATTCACTTTACAAAACACATCCGGCAGTATCTTATCCTGGGCCATTGCCAGATATACTCTTGGGTTGCTCATAACCGAAACGTTTACGAAGGCCATCACCGATAAAAACATAAATATTGAAACGATTTGTCGGGCCCATCCCCCAAACAGCATACCCATAATATCGGATGCCAGTGTAGTTGTACCTTGAATACCCGTTAATCCGAGTACCTTGTAATAAGCGAAATTTACCGCCAGGTAAATAATGGTCACCAGTATCATTCCCAGAATAATTGCCTTAGGCAGATTTTTTGGCGCATTCTTTATGTCGCTGCCAAAGTTTATTGTTTGCTGATAGCCGCCATAGGTAAAAAATACAGGAATAAAACACAACAGAAATGCATGGAAAGGATCAAATGACTGGTCTGCAATAGTAGCCGGAGCGGATAAAACCGATGCATTAATAAAGAACGGGGAGGCAATCAAAGCAGCGAGCAATGTAATTTTAATAACCATAAGTACATTCAAAAGCCGCGCACTCATTTTGATACCGGATAAATTTATTCCCCCAAGGAATAGTACCGTTGCTATAGCTACAATATGAGTGGCGGTTTCATGATTCCATTGGGGAAAGAGAACAGGGACAATGTATTCGGCACCCATAATAACCACCCCTGCAGTTGAAGCAGCATTGCTTATTACAATGATCCAGTTTACCATAAAAGCTATCCGGGGGCTGTAACACCTGGAGAACAACTTGTAAAAGCCACCTGCGACCGGATAGCGTGAACCTATTTCCGCAAAAGTTAATGCGCCCGCCAAACTGACGACAGCGCCGGTAATCCAGGCGAGAAAAAACACCAATGGAATCCCTGCCTTTTGTGCCACTTCAACCGGCGTTCTGAAAATGCCCATGCCAATAACCAGCCCGGCCACAATCATTGTCAGGTCAAACGTTTTCAACCTCGGCTGTATCAGGGCATCTGTATGTGTTGTGCCGGACGCTGGTTGCATCTGCAAATGGTGCTTAATTAATTTCTTTGAATAATCAGTTTACGGGGAGTAAATTCATTCCCGTTATGGGTGATACGTGCAATATACATTCCCGATGCCAGCGGTAAACTAAAATGCGTTCCCGAAGTAATTTCACTCTTTTGATAAACCAGCCGGCCGCTTGCATCAATTATTTCTATCCAGCAAAGTCCGTCATTGTAAAATGAAAAGGTTAATTCCCCATCCGAAGGATTCGGCGAAAGCTGGTAACTGAATTCAGAAAGCGGATTGTTGACTTTGAGCCAACTTCCGATATTTAACTCATAGAGGTTGCCTCCCGTGATACCGTACTGTTCATCTGTAATATATACAACACTATCATTCAGAAAGCTCACTCCCTCTTTTTGTGTGAGGGGCATGGTTAATCTCAAAGTATCAGCACCTGAAAAATTACCATTATGCAGGCCGGTAATTATAAATAACTGTGCTTCCGACAACAGTACAACTGTATTTCCCGACGGATTGATAGCTGCCGATGTTACCCAGTTATAGGTATAAAAGCTGTCTACCAACAAAGCTGTATAAGTGCCGGGTGATGCAGGCAACCGGTACATGCGTGAATAGTGTGACGTTCCGCGGTTTTTCGAAAATAAGTATAGCGAATCGCGGTAGAAAATTATCCCTTCGCAATCGAAATTCTGTTCAGCCATAACCGGAGGAAAGGCCGTTTGATCGGGATAAGTGAAATGAATCGCGGATGCTGTGATGGAATCACCGGGGTTTAAATCGGGATCCGGTATTTTATAAATAGTAAGATCTGTCCGGTTGTTAAAATTGTTGCCAAAATCGCCGATATAAAAATTTCCCTGATCGTCGCGGGTAATATCTTCGTAATCGATTGCATTTGCCTGAGAAAGGTAGATGGTTCTGAGAATAGCACCTGTAGTATCAGCCTCAAAAATTCGCGGCAGGTCGCCGCTATCGTTATGCGTATATATTCTGGAAGGAGAAACAGCTATAAGTCCTGATGTTTCATGTACGGTATCAGACAGATGACACATAAACCGAGGAGAAACCTGTTGTGCAGCAACAACATGATATACCAACACCAGAACGAATAATGATTTTATTTTCACTTTCTAACGAATAACCAGTTGTGCTGTTAATGTTGAAGTGCCGGTTGTAAGCCGCATAATATAAACACCTGAGTTAAGTGCGCTGACATCCAGATGTTGCTCGTTCAATCCTTTTTGCAGCGGAACACCTGATTGTGAAATTACATTTCTCCCTAACATATCTGTGAGTTCGAATTTTCCGGTTCCATCGGTGTCTTGCAACAATCCATAGGTAACATTACCGGATGCCGGGTTGGGAAACACGGTGAGGTGCTGCGGATCGGAAGTAGTAGCAAACCAGGCAATGAGTTTATTATCTGCATCCGGATTAAATGAAATTTCAGGAGAAGAAATCGCTGCAATAGTAATCGCATCCGAAACCCATTTAACAAAATGATATCCTTCACGGGGGTGAATGGTAACCGTCACCGGATTTCCATCAAAATAGCGCCCTGACCATGGGAGTGGTCCGGGTTCAATGGTATTAATTGTAATAGTTCCTGCTTCAGGAGGCCACACGTCAAGTGTAAGGGTCCGGATGGCATTTAAATGAAATGTGTCTCTGACAAATTCCAGTGCATACCCGGGTCTGTCGCTTATATAAGGTAAAATAGTCTGATTGTACTCCTGATCCCAGGTTTGCATCGAGTTACCCCACCGCGCAAAATGAAACGGCATTTCATCGGATAATGTGTTTCGGATTCCATCAAGGTAATCGTGCATGTGTTCGGTGGTAAACAAAGTATTCACAAGGTCGGCGTAACGGTTAATAAACTGTTGCCTGAACTGTGTATTATGCAGCAGGCTTCTGAAAATCTGAACATGCTGATTGTTGTCGCCATAAGGCCCCAATATTCTGCCTAAAACATCGAATGAAGCGGGAGCCCAGCCGTTGTTTCCCAGTGAAATATCAAGATCGATAAGAACATAACGCCATCTGGCACCGGGTTTCTTCTCGCGCCAGTATTTCATGTTATTATAAGGCCAGTCAATATTCGACAAATAGGTTTCCGCCACATAATAATCAATGAGGCTTTCGGTGTCGATCCATCTGGCAGCAGAATCAAAATTTTGCTGAACCGACATATCCGTTCCTGTTACAAAACCTTTCATTGCGTTAAACGCTGTAAAATCACCATCAATCACTGTAGTGTCTTCTTCAAGAATATCCACATTATCGCTATCTATCCCATGATTTTCTTTCAGGTAATGACGGCTGACGCGTTCCCGAATATTATGCACACCCCAGTAACTTCCGTTCAGATAAACAACGGAAGGTTTATAGCTTAACACGTCAATATTTGTACTGCCCGATAACAATTTATGCATGCTTCCGTCTCTGAAATGCGCCTTGTTAAAATCGCCGCTTGCGTTTCGGAGAACAATAATTTTAAAATCGTCAATTGGTTTTTCTTTAAAAAACTGATAGTGAAAAGACGATTCCCCATATTTCTTTCTGCTTGTCATGCGCAACGATTTCATTGCACGCGTCCGGTTTTCGGAACCGCCGTTTATGGCAAGTCCGGTAGTCTGATTAATTACCCGCATTCCATTTTCAAAATACTCTACGTTGGCAGGCACCTCCCATTCCTGCCAGAAGTTTGCTCCGTAGTATGGGTAATTCGGACTGGCATTGGGGCCTAACACATATATTCCCGTATTCCAGTCGAAGAGGTTTGCCGGATCGGTACTTATTGAAACTACAGGAAGGGTTCGGTCGAAATCAACCAGGTAGGTGTTGGTAATCGTTTCAGAAGGAAGAAACAATGCAAGCGGACTGTATGCTTTGGCTTTAATAACGGAATTGGAATCGATTAACAAAGGACCTGTATAAACGGGAGAGGAGGCCGTGGGATTGGTTCCATCGGTTGTAAAATGTATTTGTCCGGTTACGGGAGCAGAGATAGTTAATTGGAACATGCCATTATAAAATCCCGCTGCATGTGAAAAAACAGGATCCGTTGTATACCCCGAATAAATTTGTGAACTATTGTTGGATGCCCCGGGTGTCGGAATTTCGAATATCCCTTGTGACAATTGTGAGCCGTCGGGCTGGCGGCCGGCTGAGTGATTGAGTTGCAAGGGACCTGTTACCAAATCATCAATAAACATTCCTCCGGCATCTCTCAGTCGTATGTGATCTCCCTGCCGGGATAATTTGAATCCGGTATGCAAATTAGGGGTGATGCGGTTTTTGCCGGAAGCAAACACAATCAGAAATTGCTGTTGTCCGATGATTACTGAGGGAAAAAACCAGGAATTTCCCTTCTGGTCGGCAAGTGAATAATTCAATAGATTTACCGGTACTGAGCCCGCATTATATAACTCTATCCAGTCGGATGCGTCACCATCCTCATCATTTAAGATTTCTCCGTTATAAGTACAAACTTCATTAAGAACCACCTGTGCAGTTGAAGTACACGGCAAAAGAGCAGCCATTAACAAGATCGGCAACCTGAACAGGCCTGCAGTGTAATCAATTATGTACTTGCCAAAGGTCATATTATCAAATGTATTCATTTTTACGTTTGACTCAACCTTTTTTCAAGTCCAATTAACTTGCATATTTAGCCTTAACAGAGGTAAATAGGAGGTTCTTAAAGTCCCAGAAGTCATTAAATAATAAGATTTTACACGAAACTGACGATTCCGCTGGCGTTGTTTCGGCTTTTATGTAATTTTATATCCTAATTTTCCATAATCATGAGAACCACTAAACTATTACTTGTCCTTGTTTTGTTCTCTGTAACAGCTGCGGTACAGGCTCAGACCTATGTATGGGAACAACATGCTGCTGTTAATTACACACTCAATCCAACTTATATCACCTTTCCCATATCGCTTGACGAGGGAAATAACAGGATTTATGATTCGCGTTTGGTGAACAATGCACTTGTTTTTGGAGTTGACATTTACGGTGAGTATGAATTTGAGAGCAGGGATCTTAACGGAACGGTTGTATGGAGCCTTTCAATCGGTCCAAAGGCGTTTGCAAATCATATTACGACAGACTCTACCGGTAACACGTATCTGTCGGGTAATTTTTTAGATACCTTATACATTGGTGCCACAGATACGCTATTTAATACAGGATCTGGTCTTAACAACAACTCTTACATTGTTAAGCTGGATGGCAACGGAACTGTTTTATGGAAACGTAATGTATCGCAGGCGTGGCCCAATATCAATGATGTAAGTGTAACAACCATTGACCCGTTTAATAATTGCTGGTATGGGTTCACTGATTTTTTTGAGGCCTCGTTTGTTCAATTGGATAGTGCGGGAAACGACAGTCTGATGCATACCATTGAAAATGCAAAAACGATTGGCCGAATGAGTTTCGATCCATGGGGAGGGCTGTACATTTCGGGGTCGGCATCAAGTGGTTACTTTATTATGGACGCTGATACCTTTAATGTTACTGAACCTTACAACATGTTTGTTGCGCGGTACAATGCCGCAGGCAATCCGCAATGGGCTACCTTTGCTCACGATGTAACCTTTCAGTTTCCCCAGGTAATAGCAGATGGAACCGGCGGCGCGTTTGTCACCGGAAGCCGGTACGACACCACTTCATTTGGATCCATATTTTTTAACCATCCACATCTTTCACAGGATTATTTTGTTACCCGCACCGACAGCAATGGTGTGTTTCAATGGGGATTACAGCAACCGGCTTTGGGAATAGGGCCTTACGGACAATTTGAACCCGGCAATAACTTACATTCGGCTGTTGACGGTTCCGGTAATTTATATTTTTCAGGAGTGCAACATGGTCCGGTAGACTGGGGTGGGGTACTTACCAGTGCTACTCCGGGACTTTCAGACTACAGGATAGGAGTAGCAAAAATTGATAAGTTCGGCAAGGCTCAATGGGTAAAAGTCGATGGCAGCACATCACTCAACCAGCAAAGCAGTATAGTAACAACAGCTAATGGTGAATGTTTCATAACCGGATTAATTGGCGATACTGCATCTTTTGATTCGCTGCAAATTGTTACATCTAACCTGAGAAATTTCGTTGTCGCCAAAATCGACAACATTCCAACCGGTATTCAGGATCACCCGGGCGATAGTGATATTGCATTCTATACTACTTCAGGAACCTTTCTGAATATAAATGACAAATGGACCGATTGCCAGCTGGAAATATTTGATTCCAGAGGGGCGCTGGTAAAGAAAATAAAATCGTTAAATGATTCTGTTGTTTCACTCAGCGACCTGCGACCCGCCCTGTATATTGTTCGGTTGGCAAAAGGGGACAAATCCGTTACGGGTAAATTTATTAAGCAGTAAAATATTACTGCTTAATAAATTTTGTTATATGCTTTTCTTTCGGCCCTGTAAGCTGAACAAAATAGATTCCCTTTGCCAGATCGGAGACATCTAAAACGGCCTTGTTATCATCAGGATTTAACTGTTCGGCAGCTACTATGGCTCCTGACAAATCGGTAATGATAACCGTTCCTCCTGAATTGTAGCCATAAAACAATGTTAGTTCATCGACAACCGGATTCGGATAAACTAAGAGTTGGTCTGATGTGGATTCGTCTGACAGTTCTCTGCAAATAACACTTACCAATACAGCTTTGGAATTTTTAGTACATCCCGCAGGACTTGTTACAATTACCTTATACTTACCGGTAGTTTTTGCCGCATATTGTACATTGGTGGCTCCGGGAATCAGGTTCGCGTATTTTTTCCATTGATAGGATGATCCCGAAATATTGGTGTTTGCTGTAAGCACTACGCTATCGCCTGCACATATGGAGGTGCTGCCACCGGCTGTAATGGTAGCGGTGGGATTTGGATTTATGGTAACTGAAACGGGTGATGACTTATTTATACAACCATATAAATTTTGAATCCAGACTTTGTATTTGCCTGCCGTTTTAGCAACATACACCGATTGAACGGCACCCGGTATTATATTGCCGTATTTATACCAGACGTACTGATAACCTGTACCGGTTGAAACATTCAGCTGTACACTGTCGCCTGCACAAAAGGTAGTGGGTCCCGAAGCGGTTATTACCGCAACAGGTGTGGGGTGTACAATTACCTGGATAGTATTAGTAATAACCGTTCCGCACGAATTTGTAACAAGGCAGGAGAATATTCCGCTGTTCAGTGAGGTGTAAGACTGAGCATTGGCACCTGCTATGGGTGATCCGTTTTTCAGCCATTGAAATGCATTGCCTGCAGTAGCAGTAAGGATGACTGAATCGCCTGAACAAAAAGTTGTTGATCCGGAAGCGCTGATTCCCGCGGGACACCCTGAAAGCTTCGCAAGATTAGTAACGCTAACTCCGCCGGCACTATTAAAGAACCCGCCAACAATCAGCGCACCGTAATAATTGGTCATAGAAAGTACTAATCCGCCTGTTACTCCTCCGTTTACATCACTCCACGATGATCCGTTGTATTTTGCAATATTGTTCACCGGCGTAACTCCTCCTGCAGTAGCGAAACTACCTCCTGCATACAACTCGGTGTGATACACCGTAAGGACTTTTACAATTGAGTCGCCCCCATCGAGTCCTCCTCCCGGATCGCTCCAAGCAGTACCATTCCATTTTGCCACATTCGCAACTACAGTTGAGCCAGCCAAATTAAAATGTCCGGCCGCATACAAATTTCCGTTGTATTCAGTTAATGAAAAAACGGAGGCAACGGTAGAACTTGAAATTCCGGTCCCCAGCGATGACCAGGTATTGCCATCCCATTTGGCTATACTGTTGGCAAATGGCGCAAAGGAATCGCCTCCGACAATAAGGGCGCCGTTATAAATTGTCATGCTCCTTACAAAAGCTCCACCCGGGCCGCTTGAGGGCCAGATGCCCCCGCCAACATCGGACCAACTGTTTCCATTCCATTTAGCAAGGTTGTTATAACTCGTGCCGTTTAAATCTAAAAAAAATCCGCCAGCATATAATTCATTATTGTAAACTCCAAGAACATCTACAATTCCTCCTAACGTATAGGCTATTTCAGACCATCCTCCGGAAGAAAGCCGGTAAATTTTAGTAGTGTCGGGAACAGGGGTGTAGCCGGAAACATATAAATCGCCATTGTAATACGTCATACATCTGATTTGCATGTTTTGCTGGGGAAAGCCTCCGTTACAACCATAAATAAGGTTATAGCTTTCAACAAGATCGGGAAAGGTCCCTCCCATATAAAGTTCAGTATTTGACCCGGTTAAGGCTATAACAGATCCGGTGGTATTTAAACATGGAAAGGAAGACCAGGTTTGAGCAGAAGCCGTTAATGATAACAGCAAAATAGTCAGTGCTATTTTACCGGTTAGGAGGGGTTTCATGAGGGTTAGGATTTATACTCCTAAGGTAATCTGAAAAGTGACAGGAATAACATCCATAAAAAATAATGATTTACCCTTATTCTCCAGAATTGCTCATTACCTTTTCAATCCGTTGATCAGGAATCAGCCACATTAATGCAACAACTCCATAAATTATTCCTGCTGAGATGGGACTGTACATTGCTCCAAAAATGGATAGCAGGTAAAGCACAATGGAAGATTTGCCTTTAAGATCGGAGCCAATAGCTTTTGCCAGTAATGAGTCTTTGCCATGCCGCTTTACAATTTGAAGTTGCAATATATAATAGGCAATGGAGGCCATCAAAAGAACGAATCCGTATAAAGCAACCGGCATCGATTCAAAATGATTTTCGCCCATCCATCCGGTAACAAATGGTACCAGCGATAACCAAAACAAGAGATGCATGTTTGCCCATAATATACCACCACTTACATTGCTGATGGTGTGCAGTAAGTGATGGTGATTGTTCCAGTATATTCCGATATAAACAAAACTGAGAATATAGCTGATAAATTTAGGTGCAAGCGGAATGAGGCTGTCCCAATCGTTTCCGTGAGGAATTTTTAATTCCAACACCATAATGGTGATGATGATGGCCATGACTCCGTCACTAAAAGCTTCGAGCCGGTTTTTTTTCATAGAGGAATTGATTTGCAAATGAGGTTAATTATTCATTGACCAGCACGGCAACAAATTTTTCAAAATCATCTTTAAACTTTTCATACTCTGCCCCTGTTGCGGGTCCGCTGAACCCCGCGTGGATTTTTCGAACGCGGTGTTGCTTGTCAAGGAAAACCGTTGTGGGGTATCCCTGGAAATTTTGTAGTTCGGGATAAATATCCTGCCTGCGTGTCCTGTTCCCGGGAATCAACAGCGTGTAGTGTACATCAAGTCTTTTTTTAAATCTGTTTACATTGGCGGCAGCATGACGGAAGTCATCGGTTTTTTCGAACGACAACCCTACAAACTCCAGTCTTGCGTCAGGATGTTTTTTGTAATAATCCGAAAAAAAAGCTGTCTCGTCCAGGCAATTCGGACACCACGAACCGAGAAACTGAATTATTACCACTTTGTTTCTGAACCGTTCATCATCCAATGAAATCATTATACTGTCGGGGTCAGGAAACGAAAATTTAAATTCTCCGTTGAAAGATGTTAATCCGTTTGGATCGGGAAGTGCTGCCGACGAATCCAGAACAGCACTCCACGGTTCATTGTAATGCGTGCCGCTCCAGTACATGCCCCGCATAACATTTCCTGTAACTTTTGCTTTGAATAAATAAACAAATACGCCGTTAAAGGTCGATAAAAAGAGACTGTCGCCGTTCATTTGCCCATCGAGGTAACGGTAATCTCCGCTCGTAGTCAAAAAAGTTCCGGTAACCCTGTTTCCTTTTTCGGATTTATGAAAAATACCCACCGCATCGCTCTTCTCCTTTTGCATGGGAGAAAAAACCACACTCCATTTTCCTTCAGGATTAGTTGTTGCCTTTGCAGTTGAAGTAAACCGACGCTTATCGCCTGCTTTCGCAAACAGTTGAATTTCGGCATTGGTTTGTCGTGTCAGATTAATAAATTTTCCGATGAGACTATCGCCTTTTGCTTTCAATCGTAGCTCCGATTCATAAACCGGGAACCGGGCAATTACCGAATCGCCATTTACAGATACATCATCCAGTTGTATCCTCTCTTCGCCGTTTAGTATTGTAATGGTATACGATTCGTTTGCGCGGTTAAGTTCAAAATTAAAGGGAAGCTCTCCACCCGGAGTGATTAATACGGCTCTCCAGATTCCGGTAATTAAGGCAATGGTTTGTAAAAGCAACATGATTTCCGCTGATTATAATTTTAATTGTTCCTGGAATGATCCCGATAAAGGTAAGAGGTAAATAGTTGATTCGCTTTTCGGATGGCATTAGATCCTGCCGCAGACTTTCAGCAGAATTTATGTATTTAGCTAATATTCAGTTAATTAGAGAGAAGGGCAGACTCAAATTGTGTTCTTTTCCAAACGCTCCATTGCGGGTGTTAACCCTTCTGTGACAGACGGTTAAAATAATAGCCTTATCTTAGTAGGTCCGATCAGGGTTTACGCGAATGAAACGATTTTTACTTTTCAACTTATTCATTTTGCTATCAGTGTGCGGCACTTTTCGCCAGGCATCTGCGTGGCATTTGATGGGTGGCGAACTGACTTATGTATATGACGGTAGCACCACCGGTGGTGATTTTTATATAGTTACATTAAATGTTTACAGGTATTGCGACAGCACCGCATTGCCTCCGACGCCTCTCGATCCGAATATGTTTCTGGGAATTTATCCCGGAGATTCAGCAAATCCGACGAGTCCCCTGAACTGGTATGAAACCGAGGCTCTGACATTGATTCATTCCGATTTTATTTCTTACATTCCTAATAATCCACTTTGCAGTTTTACTTCATCTGTCTGTATTGAGAGAGGAGAATATACCGCTACACTTTTACTACCCACCAACCCGGGTGGCTTTCATTTGATTGTTGAGAGATGTTGCCGGAATAATAATATTGTAAATATCAGTAATCCCGGAGGTGCAGGAATGTCATTTTACGCCTACATTCCTCCGGGTATTGAAAATTCAACACCGCAAATTACTGATGTCAGCGTTCCATATGTATGCACCAGCGATACCATCAGTTTAATAAACAACGGCTATGATCCGGATGGCGATTCACTGGTTTACTCCTTCGCAACTCCGTTTAACGGAAATTCGAACAGTGGTAATCCATCTCCTGATCCATTAACAAACAACAATCCCTATACCCTCCCGATATCAGATGTTACTTTTGCTCCCGGCTATTCCATTTCATCCATTTTCGGAGCCGGCGGATATGCGAGCATCGATCCGCTGACAGGGCTTACCCGTTATTTTGTACCTAACCAGGGATTTTATGTTGTAGCTATTGAGATACGGGAATATAGAAATGGCGTATTCATTTCTTCCATGCGTCGCGATTTGCAGTTTATTGCAATCGCATGTCCGCAAAACAACACACCTCAATTTGATATTGCCGCTACCCCTTCAACTACTTTCAGTGTTGGTGAGGGACAATTATTATGTTTTAATGCTACATTCAATGATCCTGACGGCGACAGTTTATATCTCTCGGCATCGGGTCCGTTGCTCAATGGTGCAATTGTAAACCCTCCCGGAACAATGTCCAATCAATCGGGTTCAGGAACGGTTACCGGGCAGTTTTGCTGGACACCTACATGCGGGATGAGCCGATCGGCTCCCTATCAGTTTAGCGTGACTGTTACCGATAACGGCTGCCCGCAAAAAAGCACGAGTCAGATTTTTTCGGTGTATGTAACCGCAGGTCCCGCCTCTTTGTATCCAACAGTAGCTGTTGCTCAAAATCCTCCCGGACCTTTGTGTCAGGGTTCTATCACATCATTTATTGCAAATACCACTCATGCCGGTAATCATCCGCATTTTTACTGGCAGGTAAA
>DASUFP010000042.1:0-52044 GCA_036274495.1 Bacteroidia bacterium
GCTAACCAACTCCCTCCGGCCAATGCATTCTGGTCACTAACCTTGTATGAATTACCATCCAGCCTGCTTTATGCAAATACTATCAACCGTTACCTGCTCAATTCACCGATGCTACCTGATTTTAAACGTAATCCTGATGGAGGACTTACACTATTTATTCAAAATGAGTCACCAGGCAAAGAATGGGAAGCTAACTGGCTTCCCGCACCTAAAGGACCTTTCTTTTTAGTATTACGCATATACTGGCCAAAGGAAGATGCATTAAACGGAACATGGAAACAGCCTGCCTTAATAATGGCTGATTAACCGGCCATAACGGCCCATTACCGCAAGGCCGGCCATGTTTGTATTATAAAAAGTAGTAAGCGACGGCCGGCCCCGTCAACAACTGGGAAAACGCTATGCTAAAAGCCGACAGAGATATAATTAAAAAAATAAATAGTAATTGATTTATGCAAAACGAAATATCTGAAGTAAGAAAAATATACTCGTCAATATTCGAATCGTCTCTGCTAAAGGAGATTGAGGAAAAATCAATGACTTTTAGTGCAAATGCAGGGCAGGGATTGATAAAAATGAATCAACCCATAACTGTTGTACCCTTGATGATTAGCGGCATTCTTAAAGTTAGCAGAGAAAATGAAGCAGGTCAAGACCTGGTTTTGTATTACGTAAAGCCGGGCGAAGGCTGTGCAATGACATTATCTTGCGGGATGATGTCGCAACCAAGTCAGGTCAAAGGTACTGCCGAAGAAGACTTGAGCATGCTATGTGTACCTGTCCAAGTTATGGAAGAATGGATGTTAAAATATCCTTCCTGGAAAAAATTTGTAATGGGCACCATTGTCAATGAATACATTGCAATCATAAAAAGTGTAGACGATATAACATTTAAAAAAATGGATGAACGACTGATAAATTTTATGAAAGAGAAGTCAAAATTATCCGGTTCGTTACTTATAAACTTATCTCATCAACAAATTGCCGATGAAATGGGAACCAACAGGGTGGTTATTTCCAGATTGCTAAAAAAGCTCGAGAATGATAAGAAATTGCTATTGTTTCGTAATCAAATAAAGCTTTTGAGGGATTTGTAACAATTGTTACAGAGAAAAGTAACAGTGTTACCTTTTTAACCATTTCTGTTGTTATAGGTTTGCATCGTCAAAGTAAAACGCTTTGATACGGTAATGCCGAAAACGGAACAAACAGGCAACAAAAAATATAACAAAATGAAAAAGTTTATTATTGAAAGAGAAATTCCCGGAGCAGGAAAATTAACAGCACAGCAACTAAAGGAAATCGCAGGCGTATCTTGTGGTGTTTTAAGCAAAATGGGTCCACAAATTCAGTGGCAACATAGTTATGTGGCAGGAGATAAAATTTATTGTGTTTACATAGCTCCTAATGAAGATTTGGTTCGTGAACATGCTAAACAGGGTGGATTTCCTGCTAATTTAGTTACCGAAGTGGCTGTAATTATCGATCCTATCACTGCGGGATAAATTTCGAAAACATAGAAGATGAAAAACAGCATCAGGTAACAATACACGGTGTATTACAAAATGGTTTAAAATATATTTAAAATGGAAACACAATTTAATGAAATAAGGGAACAGCAAAAAACATCTTGGAATAAATCTTCTCCCGGCTGGAAAAAATGGGATGATTTAACGATGGACTTCTTAAAGCCATTCGGTAATGAAATTATTCAAAAGTTACAATTAAAAGATACAGACATAGTGCTGGATGTGGCTGCCGGAACAGGCGAACCCGGATTAAGCATTGCATCAATTGTAAAAAACGGGAAAGTAATTATTACCGACCTTGCTGATGATATGCTTGTAATTGCACACGAAAATGCTAAAAGAGCCGGAGTACAAAATGTTGAATTTAGCGTATGTGATGTATGCGAAATGCCTTTTGAAGACAATGCTTTTGATGCAATCAGTTGCCGTATGGGTTTTATGTTTTTCCCGGATATGCTTTTTGCTGTAAAAGAAATGGTTCGTGTATTAAAACCGGGCGGAAGAATTGCAGCATCAGTTTGGACAGGACCCGATAAAAATTTTTGGTTTGCAGGCGTAATGAGTGTTGTAAAGAAAAATATTCAAATACCAGTTCCTCCTCCGGGGGCACCTGATATGTTTAGATGTGCTCAAGACGGATTGATTGCAGATCTGTTTAAGCAAGCCGGATTAAAAAATATTACACAAGTTGAACTTCCAACTAAACTAAACTGCGAAACTGCGGCTACTTATTGGAGTTTTACATCAGAAGTAGTTGGCCCGGTTGTTAGTGCATTAAGTCAAGCGGATGCTAATATGAAAGAAAAAATTAAAGCGGAGGTGTATCAATTGGTTAACGAAAAATATCCCGAAGGAAAAGTTAAGATTGATGGCAATGCTTTTGTGATTAGCGGAACGAAATAATAGTTCATGGATGCATCACCATGCAAAGGGAATCACGACCGCTAACACAGGCTTTGCTTCAGGCGGCAGATGTGGGTCCGCCGCGGCGGCGGAGGCGATTAATTATTTGGTTACATTTGGAATACGCTGACGCAATTAAATCCTTATACCCGCCCGGACACAAAGCCCCAAACCGTTAGGAAGGTTACCAATTGCGCATCAGCACGAACGGGAAGTCATGGAGCAAAGAGCCGTTGGAACAGGAGCAGGAGCTTGGTGTAACGGCAGGCAAATTTGCGCGGTAGTTAAAGAACAAGCGATACAGCAATAACACCCTCAGAACCTATTGTGAACCGTTAAAGTCGTTTTTGAGATTTAAGTGGGGGAGTTATTCGGATAAAATAACAGTTGAAGATTTGATAAGGTTTAATAACGACTACATATTAAAAAGTGGGTATTCGCATGCCTTTCAAAACCCTATTGTGAGTGCCTTAAAACCGGATTTGCCGGTAATTGAAAACAAAACGTTAGTTGGGAGATTGACATCCCGCGCATCGCATTTTGAATTTTATTAATCTTTGCCGCTGCCTGTTACTGCTGGTTTAGCATTCAGAATACGCCATCTCCTTTGCTATTCCACTGGCCCCGGTATATGCCGGATGGCTCGCTTAGCAATTGAGCAAGCTCAAGGCAAGATCCAACGTATTTCCCGGCTGAGACGCGGCTCTCGCGCTACTTTTGACACAGGAGCAAGCACTTTTTAAACCACTCTGCGCCACCTGATTAAACGTATGTCTTGATTTGCCACCGGCGCTTTTTCATAAACATTTGATATCAGTATGAGGACCCTGATTGTGTAAATGTTGCCATTATCAGTAAGTAAATCACAAATAGGGCTTAATGCAGCAATATTGCCCGTTCAGCAGGTGATTTTACCCGTTCAAAAAAATAGAAGCAGCTATCTGCTTTGGACTGCCTATCTTTGGTTTCGTTGAAAAAATTCGCCGCTATATTGCTCCTTGTTACCTACTTGTTTTCTGCAACTAATTTTAAGGAGTTGCTGAAAGTGAATGTAGTTATTCAACATTTCCATGAAACCAAACAAATTGAGCAATCCGTTTCGCTTTTTCAATTTCTCGTTATGCATTACATAACCGACGATCATAACAAAAAGGACGATGATCGTGATAAGCAACTCCCGTTTAAGGCACCGGATTCTTGTATTTCAAATAGTTCCTTTGTATCTATTGTCGGACAATTTTCGGTCACCAGTATTTTACCTGTCAGTGACCTCGTAATGGATTTATTTCCGGATACTGTTTACTTTGTTTTAACTAGTTTTCATGCCCTGGTTTGGCATCCACCGCAACTTTCCTGACCTGCGTGGCATTTTCGTGTTAAAAACATCAACCGGATTTATCGGATTTTAAAAATCTGAACCGCAGTTGTTGATTTGTGAATAATTGCTTTCATAAATTGAAGTCAAAGCATCAGCTTCGTTTATCGATCTGAAATGTGAATCATTTACGATTTGCAATAACCGAAACCTCTTAATAAGTTTAAAAATGAAAATCAAGTTATATTTATTGACATTGGCTATGGCAGTAACAATGACATCTGCCTGCAAAAAAGACGACAACCAACATTCTGATGATAACTCCGGTTCATTATCAAATGCTGTTACATCCATCATCACCAAGGGCTCATGGCGCGTAAGTTACTATCATGAAAACGGCGATGACCATACTCCCAATTTCAGCAATTACCTATTTATGTTTGGTGTAAACGGATCATTGATTGCCTCTAATGGTGCCGGAACAACATTGGGTACATGGAGCATTGATGATAGCAGCAATGAGTTTCGCATAGCAATAGGAACCACCAGTCCTTTGTTGGATATGAACCATGGTTGGCTCGTTGTTGCGAAGTCGAATACGGAGCTGGATTTGAAAGATGATAGCCCTTCATCCCATGAGGAACTGCACTTCACCAAATTATAACATTCAATATGCGACTAATTAAACTAATAAATACGATGAAACCATATTTATTCCTGTTCCTGTTTCTTAATACCGCAATTGCGGGTGTAAATGCACAAAATCCAAACTGGAAATATTTTCGTTCTTCCAACACCGGCATCGGTGGCGATTACCAACAGGTAATCCGTGTCGACCGGTTTAATAATAAATGGACCGCGGGCTATATGCCATTCTGGAGCGAGGGAAGTGTTTCACGTTTTAACGATTCGGTTTGGACCTGCTGGAGCAACTTTGAAGGTTTTATTCCTGCTGATCGCGTTTACGATATCGCATTTGACAACAACGACGGTTTGTGGGTTGCAACGAATGGTGTAGGGAATGGGGTAGCACACGGAGGTATTGCGCATTACGACGGAATCACATGGACGCAGTATACCACCCTGAACACACCCATGCCGACCGATGACATGCGCGGCATTTGTGTTGATGGAAACAATACAGTATGGGGAACATTTTATGATGTGAATGGCGGGGGAGGAGGCATCGCGAAATTCAATGGAACCACCTGGACCATTTATACCCCATCAAATTCCAATTTGCCCACCGCACAAGTTGATAAAATAATGAATGATGCCCAGAACAATATCTGGATCGGAACCAACATGGGACTGGTCAAATATGACGGACTTAACTGGATATTGTATTTCACAGGAAGCAATGTTACCGATGTTGAGTATGATGTTTCAACCAACAAATTATATGCGGCTACCGGAAATGCCATTCATATTTATGATGGCACATCCTGGACACAAATTGATGCGACAAATGCCCCTATTTCCGCGACAGGATTATGGGCAGTGGATGCCAAAGGCGACAGTATCATTATTACCACTGTAGGGGGTAGTTACCTGACTTATATTTATGATGGAATCAGCTGGTCTTCCCATCCTGAAACCGATCATACCTACGATGCCAGGATCGATCATGAAGGCAATTTCTGGAGGTGCGGGATTGGTTTCCTGGATAAGTTCGACGGCACGTCCTGGACCAGGTACAACCGCTACAACACCGGATTGACTACCTACTTTTTGGGCGATAAGCTTTTTGTGGATTCCAGGAACAGAAAATGGTTTAGCACCAATGACAATGGTGGCATCAGCATGTTTGATTGCCCTGTTTGGGAGGATTACGGACTCTGGAATCAAAATTTATGGCCCAATCCCAGCCCTGTGGCAACCAATGGTTCCTCGGCAACGGAAGACATTTTCGGAAACATCTGGTTGAGTTATTACACCGGACAAATTGTAAAAATTCCAAATGGTGATGTACACAACCCAGGTGCCTGGGTAACATTTCCGGCAAGTTCATTTATCAATGTAACCTGTACGCTGGTTGCGGCCGACAGTTCCGGTGATGTATGGGCGGAAGGAGGTTGTGGCCTGGCCGTGCGGTATAATCACAACACCGGGACATGGATTTACTATAATCTGTACAATATGGGTTTGCCGTGTGGAAGCAACAACTACATGTATGCTATCAAGACCAATCCGAACGACAGCTCTGTTTGGTTTTGTACACAGGCCGGCATTGCCATTTATAACGCCGGAACCTGGATCATAAAATCACAATCAAATGGCGGGCTTCCCTTTCAGGGTTCTTATTATGATGTTGTTTTTGATTCACAAAACAATGCATGGATCGCAAGTGATGATGGCTTGATAAAAATGACGGGTAATACCTGGACAATTTTCAATCAATCAAATTCACCTCTCATCGCCAATCATATTAATTCATTGGTAATTGATTCCAATGATGTCATGTATATGGTATCTTATTCCTATCTGCCTCCCTACTACGGGGGAATGAATGTCTTTGACGGCGCAGGCAACTGGCAAACATTCAACGCTTACAGCTCGCCGATTGTCCACCATCAAATCAATTGCATCACACTTGATAAGGTTGGTAATGTGTGGATGACTACACTTCCTTACGGAGCTATTGTTTATAATCCAAATGGCGTTCAGGGATTTGAATGCATTGACCAATCGCTGCAAACATCCGGATCGACAGGTATCAGCCAGCCGGTTGTTTCAGACGGACGTGAAATAGCCGTATTCCCGAATCCTTTTCACGTCACAACAACCCTGGAATTCTATAATGGTAACGCAAAGGATGTGCTCATCACCCTATACGATGCAATGGGCAAATCAGTGAAATCAATAACGGTTTCCAACCTCAAAAGCGGCATAAATACGATAGGCCTAAACCTCGCAGATCTGCACGACGGTATTTATTTCTGCAATTTCTCATCCGGCGAAAGTTCCAAAACAGTGAAACTGATTAAAAACTAAATTTATGAACTGGTTACGACTTACATTGTTGCTGACGGTTCTATCATTATCATTATCGCTGGCTGAGGAATCGATTTTACCATCGGCTTCGCCGGTAACGTTTCTTCAGAACAACGGGCAATGGCAGAGTGAAATATTGTTTAAAGGAACATCCACTTCACCTGTTTCATTTTTAAAAGACGGAATCAGTTTTGGCCAATCCCGAAAGGAAAGTATTGACTCTGGTAAAAATGATAGTTTTCCTTTTATTGTGTGGAATTTGAAATTTGTTGACCCTGGCAAAGCGTGTAAAGTAACCGGTGTGAATGGCAAAAACAGTGTTTATTCGTACCTGTCAGGCAACAATCCTGAAAAGTGGATAATCCATCCGAAAGAATTTTCACAAATCAACTATGAAGCGTTATTTGAAAAGGTTGATTTGCGTTTTTATGGAATCGGAAACGCATTGAAGTACGATTTCATAGTACATCCCGGCGGTAGTATGAAAGCCATAAAAGCATGTTATGAGGGCGTAAAGCAAATTGGTATTAATAAAAATGAAGAGCTGGAAGTAACAACTACTTATGATACTCAAATACAGCGAAAGCCGATCGCCTGGCAAATAATTAACGGTGTTAAGGAATTCGTTGTAGTAAAGTACAGTTTAATCAATGATTCAACATTTGGATTTGTGGCTCCGGATGGTTACAACAGCCAATACGATTTAATTATCGATCCCTTGTTTCAGATGGTATGGAGCAGTTATACCAACATACCGGGTGGAAATAACAATATTAATTACTGTTACAGCAACGCCATGGATTTGGATGGCAATGTGTACCTCACCGGAATGGTAGATGGAACATTTCCCATTACTCCGGGTGCCTATTCAGGACCAGGCAACGTATTTCCGGAAGTATTTGTAGCTAAATTTTCAAGCGACGGTACCACGCTGTTGTATTGGACTTATTTACCCGGTAATTCATCGGAATTTGGTGTTGGTATTGCCGTTGACAGCCTGGGTAGAGCCTACGTAACAGGCACGGTGGATTTAAACATTACCGGAATGACCAATTTCCCGTCCACGCCAAATGCCTACCAACCGGTTCACAATACCGGGGCGGATGCATTTTTGACCGTTGTAAATGCCGCCGGTTCGGGATTGGATTACGCCACATTTTTAGGCGGTACGGGAAGTGAAACAGGCTACGACATTGCTTTGGGACCTACAGGGATCGCCTATGTTACCGGCTATACATCTCTTGGAAATTTTCCGGTTACGGCAAGTACGGCATTTCCTACCGGCGACAACGATTTGTTTGTGGCAAAATTCGATATCAATCAAACCGGTGCCAATAGTCTGGTTTATTCAACACGCATAGGAGCCGGTTCCTTCAAAATGGTTCGTGCCAGAAGTATCGCTGTTAATGATTCCGGAAATGTTTTTGTTACCGGCACCATCAGCAGCAGTTTTGGTACACCAACTTACCCTATTACTGCCGGAGCCTACAACAGTGTTTTCAATACGGGACAGGATGGCGTCATGTGTTTTGTAACAAAACTCAGTGCCACCACACCGGTTACACTCGATTATTCCACCTATGTTGCTCCGGGTACCGGTAATGGCATAGCGGTGGATAAATTAACCGACGAAGTGGTTATTACAGGCAGTACCTACACCTTTACATTTCCGGTTACCCCGGGAGCCTTACAACCCGTTCATGCCGGTGCCGGCGGAACAGATGCCTTTGCCTTGAAGTTGAATGCTGCCGGGAACAACCTGGTTTATTCCACTTTTTTAGGAGGTCCGAATTACGACTATGGCACTGCCGTAGTGCTGAATGCAATCGGGGAGGCCTATGTTACCGGACTGGCCAGTGATGACTTTCCGACTTCAACAGGCTCCTTTCAGCCTGATTTTGCAGGCGGGTTGCACGATTTTTTTGTGGTCCATCTCAATACTTCAGGAACCGGGTACAGTTGTGGCGGCTCAACATTGGTAGGAGGATCCGATGAAGATTATACCGGCAGTTTCGTAGATTACCCGGCACCCCAGATCTCGCTTCGTGATCACGGTGGAGTTAACGACAGCATCAGCATCAGCGCCACCACGCATTCCCAGGATTTTCCTACTACTCCCGGATCGTATGGGCCAGTTAAAGTAAATGGCATCGCCGATCAACCGGTGTTTTTTAAAATGACCTGTGAAGTTACCGCTGTGCTTCCGGTGGCTGATTTTAATACCTCGGTGATCAATGACTGCGACAGTGTTTTTGTAAATTTTACCGACGCTACAGCAAATAATCCCACATCCTGGCAATGGAATTTTCCGGGAGCCTCACCGGGCACATCTGCATTGCAAAATCCGCAGGGAATTTATTTTCCGAATACCGGAAATTATGTTGTCAGCTTAATTGTATGCAACAGCGCCGGTTGTGACAGCATCGCTATTCCCGTTCAGATTAATGCGCCACAACCTGTTGTTGTTAGCATTGGGAACGACACTACCATTTGCAATGGTGCTACGTTGACACTGGATGCGGGTAATACTTTTAACACGTACCAATGGCAATTAAATGGGAATAACATTGGCTCCTCATCATCTGTATCAGCTGCGCAATCGGGTCAATATACCTTAACGGTTACCAATACTTCCGGTTGTGCCGGATTTGATACCCTTAATTTAGCAATCAGCAATCCTGTTATATCAGCAGGACCGGACCTTGGTCTTTGCAATAGCGATTCCGCCTTAATTTCGGTCACTGCCGGATTCAGCCTGTACCAATGGCAATTGAACGGTACTGTATTACCTCTTACCAACGCTTCAATTTATGTGTCACAACCGGGAAGCTATAGTGTTACTGCTACCGATAGCTTTGGATGTACTGCAGGTGATACGGTATTGGTAACCACCAACACCATCAGCATAAACCTTATCAACGATACCGCCTTTTGCAGCGGTAATACGTTGACCATTTATGCCGATCCTGGTTACAGTACTTATCAGTGGCAGCTAAACAATACCACAATCGCCAATGGCGATAGCCTTACCATCTCGCAAAGTGGCAATTATTTCCTTACAGTGACAACGGCAAACGGCTGCAGCGCTACCGATAATGTTGTGGTTACCGTTAATAATCTGCCGCAAATTCAAACAACCGGCAATACGCAACTTTGTCAGTCACAGGTAACCACCTTAACCGCCACCGGAGCGGCAGTGTATGCGTGGAGCCCGGCTACCTTTCTTTCATCACCTGATAGTGCGATTACTTTGTGCAGCCCTTCCGGAACTATCTCCTATACCGTTACCGGTACCGATTTAAACGGCTGCTCCAATTCAGCAACTGTAAATGTTGTAGTTTATGACATTCCGGAAGCGTCTTTTGAATACACATTAAATTACGGTTGTAATGGCATTGCCCTTAGTACCGAAAATAACAGCATCAATGCAGCAGCTTATTACTGGAGTTTTGGCGACGGCAATATTTCCAACGAAGTGAACCCAATTCATTATTACCAGGCATTGCAAAATCAAACCATTCAATTGATCGCCGTGAATGGCATTTGCAGCGATACTGTTGCTTATGGTAATATTTCATTTACACCTCCTGAAATGGGCGTTATTCCTAAGGTGATTACTCCAAATGGTGATGGCAAAAATGATTGTTTTGAAATTCAGGGTATTGAATTGTACCATGATTGTTATGGGTTGGATGTATTTAACAGGTGGGGAAATCTGGTTTACACATCTGTTAACACTGATAATTGCTGGGATGGAAGCAGTGAAAACAGCGGAGGGCTCCCTGATGGCGTTTATTTTTATGTCATTAATATCGCATCAAATACCTATAAAGGAACCATTATGCTGATGCGATAAGGAGGATATATTAATTTAAAATCAACTTATAAAATAGATTCCATGAAGAATTATCTACTTGCACTGCTTCTGGTTGTTGGATCAGTGCAAATTACTTCGGCCCAAGCTCCGCAAAAATTGTGGGATGCATTTTTTAACGGCGCACTCGCCGGAAAAGATGAATCGAATTGTGTACTCACTGATGCTGCCGGAAATGTATTTGTAACAGGTACCAGCTTTGAGAATTTCACAGGCGGTAATTTCACAACTATAAAATACGATCCAAATGGCGTGGCCCTCTGGACGGATCATTTCGCAAATACACAGGCATCCTATAAAAATTACGGCAGGCGGTTGGTTATCGATAAATGGGAAAACGTGTACGGGGTTGGAACAACAGCCTTGCACGAAGGTGATCTTGCTGTTTGTAAATATGATGGCAATGGAAGGGTTTGGGCCATGAATTACGAGCCCTATTCGTTTAGCACGTATGATGATTATGGAATTGATATGGCGGTTGATTCATCCGGAAATTTTTACGCTATTGCGAGGGTGAATTCACCCACCGGAAACCTGTATGACATGTATTTGCTGAAATGCGACAGCAGTGGAACAAAAATCTGGGATTCCAATTACTCAGGTGCCAGCGACAACGATTATCCTGTCGCCGTTAGATGCAGCCCCGGGGGAACAGCGTACACGCTCCTGCAATCGTTTAATTTCTTTGGAACGGCATCGCAGGATATTACCACGCTTCAGTACTTAAGTAGTGGCACGCAAAATTGGTTTTCAAAGTATAATGGACCCGGTAATGGAGAGGACTTTCCCATGTCGTTGGAAATTGATGGGGACGAAAACCAATACATCAGCGGAACAGTGGATGCGGGAAGTAACAGCGACATGGTTACCATGAAGCAAAATAGTTATGGTACACGCCTGTGGGTTTCAACTTATAACGGTACAGCAAACGGCAACGATACTGCAATATCAGCAACCTGGCTGCCCAACGGCTATGTAGTGGTTGCCGGCAAATGCAGAGAGCTTCTTAATGCGAGTGCCATGGATGCTATTGTTACCCAAGTAATTGATAGTGGAACCGTAGTATCCACCGGCAAATATTTTGGGACCGATAGTTTAGGTGCCGTGCCAACACAAATGATTACCGACGCGCAGGGAAACAGTTACATCTGTGGCTATGAAAATGTACCGGGCGGCACTACAAATGGATGCATCATTAAATACGACAGCAACGGCAACCTGCTTTGGAACATTTCGTACGATGCCGGGGCCAATCTGAATGATAAATTTAACGCAATTGCCTTGGATGATAACAACGATATCGTGGTAACCGGTCAAACATTTACTTCAGCAACCAATGCAAATTATGTAACGGTAAAATATGGCAACAGTGCATTACTTGTGCCTGAAACGAATGGATTTGAAAGCTCGGCCCTTTACCCAAATCCTGCCACCGCCTTTGCAATACTCTCAATAAAAACAGCTGAGGCAATCGACATTTCAATTGCAATCACGGATCTTTTTGGGAGAACGGTTGGTAAAGAAATACCGGTAATGCTTCATGCCGGAAACAACACCATCAATTTGAATGTAGCTGATTTAAAGAACGGAATTTATTTTGTGCGCACCAATCGCAGTGACAGTTTTGTAAAGAAGCTTGTGGTACAAAAGTAGGAAGCAGTTGATGATGCCTTAAAATACGCTTTACGGTCCGGGTAAGCAGATTGAGGCTGGTAACAGGTATGTAGTGAGTTGCTCCCAATACCATTTGGAACCGGGTAATCAATCCAGTTACCCTGATAAGTGTTACCTGAACAAAATTACCTTCGACAACCTTTTTTCGATAGGTGTACAATTGATAGCAGCAGTTCGAAAGCATCGAATTTCAATAGTATTATTTCTTTATTTTTATTTTTTGCTGATGGGAATGGAATCCGGAAATGTCGCTTCCTGCCGCCGAAATTGTGATGTCAATGAGTTCAATGGATGGCGTCATGCAGGCTCCCTGAGGGCCGGATGAACATAATCCGGAACGGTTCAAATATGGAGAGCGGACAGCGCCCTATTTCGATGCAGCTGCCACAAAGGCCTTTGAAAAGGTGATCGAGCCCCCCGACCTTCTCCCTGGTAGAAAAACCTATGAAATCTCTGCCGGTTACTCGCCGCAAAATGCCGAAAGCTGACCGGGAATAAATGACGTGACCAAGTAATTTTTGTCCCGGACAATGAAGATACCCGGTTGGCAAAATTCGATGGTGCTATGGAGTAAGGTGGCCATTAAAAAGCTGAAAAATACTTAGGGTTGCAACCTCAAGTTATAGAGTGGTAGTGAACTCATTCAACTGTTGCCTATACATGAGCCGGTGGATGAACTTTGGCTCGTCATCTTTCCGTTAATTCCGGGTAAAGTAAAGACGCTCTTTTCAAATGGTGCCATTAAGGCGGCCTTTATACTGGTGGAAATATCAGGGATAATCATTGGCTACTACAAACGCACCGGTAAGGAGAAAACCGGCTCAAGGGCAGTTTAGATGAAGAATTGCTGATGCATGGTTAATTTTGTATTTAACATTTATCTCTCTCGGTAACATCTCAATTTTTTACTTATTACATGCGGCGGAGAGTTTTTTTTGTTAAGTTTACTACTTATTAATTGCATATTAAACCGTGAATTAGACATAAAGGAGGTTTAGATATATTAGAGTTGGATGCAACCTTAAAACACCTTACTCGCTTGACAAAACGAACAATAATATAAATGAATACCCCTTTCACGATTGCCCAATTCTTTGAAGTCTTTAAAAACTATAATGAGACGGTATTTCCTGCGCAGATATTACTATATCTGGTAGCATTCATTACAATTTATTTGATAATAAAACCAACTGCACTTTCCAATAAAATTATCAGTGGTTTGCTTGCCTTTTTTTGGCTTTGGATGGGGATCGTTTACCACCTCATTTTCTTTACTAAAATTAATGATGCTGCATATATATTTGGGGCGATATTTATTCTGCAGGCCCTCCTGTTTCTGGCATACGGAGTTTTTAATAACAAACTTTCATTTTCATTTCATCCAGACATTTATGGTTTAACAGGAATTGTTCTGATTTTATTTGCTTTAATTCTTTATCCCATTTTGGGCTTTAGTCTTGGTCATGTTTATCCTTTATCACCAACATTCGGACTTCCTTGTCCAACAACAATATTGACGTTAGGCATATTGCTTCTTGGTGATAAAAAGTTTCCATTGGTAATATTTATTATGCCATTGTTATGGTCTATAATTGGATTTACCGCTGCGTTTAATTTTGGTATTTGGGAGGACACGGGTTTATTGGTTGCCGGAATTTTGACTACAATATTATTATTGATAAAGAACAGAAAATACGGGATGGTAGAACAGGCTACGAAATAAATTCAAATCGCCCCACTCACAGCTCTTGGACTTGCGAGACAACAAGAATGACAGCTGCTGATATGAAATTTGCGACAGAGGGGGTGCTCCACGAACCTACTGGCGGCGCAAGGGGGGGGCAATTCTCCAAAAAAAAGCTTAGTGCTAAAACTTCTCGCCATCGCAAACCCCCGAAACGTTATACCACATTGCTAACTTGATTTGCTTTTTTATTGACTTTTCATATCAGATTGCTTATCTTTGACGTTAGTATCGTAAAACAGAAGTATGATCCAATCCTTTGGTTCTAAAGACACTCAGAAAATTTGGCAAGGCGAACAAACCAAAGGATTGCCTCCTGAAATTCAGCATGTTGCGAGACGTAAGCTAAGAATGATTAATAACTCACAGAATATAACTGACCTGAGAGTCCCTCCTGCGAACCGGCTTGAAAAACTGTCCGGGAAGCTGAAAGATTTCTATAGCATCCGAATTAATGACCAGTGGAGAGTCGTTTTCAAATGGTCCGCAGGTAATGCTACACAAGTGGAAATTGTAGATTATCATTAATATGAAAAGACTAAAAAATATCCATCCCGGCGAAATTCTAATGGAAGAATTCCTGCTTCCACTGGACATTTCTGCTTACAGATTATCAAAAGATATCAGCATACCGCAGACCCGAATTTCTGAAATTCTGAAGGGAAACAGAAGGATTACCGCTGATACTGCACTTCGGCTAAGTCAGTATTTCGGGAACTCTGCCAAATTCTGGCTTGGACTCCAGGACGATTATGATCTTGAAGAAGAGCTAAACCAAAAGCAAAAAGACATTAACTCTATTATTCGTTACAATAGCAACGTGGTATAACAGCCGGTTGCCGCATGCCGGCCTGTGGATAGAAAAAAGCCGGCCGGCCGTTGGCAACCGGCGGACCGTTATGGGCCCTTTAAACATAAACACGAAAATTTAATAATTATATAATCTAACAATGAAGAAAATTAGCATCACCTTATTTTCAGGACTCCTACTTGCTATTTTGGGATGTCAAACAGGAAACAAAAGCATTACACCAGATGAAGCTCGTGAAATAGGTAAAGAGGCTTACATATATGGTTTCCCGTTAGTAGATAACTACAGAATCTCATACGCTTACTTTGTAGACAAGAAAAATCCGGAGTATAAAGGACCTTGGAACCAAATTCGAAACTTTACCCGCGTTTTTACTCCAGAAGATAAAGCCGTTCAGACACCTAACTCAGACACTTATTATTCATTCCTTGGCTTGGATTTACGCACTGAACCAATGGTTCTCACTGTTCCTGCAATTGAACAGAATCGCTATTTCAGTCTTCAATTAGTGGACGCTTACACTTTTAACTTTGACTATATTGGAACTCGGACTACAGGTAATGGAGGAGGGAGCTTCCTAATTGCCGGGCCAAATTGGAAAGGTGAGAAACCCAATGGGATCGAGAAGGTCATTTATGCAGAAACCGAATTGGTGCTGGTTCCCTACAGAACCCAACTATTCAATCCAGGTGACAGTGAAAATGTGGTTAAAATACAGGCAGGGTACAAAGCGCAGCCCCTTTCTGAGTTTCTCGGACAACCTGCTCCTAAAGCAGCAGATGCCATAGAGTTCATAAAGCCGCTCACGCCAGAGGAACAAAAATCTTCACTTGAGTTCTTTAAAATCCTAAATTTCACTTTGCAATTCTGCCCAACCCACCCATCAGAAGTGGAACTTATGGAGCGTTTTTCAAAAATTGGTGTAGGTGCCGGAAAGAATTTTGAAATCGAAAAGCTCTCGCCGGAAATTAAAACAGCTATAGAGCAAGGTATGACAGACGCCTGGGCTGAATTTACTGAATTGAAAAAAGAAATGGATGCAGGGAAAGTTGTTTCCGGTGATTGCTTTGGAACACGGGAGTTTCTTAAAAACAATTACCTGTACCGAATGGCGGCAGCAATAATTGGAATTTATGGCAACTCAAAAGAAGAAGCGATGTATCCTTTGTACCTCGTTGATTCCAACGGAAAAGAACTGGATGGCACTAACAAATACACCGTCAAATTTTTTGCTAACCAACTCCCTCCGGCCAATGCATTCTGGTCACTAACCTTGTATGAATTACCATCCAGCCTGCTTTATGCAAATACTATCAACCGTTACCTGCTCAATTCACCGATGCTACCTGATTTTAAACGTAATCCTGACGGAGGGCTTACGCTATTTATTCAAAATGAGTCACCAGGCAAAGAATTGGAAGCTAACTGGCTTCCCGCACCCAAAGGACCATTCTTTTTAGTATTACGCATATACTGGCCAAAGGATGATGCATTAAACGGAACTTGGAAACAGCCTGCCTTAATAATGGCTGATTAACTGCCCATAACACATGGTTCACGTCAGGCGGGGGGCTGGAAGCAAATAGTCTTTTAGTTAACTTTGGAATACTCTGACAATTGCGGAATCCTTCTATCCGCCCATCGCCGATGCCGGGACCGTTAGCAGCAAGCATATAAAACGACAACGGTTACAACATATGACTAAACAAAATACTATTCCGACAATTGAATTCAAAACTGTCAAAACCTTTGAAACATGGCTCTTAAAGAATCACGAAAAGTCAAAAGGACTTTGGATTAAAATATTCAAGAAAGATTCCGGTGAAATGACCATTACCTATGCAGAAGCTCTTGACATAGCACTTTGTTTTGGTTGGATTGATGGTCAAAAACAATCTTTTGATGACAAAGCCTGGTTGCAAAAGTTTACACCAAGAAGAGAAAAGAGTATTTGGTCTAAAATGAATATTGAACACGTAGAAAGATTAATAAATGAAGGACGAATGAGATCAGCAGGTTTAAGAGCTGTTGAAAAAGCCAAAGCGGACAGTAATTGGGACAGGGCATACGATTCAATAAGTAAAATGACTATACCCGAAGACTTTCTAAAAGAACTTAGTAAAAACAAAAAAGCTCAAACATTTTATAAGACTCTCAATAAGACAAATCGTTTTTCTATTGGTTTTCGGTTACAGACGGCGAAAAAACTTGAAACAAGAGAAAAACGAATGGCAGAAATTATAGATAAATTGGCAAAAGGCGAGAAACTTCAATAAATTATTCTGCTTGAAGACTACTTTGAATAGGATAATGCAAGACGCTTACACGGGTTTTGCGGTAGGCGGGGTGATCCACCTGAGGCGGACAGGCTGTGTAAACTTTGCGCTTTTTGCTTCAATTCAAGTGTAGTGTCGATTGACAGTTTTGTGCTTCGAAAGTTGACCGGTAACCACGGCATCACAAAACCCGGAAGCGTTAACGGCAAGCTTGGCGCACCGCTACTGTGATATAGAGTATTATGACCGAAATCGAAAAACAACTGCTTGCTGATTTGGACTATGGTAAAATTACTTTAGAAGAATTCCACAATTGGTTTCCTGTTGATTTAGAAAATGACTCAATATACATTCGTAATGAAATTGGCGAGGCAATAAGCAGAGGCGATTTTAATTCGTTAGAAAAGGCTATATCACTTATATGGTTATCCGGTAACCCATCAAAGATTACAGACCTTCTGAACGAACTCCTGATTAACCCTAACCACAAGAGTCATCTAAGAATTGAGAAAACATTGCAAGTGATAAAGAGCCCGACAACTGTTCCATATGTAAAAAAGGCATTGGAAACCAATTTTGACTACCTTCAATACACCTTTTCAAACGATGAGGTTCTTGCAAAATGGTTTAGTTGGTTATTAGCGGAAATTGGAACCGAGGAAGCAATAAATCTTATTCGGGAATACAGTAATTCTCCCAATGAGGGAATTAAGAAAGAAATGCTTTATCACTTAAAGAGAATAGGGTCTAACAAACAACCTGATCCGACAAGTATTAAAGGGACAATTAACAGAACAAATGATAATAATCCATGGTTCTGGCCAATATGAGTAATAATAATAAAGAACCAGCCGATAACATCGCCCTGAATGATATGGCGGATGTGTTGTGGTATGTTTATTATTATTAATTTATGTCAGTTTATTTGACAGAGAGAATGTGTCTTATATGCGCCATTTTGTTGGGCAATGAAAACGCCGGGAGTAGTTGTCCGGGAAGGGTTGGTCGAACAAACACACCGGACGTTTAAGGAAACAAATTATACTTCGAACGAACCGTAGTGCTAATTTAAATACTTATAGGAAAGTATGAAAAATTTCCTTTCAATAATATTATGCGTGGTTATGCAAAGTGTATATGCCCAAACTCCGGGAACATTGGACAGTACTTTCGGAATTAACGGAAAAGTAGAAACCATTTTCGGTAATGGACTTTCAATATCAAATTGCAATCTTGTCCAGAATGACGGTAAAATATTAGCAGCGGGAGTTGCTTATAATGCGGCAACAGATGATGATTTTGTAGTCGTGCGTTATAATACCGATGGTTCATTAGATACGACATTTGGCACAACGGGTATTGTAACCACCGATATACAACAAAATCATGAGCAAGCTTTCGCAATGGCATTGCAAACAGACGGAAAAATAGTATTAGCTGGTCAGACGGGAGGATTTTCTACAGGAGCTTATGAAGAACTTGTGGTAATCAGATATGAATCAAATGGCACTTTGGATAATACTTTTGGAATGGGAGGAGAGGTAATAATACCTGAACCAGGTGGAAATCTATCTTACTATATTAATGCAATTGCACTTCAAACTGATGGGAAAATTGTTGTTGCGGGAGCAGATGGATTTGGTATTCACAGCTATGCAGCACTTTTCAGATTTAATACTAATGGAGATTTAGATACCTCCTTTAGTCAGGATGGAATTGTGACAATGCAAATAGATTCCCCATTAAATGTTTTGACTTCTGTACTAATTCAACCCGACGGAAAAATAGTTGCTGCAGGATACACCTTGAATGATATAGCAGTAGTGCGTTATAATTCAAATGGAACACTGGATTCTTCTTTTGCAACAGGAGGCATTGCAGTTATTCCAAATGGTCTTGCAAGAAGTGTAATTTTACAACCGGATAATAAAATTGTTGTCACAGGACGTATAATGGGTTTCAAAATGTGTATTATTCGTTATAATACAGACGGCTTTTTGGATAATACATTTGGAATTGGGGGTATTTCAATTACAGTTTTTGGTTCTGCCACCTCCGATTCATTTCAATCTGTACTTCAGCCTGATGGAAAAATATTAACGGCTGCAACTTATCATGACGGTAGTAATGACAGAGATTATTTATTAGCGTGTCATAATTCAAATGGATTTTTAGACAGTTCTTTTGGAAGCAATGGATATGTTACGACTGATTTTATCGGTTATGATGATGAACCACGTTCACTGGCTTTACAACAGGATGGTAAGATTGTTTTATCCGGTTATTACAGTAACGGAACCAATTATTATTTTGGATTAGCACGATATATTCCTGATTTAACTACCAATACTCTCAATATTGAAATTTCGGATACTCCTTTAAATATATTTCCCAATCCAACACACCGGAATATCAATGTAAATGTAAATCCAGGAGCAAGTATTTTAATATTGAATGTACTTGGTGAAATTGTCTTTGAGAAAAGATTGTCAAATAGTAAAAGAGAAAATATTGAATTGGATGTTTCATTTCTTTCCTCTGGCATTTATTTTATTAAGTCAGAGAATGAATTGAGAAAGTTTGTCAAAGAATGAAAACGCCCTCTTTTATGTGATATCGATTGACCGGGACTTACTGATAAAAAGAAATAAAACTAAGCCTCGGTTTACTCATACTTAGTTTGAATGATGAAGAATTCGAGAATCAGGTTTTGCCTGTTTTGACAGGTAAACAAACAGATTGGTCAGCCTGCCATGTCTTCTTTTTGTTTCGAAAAGTAAACTGATAAGCAGGGGTTTGGAAACAATTGATTTTCCGGTAAACTTGGGAATACTCTGACGCAATTTAATTCTTATATCTCATGTGCGGCAACCGGCAGGAACGTTAGTACTGATTTACTTGAAATCTATCTTCCTGGCAGTCGGTGTTAGAAAGGCCCGTGGTTTTTGATTTTGCTGTCGCAAAATGTCTTCGATTTAAACATTTTCGTTTCACCCATACTCAATGCCAGTGCATGTGATGTTTGTCGGTTTTGTCGGATGAAACTTGTTCCATATAGATACAAAGACTACTAAAGAAAAACTAATGCACTGGCCCTCGCTTTATAGACGTGTCAGAAATGGGTAGCATCTATTAATTATCCTCGAAATGGATTGAAATGCTCCTGGCCGTAGTTCCTGCATTTATTATATTCGTCGGGCGGAGCTAAACCCGTCACTATTCGTACATTAGCGGTAGCGGGCCGAAGAATTTAGCTTCGTTTGAGAATTTGTAGTACCGGGAAGCTTTTGTATCTTTATTCAGAGCTTGGCAATCGGTCCTGCATATTCGATGAAGCAAAGAATTATGGTTGGTAAATAATTGTTGAGTTAATTTTATGAATTCAATTTCAAAGGTGCGGCAGCACATCCGGTAAAAGATGATTAAAGGAAAAGTAGCAAGGACTATGTAAACTAAAAGTTGTGCTTCTGACAAGCAGAGCACGTAAATGAATAATCGCGCATCTAAACATTTCATTTCCCCATCTTAAATGTTAAAGTTGGGATTGTGTTTTCTGCCAGAATACATTTATTTTATGAATTATAACAGTACTAAAGCTGTTCATCATGAAACGTTTATTTAAAATAACACTCCTTGCATTTGTAATATCTATTAATTCAGTTAGCAAGGCACAATATTTTGCCTGGGCTAAGCAAATTGGAGGCTTTTTTCCTGATGCCGTTACATCATTTGCCATTGCTGCGAATGGAGATATATACCTGACGGGTGAATTTAGAGGCACTGTGGACTTTGATCCAGGACCTGGCATTAATAATCTGACGGCCTATGGAAATACTGATATGTTTATTCTAAGACTGGATGCATCCGGAAATTTTATTTGGGTAAAACAAATTGGTGGTTTGGCAAATGAAAAACCCCAGGCAATAGCCCTGGATCTCAGTTCAAACGTATATACTACAGGGTATATATGGGATACAACTGATTTTGATCCGGGCCCTGGGATTTATAATTTGCCTGGAGGAGGATTCATTTCCAAACTGGATTCAACAGGCACTTTTGTTTGGGCCATGCAATTCGGATTGCCGCTTTCAACTGAAGGTGTTTCCATCGTAGCAGATGAATTTAATACAGTCTACACTACTGGAATCTTCAACGGTACCATAGATTTAGATCCTGGACCGGGAGTCGTTAATTTGACTTCTGCAGGTTCCGATGATGTATTTGTTTCCAAAATTGATGCAGCCGGTAATTTTGTTTGGGCAAAACAATTTAGCGGTATAACAGATGAAATTGGCACTGCTATAGCCATTGATCATGTTGGTAATGTATACACTTCCGGTTATTTCAGAAGTGATTCAACCGATTTCGATCCCGGTCCGGGTGTTTATTATCTGAATTCATTGACTAGCGATTATGATATTTTCATCTCCAAACTGGATTCATCAGGTAATTTTGTATGGGCAAAATCGATGGGAGGAAAGTATAATGATGTTTGCTATTCGATAGCCCTCGATAACAATGGCGCAGTTTATACATCTGGATATTTTCTTGATACAGCAGATTTTGATCCTGGTATTGGGGTCTATAATCTTATTTCAGGTGGATTTTCGGATGTATTTATTACCAAACTAGATTCCAATGGCAACTTTATTTGGGCAAAGCAAATGTCAGGCCCGGGCGCTGCCGCTACAAATTGTTTGATTATCGATTCGGCAGCCAATATATACACAACCGGTTACATGGCTGGTGGTTTTACTGATTTTGATCCCGGTCCGGGTAATTTTAATTTAAATCCGGTTGGCAATTCAGACGCTTTTATTTCAAAGCTGGATTCTTCAGGGAATTTTCTATGGGCCGGAGCACTGAGTGGCAATGCAACCAGTGAAATTTTCACCGAACAAATTGCGATGGGATTGAATTCGGAAATTTATATTGCCGGAGGGTTCAGATACATCATTGATTTTGATCCCGGCGCAGGAATATTTAATATGACACCGTTGGGGAATTACCCGACAGATGGCTTTATACTGAAATTGGATGCCATGACCGTTTCCGGTGAAAATGTTGAAATGCGCAATTTGATCTCCATTTTCCCGAATCCGGCTTCCGATGATGTTACTATTACATTCCATACGTTGTTTCGTGGAAGTGTCGAAATCAAAAGTATATTAGGCAAAACAATAGTTTATGAAGAGGTATTTGGTCTCTCAGATATGAGAATGGATATTAAAGATATCTCCGATGGAATATATTTTGTAACCGTTTCAGATGGCGCTTTTTCTTATACCAAAAAATTGATCGTGCAAAATTAATTTATTGGTTGCCACTGCTCCCTCATTTCATCCTTATAACAGACGAGAGTGGGGCATTCCTGTGTGTCGGGCGTAGCACAAACCGTCACTAACATAGCATTAGTTCCAGCGAAGCATTTGTTTTTGGTCGGTATGAGTATATGCAAAATGATGTAGCATCGAGGAGAATAATACATCAAACATTTTCTAAAAACACAACATTTGATACATTGCTTCTCGGCAAAGGAGTACATTTATATACAGCGATTGACAAACAAGGTCATTTGAGAAATGGTCGTGTAATTAAAATGTGAGAAAATACATCGCAAAAAAAGTGCCGGTTCCTCAAGGCGGTCTTAATGATGTTTTGTGACTTTAATTCTTTTGGTTAGCTTTGGGAAGCAGGTAACTGCCTGTAGTCTATATCCGCCCGGAAGGCATCCGGCGACCCGTTATCTGTTATTACATTAAAAACTGTTAATGAAACGACTTTTTGTAGTCTTCATAATATTGTCCTTTCTCATGAAGCAACATGAGTGTAAAGGCCAATGGCTAACCATCTATCAGGACCCAAACCTCTATAATATGGGGGTTCATTTCCTCAACCCTGATACAGGATTTGTTGTTGGTGTCACCTGGAATCCAAATATTATTCCGCAAGGGATTATTCTCAAAACAACGGACGGCGGCTTGACCTGGGATTCTACCTATACAAATTTTGGAAACTTCATGATTGAATTTCCAGGCACTACTACCGGATATACCGGCGGGCATGATGGGTTTGTTTATAAAACAACCGACATGGGAGTTACTTGGAATCAAACTCCGGCATCACCGGCCACTGATTTTGGAAACGGTCATTTCTTCTCAGTTGATACAGGTTTTGTAGTCACATGGCCCGGAAGTATTCTGAAAACAAATGACGGATCCAACACATGGTTTTTTGATACAGCCGTAGTGGACTATTCACAGTTTCCGGGAATGGGAAGCATTCAGTTTATGAACGACACCTTTGGGATAATAGCTTCCTGCTACAACGGAGTATTTGCACGGACGTATGACAGGGGTCAGACATGGACTTCAGGGTCGGTGGATTCCAACATGTACATAAATGCTATTTACATGAAGGATGAAACAGAAGGTTTTGCAATTGGCTGGTTCGGAAGCGTAAGTCGTACATTTGATGGAGGAAATACATGGACTACCCCCATCAGTCTTGGCTTTTATCACCTCCATGAGATGACCTTTTTTAATAACAGCGCCGGATATATTGTTGGCGGGAAGGAATGGATGACAAACGATGGACAACCTAATGGAATTATTTACAAAACCGTTGATGGGGGAAATACCTGGTCGGTAGTTGACTCAACATTTCCCGGATATTTGACATCGATACAAGCGGTAAATGACTCTGTTGGATATGCCTGTGGCGGAAATGGACTGGTGCTCAAAATCATTAATGGCAATGTTGTTAATGGATTAACATCGTCGATACCTGAATGCAAGTTTGAAATTCACCCCAATCCTGCAAGCGAAAATATCAGAATTATAACTTCGGAGGAAAATTTAAATTGCTCCATGAGACTTTTAAGTATTGAGGGAAAAACCTTGTTACATCAAAAATTTGTTAATTCATTGAACTTAGATGTCAGCCTGCTGTCGGATGGGATTTACTTCATTGAACTGACTTTGCCAAATGGATTTGTTGAGTCAAAGAAATTGGTTAAAACTAAACACTAAAGGAGAACAGCATGTAACAGCCGATGTGCCACATGGCCGGCCAAGATTGTTTTAAAAATTTCTTCCTGCGCCCGAAAAGCGGCATTGGCAGATGAAAGCCGGATAGCAGCAACCCCGGGACTGTTAGCGGTAATTAACTGCGCATTCACTTCTACTCAAAGACAATAAAATCGAAATGAATTATTTACAAATGTTTGCTTTAATAATTATTTTGACTTATTGTTTTCAAGGATATATTAATGACAAAAGTCGTAAGGATCATAAAAGAACTATCGAGGTATGTGACAGTTTATATGCTGAGGAGTTTAGCACTTTTGGTCAGGGTGCATTTGGAGGAGACAGAATCGGACAATGGTTGACTGACTCAACCAGTTTTAGAATTTATTTGGGAGTTTTTGATGAGTCGAGTGGTAAAATAACTATTGAGTGTAGTAGAGATTCGATTTTTGTTACTCAATTTCCAGATGAATTAGATGTTAATATTCATCTTAAATCTCCTCAGACAAAAACATATCAATTAAAGGAACTAAAGAAGTTAAATAATTTAAATAACAATTAAAAAGCCATTTGGGCTGACATCATTCAATAATTTAGTTTGATATCAATAATCTCAACTGTCGCTGACACCGGCTTCTCGCCAGGCGGCAGAATTGGGTTTGGAAGCAATTGATTTCCTGGTTATATTTGTAATACTCTGTCGCTGGCGGAATCCTTTTATCCCTCAGGCTGCAGTTAACCGGACGTTCGCGGTCATTATAAGGAGTAAACAGTTTTTACAACAATAACTATTATGGCAAAAACAAACATCTACTTAAATTTTCAGGGAAATGCAGAAGAGGCGTTTAACCTTTATAGATCAGTTTTTAAAACAGAGTGGGCAGCTCCTATAATGCGAATGGGTGATATGCCTCAGCAAGAAGGAATGCCTCAACTGTCGGATGCGGAGAAAAAAATGGTTATGCATGTATCGCTTCCAATTTTAGGTGGTACAAACATTATGGGAACAGACATGCTGGAAAGCATGGGACACAAATTAACGATTGGGAACAATACAACGATTAGTTTAGAACCCGACACAAAGGAAGAGGCAGACAGAATATATAATGCACTCTCCCGGGGAGGGACAGATTGTGTTGCTCCCCATGATGAATTTTGGGGTTATTGGGGCGTATGCCTTGACCGGTTTGGAATTCGTTGGATGTTTAACGTACCTAAACAATAATAATATCCCAAAAAATGTAAGAATTGTTGACCGGCAAACGGCCAACCGGTATGTTATCAAATCGCTGTTAACATAGAATTAATGAGAACTTTTAGCAATCTACTTTCCCTTATTATACTATTTGCCGCGGCTTGTAGCCAAAGCAAGTCGCCAACCGAAACTGCTGAATACAAAGAGTTTACAATAAAAGAATCCAATACTACTCCGACGGTCGACATCAAAGAATACAGATTGATAACGACCAATAAAAGTGCTGACAGTGCCGACGCCATTGAAATACTTGGACTAAAGCGGAAACTTCCGCTTGCCATGCAAAGGAAAGATAGCTTGTTATTTGAAAAGATTCTGTCAAAGAACTTCACTTACAGGGGAGAAGATGAATTTTATATGAACAAAAATGATTATATCAATAACCGGATTCATGCGACCTGGACAATCGATACAGTAAAATATCAAAATCTGGTGCTTCAATTTTTTGACGAAACGGCTATTCTGACGTACAGAAACACTTTAAATGGCACTGATGAAAAAGGTGTTCCTGATATTGAACATTATTCATGGGCAGATGTTTATACCAAAGAAAATGGAATATGGAAAATAAGATCAATTCATGAAATTGATTCAAAAGTCGAATATCCAAATAAATGATTACAGTAAAGTCATGAACATACAATAGTACCAAGCCATCATTGTCCAATTTTCTATACCATAGATGTACCAAGTATTATGAATGAAACTCAAGTTAAAGAGAGATTGATAAGCTCTCTTAAAATGTTTGAAGGCGGAGGTGGACTTTCCGTCGGTGGACTTTTTTTGAGATATCATGAAAGTAATGGAAAGAGATTACTTGATGTGACGGGTGATACATTATGGAGTCCTAAAATATTAACTAAAAAGATGGCATTAAAGGAACTTGAAGAAATAAAGGATTTATTTAAACGGTTTACAGAAGTTTCCATGGAATTTTCGAATTTTACCAGTGGTTGCGAACTCCGATTTCATCTGGACTATAACTATGGAATGGGAAGTAAAGGAATCTGTTCGGAAGTTTTAGGAATCGTCACCTGGGACGAATTTTATTTAGATTTTGAAAAATAAGATATGAGGTAACTGTTCGGTACTATTTTTGAATAAACCTGCGAATATACCACCAGCAAAAGCAACCGTTGTTTGGCAAATTTCACTCAATTTGAACTATTTGAAAAACTAATTGCATCCTTTAATATTTTAATTCATTTGGGTACTTAACGAACGATGTAACTTCGCAGGAGTGAATAACGACTGATAACAATAAGACTAAAAAAATTAATAAAAGGAGACATTGACAGGTAAACCGGGAGTAGAGTATCTGATGAAAAGTGAAGGTAACCGAATAGTTGAGCCACCCTGTCTAATTTAACGATGTCAGCCGTTCGGGCTGGGAAAACCTTCTTTTTTTAGTTCTTTAATCCCTTTTCGTTTGTTGTAATTAATATCTAATTCAGCAGAATGAAAATCAGACCGGACGAATTAACTGAAAATGGTTATTTTCTTATTAATAAATTGGGACACAAAGAATTAGCTCCATTTATTCGAACATACATCAAAAAAATTACCATATACTCTGTATTTTATTACCTATGTAATCTTTTCATCTTCGGACTAACAGGATACTTATTAGTGGCCGGCTTTAACAAATCTGACTATGACATTGGAATTCGTTTTAATCATTTTTGTTACGGACTTGCAATAGCCTTCGCCTTATTACCTTTACATGAATTTATTCATGTTTTAGCTTATAAATCTCAAGGCGCGAAGAATACATCTTATTCCGCAAACCTTAAAAAATTTTATTTTATGGCTCTTGCTGACAAGTTTGTAGCAAACAAAAGAGAATTTGAAGTTGTGGCTCTTGCTCCATTTGTCTTAATCACAACAACATTAATCGTATTGTTTTTCTTAGTGAATTCAAACTGGACTTTGACAATTCTAGGCGTTTTGCTGGCTCATACCGCAATGTGTTCAGGCGACTTTGGGTTATTGAGTTATTTTGAAATTCATAAGGATAAAAAATTGGTCACTTACGATGATGTTGAAAATAAATTATCATGCTTCTATGGAAAAACCAGTGAACGATAAACGACACTGTAACATTGGGTTAGCTGTTATGAATGCAAATAGTAGGAAATCCCTGCAATAGCTCATATCCCGGCAAGAGACTGTAATGTTTAATACTAATTCTTATGGCATACTTTTAAATTTTACTTTAATTGGCATTTCGCACCGGTGCATATGCAGCAATGAACTCCGTAGCAGCAAGCTCTGCTCTTAGCGGTTATATAAAAAGATTGTCAATACTCGAAACGCTTTAATTAGATTTCAATTAAGTATAAATGAATAAGCATCTTATGAAAAAAAAATTTGAATTCCCTCAGGATTTGCACTACAACGAGGGTCCTATTACGGATCCAACTACCTACTTTAAACAAAGTGGCTGTGAATCGTGGCTCTGCCTTACCGGGGAAGAGTTTGCTAAAATGGAAAATGGGTTGTCATTTCAACAAGTTCAGGAATCAACTCACAATTGTATCAACATAATTAGTGATCCGCCGATGACATTGAATCTTGATCTGGCCAAACAACAGGTGGAAGCCCTCGACTCCCTTCCAAGACCCACGCTAATTTCTTGTCGCATGGGTCCCAGATCTTCTGCGGTGGCTTACATGTACGCCGGCTTTAAACTTGGCAGCAATCCCAAAGACGTTATTGAAGCAGCTGAAAAGGCGAATGCGCCATTTGTAAAATCAGATGAATACAAAGCCTGGGTTTGTAATTCGATTGAAGCGTTGAGATCAAAATCCACGGATGTTAAAAATGAGGATTGATCATTTCAATAAAAACAGATCAGGTATATCAAATTGCAGGGCAGGAACTCCTAAAATGGTTTTTTGCGTCAGCTGGGTCGGGCGTTAGAAGGAGTAACACCTGTCAGATTCGGTTTCGGCTCAAACCGGCCTCAGAATCGTTTTATCCAGATTGAGCTTCAGATAAGGCTGGGGAATAAAATTTCACTGTGGAACACAAGACTTTTATTGTTTATGATGATTGTGGGATTGACTCAAATTCACCAAAAAAATTGACAAACATTATGGAACAAATAAGACAACTGATGAAACAAATGATTAACGTTTCGGAAGATGAACTAAACAGCTTTCTTAGCCAAGCCATTACCAAAACATTTAAGCGACAGGAATCTGTAAGCCGCCCAAACGCCATTCCAAACGAAATATATTTTATCAACACGGGACTTATAAGAGTTATAATAACTGACAATGAAGGAATGGAACACACCATCCATTTTGCACTGGAAAACCAATTTATTGCTGATTATTCTAACTTCATACAAAAACAATCATCACTTTATACTTTGCAAGCAGTTGAAGAAACGCAGGTAGTTGTTTTACCACGTTCTGCCATTGAATGGGGTTACAAAAATTTACAGGAAGGACAAAAAATGGGTCGACTTATTGCAGAGTTTTACTTTATATACCAGGATAACCGGATAAAAAATATGTATGCAAGAACGCCGAAGCAACGTTACGACAGTATCACTGACGTTTTTCCAAACATACACAACCGGGTTCCTCAACATATGATAGCATCCTATTTGGGCATTACTCCAGTTCATTTGAGCCGGCTTAAAAAGGCTGAAATCTAAAAACTCTAAACATTTGTTATCGTTTACCGGTTTTATTCTGGTGCATTTTTGCATTAGAAAACATAAACGATTTCAAAATGGAACTTTCATCAAACGAAAAAGACAGGCTCAAAAATAAATACGGACAATGGGCAATTATAACAGGTGCCTCTTCCGGCATTGGGCTTGAACTCGCAACACAATTGGCAAAAGCAGGTTTAAACCTTGTAATAAATTCAAGACAATTAGCCAGGCTGCAGCAAGTTGAAAGGAATTTAAAATCACTATCAACTATTGAAATAAAAATAGTGGCTTCTGATGTTTCTGAAACAGAAGGCATTAACAAAATTATTGAAGCATCGAAGGGTTTGAATGTTGGTCTTTTAATTGTTTCAGCAGGATATGGTACATCCGGAAATTTTATTGACAGTTCATTGCATTCCGAAATCAATATGTTAAGAGTTAATTGCGAAGCATTACTTTCATTGACCCACTATTACAGCCAGCAATTTGTGCAGCAAAAACGGGGCGGAATAATTGTTATGAGTTCAATGGTAGCTTTTCAAGGCACTCCTTATTCGGCAAATTATGCAGCAACAAAAGCTTATGTACAAACATTAGCTGAAGCATTAGCCGTAGAACTAAAACCCAAGGGAGTGGATGTTTTAACAGCAGCGCCGGGACCTGTTGAAAGTGGATTTGGCCAAAGAGCCAATATGAAAATGTCAATGTCACTAACCCCTTCACAAGTCGGAGTGCCGATTTTAAAAGCATTAGGACGTAAGTCAACAGTCTTGCCGGGTTTATTGACAAAGATTTTAGTTTACTCATTAAGGACAGTTCCACGATGGGGCAAAATCAGAATTATGGAGAAAGTAATGGGCGGTATGACTGCACACCAGCGTAAATAATTAATTTGATAAAACACTACCATTAACAACCGTTTGGCATATGGGATGGGTGAAGTGCTTCTTAACAACATTTTGCTATATTTGAAGTGTGTGCTTCGATTGATCATTTGAGTTAAAATCCGTCACATCGCCAGGCTGCGTAACGTTATGCGCATATGCTATAAGATGAATAAAATTTTTGTTGCATCGTTATTATTTCCGCAATCGCATTTAAACATCATCAGGAAAACCCCATTACCGGAGTACTTACAATACCTGTAAAATAAAGATTGGTAATTTAAAGTCCCGCGCCATTCCGTTTCCGTACCTCCTGAATCGACAAAAACTGTCAATACTGTTTGGTGTTTTGTAATTTTTCTTAATTTCATCATATGGCAGCTTATGAGATTGAAATCATCCTTAACCGGCAGCTGGCCGATTGCCTGTCAATACCGGTTTTTATTACCGATACGGCAGGAAACCTGATTTTTTATAACGAACCGGCCGAAATTATTCTGGGGAAGCGCTTCGAGGACACCGGTGAAATGCCCGTGGCCCAATGGTCTACCGATTTTAAACCGATGAAAGAAGATGGGTCACCCATGGCCCCTGAGGAACTACCGCTGGTCCATACGCTTACCTACGCCACCCCTTGCCATAAATCCTTCTGGATCGAGAGCCTGCAGCAGAAACGGCAACGCATAGCGGTCACCTCATACCCCATAATTGGCCGAACCGGGAAGTTCCTGGGGGCGGTCGCCATCTTCTGGAATTCGGAAAACGAATGATTGTCAATATCCGTGGCGTAAGAGGTTCCATACCCGTTACCGGCCCCGAAACTGCCGGCTATGGGGGCAATACCTCCTGCGCCGATGTGAGCGAAGCGGGATGGCTCCTGGTCCTGGACGGCGGTTCGGGCATCCAGAAGGTTACCATGCCACCCGGATTTCATTCCCGGCGTATCGATATACTGCTGACCCACCTGCACCTTGACCATATCCAGGGATTGGGCTTTTTCCAGCCGCTTTTTGACCCGTCAATGGAAATCCACATCTGGGGACCGGCCAGCAGTTCACGGACCCTCCATGCGCGCCTGAGCCGGTACCTGTCGCCACCACTCTTCCCGGTCCTGATCCGGGACCTGCCCTGTAAACTGGTGCTCCACGACATCGAAAACAGCGATTTTGAAATCGGACCCTTTAAAATCAAGTCACGGTTTGTGATTCATCCGGGACCCACCGTTGGCTTCCGCGTAGAATCGGGAGCCTTTTCCTTCTGTTTCCTTCCCGACCATGAGCCTGCCCTGGGCGGCAGGGGATTACCCTCCAATCCGAACTGGATCTCGGGCTACGACCTGGCCCGTGAATCATCCCTGCTTTACCACGATGCCCAATACACCAAGCCGGAATATGCAGGACGGATGGGGTGGGGGCATTCATCTATGGAGGACACGGTCAGCTTCAGTAAAGCGGTCGGCACCCGGCATGTGCTGCTGGGTCACCACGACCCCGGACGTACCGACCCGCAACTGGACATCCTGCAGCGGTCGTTCGATAAACTAAACCGGGATGACATCAACATTGATTTCGCCCGTGAAGGGACCTCTTTCAGGCTGGAGTAACGTTCAATGTTGGTGGCCTGTTATGAAGAAGCATATAAACCTGAATCATGTTTCCCGAATGTTGTTTGGTTCGGTATATCTCCTTTATCTGGCCAAAGGAGACAAGAAGGGAAAAAACAATGCTGAAGCGGATACCATCAGCTGCCGGATGACCGGCTACAAACAAAAATCGTCACAGCAGCAGATCGGCCTTAAGACTGATTTCAGGAATTTTTTTGATCAGCCACATGCATTTAATTCTAATGCAGACAAGATTACCGGAATCATCTGCGGCATTCGCGTGCAGCATATTGAAGTTCCATTTATGCAAAAGGTATGCTATCCCGACAAACTTATCGATGAAACGGATAATGGAGTTTCAATAAAAAGATGTCCAAAGCAACACCTGAAATAATTGATGTTACCTTTGAGAAGCGGAACCCATAATTCAATGTAAGGAAGGGGAGTAAAACACTACAAAGAACATTAAACCAACAACCAGTGAACAGAATTATCGCGATATTGATCCTCAGCTGCATGGTAACATCCTGTGCTTTCAATAAAATGTATCTGGCGCCGGACAAAATTCCAGTCAGCGCAAAAAGCGTTACCATGGTTGACCACCAAAATAAAGATACGCTGATCATCAACATCGGAGAACATTTCCAGCCGGTATTTAAATCAAAAAACGGAGATACGGCTGAATTACCATACAACGTCGAGAGCGTACTCTTTGAGAACACCAAAGGCAATCGTTTAAATGGCTGGATCATCAAGCCTGAAGAAGGTTATAACGGAACAACGATACTATTTTTACACAGCAATTCCGGCAACCTATTTACCCAATATCAGGAGGTATTGCCGCTCGTCAAAAACGGGTTTTCTGTTTTTATTTTTGATTACAGCGGTTATGGGTTTTCACAAGGAAAAGCGACCAGGGATAATGTGTTACTGGATGCGACAGCGGCTCTGAGTTACCTGCAAAGCAGAACGGATATTAAAAAAGAACACCTGATTATATACGGACAATCGTTGGGCGGACATCTGGCCATAAACCTTGCAGCACGAAACCAGGATATGATTGACGGACTGGTTACCGAAGGAGCCTTTTCATCCCACAAGGATATTGCAGCTGAAACCGCGGGATTTATTGGAAGAATAATTGTTGCAGAGAAATACAGCGGACTTGAATCTGTCAGAAACTTCCATAAGCCGGTTTTAATCATTCACAGTACTGAAGACGAAACCATACCTTTTGAACAGGGAGAAAAATTGTTTGCGAATGCCAATGAACCCAAAACTTTTCTGAAAATCGATAAATGTCATATTTGCGGTCTTTCATTTTACCCTGATGAGATACTAAATGCCATAAATAAACTATTACTTCAAGTGAATTAATCATGTTGATCAGAATGTCATCAGGGTGTTTGTAAATACCGGTTTCGGGATATAAAGTTGGCAAACATCAATTACAGCCCCTTCAGCCATGTTAATGGTAGCCATTATTTTCACTAAAACATAACAAAACCAATCAATTCAATGAGCATTAAATATTTATTGTATTGGCTTCCGATGATAGCAATTGCATTTGCCAATGCAATGCTCAGAGAACTGGTATTTATAAAGCATTTCAATGAGCTTCGGGCACATCAGTTGTCAACTATAACATTAATAATACTTTGTTCACTATATGTGTGGTTTGTGTTCCCGTTGCTGAGCATTCAAAATGTCAAACAAGCTCTTTTGATAGGTTTTGTTTGGATGTTATTGACGATTATGTTTGAATTTTCATTAGGTCGTTTAACGAATAAATCATGGGAATACCTTTTCCGGGACTATAATCTTTTTGCCGGACATATCTGGCTGCTTTTTTTATTCAGCCTTTTTCTTTTGCCGTATTTGTTTTACATTGTGAGAAATAAGCTGTGACAGTTATATCAGATCCTGTAATGGATAAAGTGAATAATGTGTAAATCGATAATTGGCAATAATAAAGTATTATTTATGATATTCCCTTTAATGAGAGGGGAAAGGCAGTGCTAAACATTTACCGTTATACCATGATCAAGCGAATCGTATTTTATTTGTCATTATTGACATTCCTCAGTAACGTTTCTGCGGCACAAATACTCTGCATAAAATGTTTTAATCAAAACGACAGCATAAGTAATAACGTGTCCAATTTACTGTTAAACGGCGGGTTTGAAATTACTAACTGTAACCCATGGCCAAATTATGATGTTCTTTGTCCCAGTGCTTCGGGCAGCCATTGCTTTATCAATAATTGGACTTGTACCGGAGGAGGTATGAGTACTTATGCCTGCATTCTTGATACCAGTTCCGGAACAAGCATTATTCCGGAGGGCATCAGGGCTGCATATTTTGGGAATGGCTTTTGTAATGCCTGCTCAAATGTACCGGATGATACATCTTGTTTAAATCAAATTCTTTGTACCACTTCTACTCCTCCGGTCGGATATCCTGTAAATGATATAATGAATGGCGGCGTAACAGGTGTTAGTCTTGAGCAAACGGCTGTGGGACTTGTAGCCGGGCAAGTATATGTTTTGGAATTCTGGTGTGGTGGCGAAGCCATATTAAATGACGGATTATTCGCTGTAGATATAGGTTTTGGAAATACATTTTTACGAAACCCGAGTACCCAGTTTATTACAAATATTGGAAGAACCTATGTAATACAGTTTGTTGCAAACGCTGCTTCACATACAATTAAGTTTACGAATTGGGGACATATATGTCAATACTGCACGGAACTGATACTTGACAATGTTCGGCTTTATACATTAGCTGAATTAGACAATTCAGTGGCTCATTGTTCGGGCACCGGCACAAATGAGATGGTTGAAAATGGATCTTTAAATATTTATCCAAATCCGGTAACTTCCAGATTGAATATTACATACAGTTCCAATGAAATTTCAGAAATTATTCTATATGATGTTTCCTCAAGAATAATATTGCAACAAACCTTTACCAATACCGGTTCCTTAAATACTGAACAACTTGCAAAGGGTATGTATCTTTACGAAGTGCGAAATAAGGATGGGTTGTGCAGGAAGGGCAAAGTTGTTAAAGATTGAAAAAGTACCGATAGGCCTCAGGGGAAGCTTGCGGACAACAGCTTTTTACGCCATACAGCCATGTTTTTTATATTTATCTTTGGGTTTCCGGCCCATCGTAAACAGGCAAGACCCTATTGAGAATTTAATAAATGACAACGCAACCGTTAATAAACTATTTTGAAAACTATCTTCCCTTTACCGAAAAGGAAAAATCTGTTGTCGAAGAGTATTTTAAAGAACGAAGAATAAAGCGCAGGCAGTTTATTCTGCATGAGGGCGATGTATGCAGGCATACTACTTTTGTTATCGAAGGTTGTTTCAGAACCTATATGATGGACGAAAAGGGTAAAGAACATAACCTCCAATTTGCCATTGAAAATTGGTGGATAGGTGACATAGGCAGTTTTCATTCAGAAAAGCCAAGCAGGCTATTTATAGAAGCAATTGAAAACGCTGTTATTTTGCAGTGTAAAAAGGAAGATTTGTTAAAATTGTTTGAAGATTATCCTAAATTCAATCGGATATTCAGAGTCCTGGCTGAAAACGCCATGGTAAGTCTGCAAAACAGAATTTTGCAAAACATCAGCTCAACAGCAGAAGAACGGTACATTGATTTTGTGGAGCGTTTTCCGCATTTCATAAACAGGATTTCCAACGTGCAAATTGCATCCTACCTGGGTGTAACCCCCGAGTTTCTTAGTGCCATCCGGAAGAAAATCGCAGAATCTTAAACTACATTAAGGTTCTTTCTTAAGCTACTTTATAGGTGCTTTTTATTAACGTTGCTCATCTTTGCACCGTACCATTTACATCATAATAGAAACATGGAAAACAAAACCATAGCAGTTATCGGAGCCACGGGCTCACAAGGAAAAGGAGTAGTAAACGAGCTATTAAAAACAGGTGTTTTTAATGTAAGAGCCATTACCCGAAACCCTCACAAATATGAGGGTAAAGCGCACGAAGTTGTTAAAGCAGACTTAATGGACTTAGCATCATTGACCGCTGCCTTCAGAAGCGCCTACGGAGTATTTGTGGTGACTAATTTTTGGGAGGGGGCAGACGAGTTGGCTCAGGGGAAGGTGGCGATTCAGGCGGCTAAAGATGCCGGCGTAGAACATTTTGTTTGGTCTACTTTACCCAATGTCGAGGAGGTGAGTGACGGAAAATTTGAGGTACCGCATTTTACCGGTAAGGCACAAGTTGATACGTTCATCAAAAATGCAGGATTCAAATACTACACCTTTGTTCAGCCGCCATTTTATTTTCAAAATCTAACCGGCATAATGAGCGCACAACCCCAGCAAGACGGGTCCATCGGGTGGACACTGCCTATTGACCCAACAAAGAAAGTGATCCACATGGCGGATGTTAACGATTTGGGTAAAGTGGTCGCAGGCGCATTTTTACATCCCGAAAAGGTGGGAAATGGCAGCTATTTAGCCCTTGCTGCTGAACTCAACAGCTACAATGATGTATTGGAAGCGTTTAAAGCCAATGGTAAGGACTATAGCTTTACCCGGGTTCCCCGGGAAGTATTTTCATCCTTTTTTCCGGGAGCAGGGGAGATAGCTCAAATGTTAGCCTATTTCGAAGATCACACCTACATGGGTCCTGATTCAGATCACCGCATTCAATTAGCAAAAGAAGTTGCAACCCAAGAGTTTACTTCTCTGGATGCATGGATTAAAAAAAATGCAAATTGAAATAAAGAGGATTATTGCAACCGCTTTGGCCGTTGTGGTTATGGTTTCCTGCCACACGAATAGCCACAACAGATTAAATCAAGAAACAACACAAAATACAACTATTATGGTAAAGGAAGAAAAACAAAAAATAGAAACCCTGCTCAGTGAGTATGAAAAGTCATTGAATACCTCAGATGCAAAATTGGCTCAATCACTTTACACGAATGATGGCATTTTCATGCCTACAGAGGCTCCGTCAGGAATTGGCTCTGAAGGAATCTTAAAATCTTATGAATATGTCTTTTCCCAAATTCAATTGAACATTAAATTCTTTATTGACGAAATTCAGGTGGATGGGAACATGGCATTTGCTGTAACCGGCTCAAAGGGGACTACACGGATTAATGCAACCGGAGACACTATTCCTGAAGCTAACCGGGAATTGTTCGTCTTTGAAAAGGTTGATGGTAACTGGAAAATTGCCCGGTACATGTTTAATAAAACCGAACCCAAAGCATAAATAAACGCGTTAAACAGTGGGGCGATTGCCGGGGTTCTCCCGAAACGTTATCGGAAAATAAAAAGGCGAAAAAGACTCCTGATTATTTTAGTATATCTTCCCTGTTAAATAAATACGGTCACCAACAGCATTTCCTTTCTTTGCATATCATTATGAGAGGAAGATTATGGATTGTGTTTGGGAATGCGTATGCAGCAACCACTATCGAATATTTTATGAATCGAAAATCAATCTTCGAATCGATTAAAAACGACTGAAAGCATGTGGTAAATTCACTTCCGGTAATTAAAGTAACCAGGTATTAATTATATATAGTAACCACACCTGTAGTTTGGTTTAAAAGGTGCAATATTTAAAACAAACTATACCTGATTGTGAACAAAGCTAACTTCGGGTTGAAAAACGTTAAAAAGTATTCAATGCATCATCATTCCTTTACAAAACGCAATTTTGAATACGTGCTTTTCGAATCAATAAGTTTCACAATATAAATCCCTGACGGCAACGCCTGTATGGGAATTTGTATGTTTGAGTGAAACAGCTTGTTATTGCTCATCATTAAACTGCCTTTGGAATCGAAGATTTCATAGCCAACTATCAAATTACCATTTTCCGCCTGTGACACATGAAGCACATCCCCGGCAGGGTTTGGGAATATCGTAAAGGTCAGTCCGGCATCAGCCACTTCTCCAAGTCCCACATTGCTGGTGTTTAAATAAACTTTCCAGTACTGATTACTTGAAGGAGAAAAGGAGGTGACATTCCCGCCCTGCAATTGGGCGCAAACAATCAGGTCGGGCTTATTATCATGATTCATATCCATTGTGCTCCAGGTCTGGCTGCCTGTATTGTGTGATGTAAATGCGTATCCTCCAACACCGTTATAACCATAGGTAATGCCTCCGTTGATGGTACCACCGTTAGGACAGCCCCAGTTGACGGAACCGGACGAAAAGCTGCTCCCGTTGCCGGCGAATACTTTCCAGTACTGATTGGCGGAAGGGGAAAACGAAGTGACATTTCCCCCTTGTAACTGAGCGGTTACCACCAGATCAAGGTACCCATCGCCATCCAAATCCATCACGCTCCACGACTGACTTCCGGTATCATCCGTTGAAACGGCCGTCCCGCCAATGGCATTGTATCCGTTAGTTACTCCGGAAGTGATATCACCGCCATTGGGACAGTTCCAGTTGATGGCGGAAGTTGAAAATCCTGATCCGTTGTTCAAATACACTTTCCAGTACTGGTTGCTCGATGGGGAAAAAGAGGTAACATTACCTCCCTGCAATTGGGCGCAAACGACCAAGTCGGGCTTGTTATCGTGATTCATATCCATTGTGTTCCAGGTCTGGCTGCCGGTATTGTGTGATGTAAATGCGTATCCTCCAACACCGTTATAACCATAGGTAATGCCTCCGTTTAGGGTACCGCCGTTAGGACAGTTCCAGTTGATGGCACTTGATGAAAAGCCAATTCCGTTGCCGGTATATACTTTCCAGTACTGATTGCCGGAAGGAGAAAACGAGGTAACATTACCCCCCTGTAACTGAGCAGTTACAACCAGATCAAGGTACCCGTCGCCATCCATATCCATTACCGTCCAGGACTGACTGCCGGTATCATCCGTTGAAATGGCCGTCCCGCCAATGGCATTATACCCGTTGGTTACCCCGGAAGTGATATCGCCGCCATTGGGACAGTTCCAGTTGATGGCAGAAGTTGAAAATCCGGATCCGGTGTTCAAATACACTTTCCAGTACTGATTACTTGAAGGAGAAAAAGAGGTGACATTACCTCCCTGCAACTGTGCGGTGACCACCAGGTCGGGTTTGTTGTCGTGATTCATATCGATCACGCTCCAGGACTGGCTGCCGGTATTGTGCGATGTAAGCGCAAATCCCCCCGGTCCGTTAAACCCATACGTAACACCTCCGTTTAGGGTACCACCGTTAGGACAGCTCCAGTTGATGGCGTTGGATGAAAATCCGGTACCGTTGCCGGTGTATACTTTCCAGTACTGATTGGATGAAGGAGAAAACGAAGTAACATTACCTCCCTGCAGCTGGGCAGTCACCACCAGATCCGGGTAACCGTCGCCATCCATATCCATCACGCTCCACGACTGACTTCCGGTATTGTCGGTTGAAACGGCTGTACCGCCAATGGCATTGTATCCATTGGTTACTCCGGAAGTAATATCGCCGCCATTGGGACAGTTCCAGTTGGTTGCAGAGTTGTTAAAACCCTGCGCACCTGCACAGATGGCAACAACGCATAACAAGGCTGTGTAAAGGTATCGCATGGTGATGATTTTGAAATAGAAGGTTCTTATTGCTTAACGAACTTCCTTGTGGTAGTTCGCTGATCGGAAGATAGCCGGATGAAATAAATTCCGGATGCCAGGTCCCTGATATCGAAAGAAACAGATCCGCTGTATAAATCATTCAGCGTTTTTGTTTTCAAAATTCTTCCGGAGACATCCGCAACAAACATATTAACCGCATCACCGGTAGTTGCCAATTCATAACTAACGGTTATGTTTTCGGCCGCAGGATTGGGATATATGAAAATGGATTCATCGAATGATGTTTCATTTATTCCGGTACTTGTTCCCGGAGCAACTGTTACGGTTTTTGCCTGGTAGCCGTTTCCACATGCACCTGTAGTGGTTAACTCCACAACATAGGTTCCGGCACCTTGTGTAAGTCCGTAATCATGTGTCGGAGGATTTTGTAAATTGGAAGTTGTCAGGTCACCAAAGTTCCAGCTGTAACCGGTAGCATTGGTCGATGCGTTCACAACGGTTAACAGCAGGTTGGTGGTCCCGTACGAAAAGGATGATGTTGCAGCCGGGTTTACAGTAACATTTTGTGTATGCGACGCAGTGCAGGTTGAATTCCATCCTGTATAAAGAATAGTATAGGTAGCCGTTTTAGTGCCGCCGGTTGAATAAGCGTGATAACCCCAGCCGCCGGAGCTTGTTGGTGAACCATCTCCAAAGTCGATGTAGGAATCATTCGGAGTGGTGTTATACATGTCGTCATTAAAATGAACAGGCAGTGTACCGGATCCCCCTGTGAAAGTAAAAAAATCACCAACGCAGGCCGAAGAAGGGGTGGCGCTTAATGTTGCGGTTGGCATAGTAAAACTGATTGTGGGTCGGAAAATGAGGTCTTTATCGCCGTAAACCGGATGTACAAAACCATTTCCGTCATCATAGGCATAGGCATTATTTCCATACATCTGGGAATTATCGGGGGCGCATGCCACTAAAAAGGAGTCGGCCACCAGTGGGGCAAAAACCGCTGCCGCAAAGCCTCCGCTGACCGTAACCGGGGGAGAAAAATTTGCGCCATAATCATTCCAGCCTGCGGTGATAGTAACATTTGCTGTTCCCAAAGGCGATCCGGTAGGTTCTCCGTTTGAATTGATGGCATAAACCAGCACCTGTGCATTCACATTCGACACCAGCTTAACAGCTCTTACATCAACCCTGGTAACCTGACCGTTATAATTCGGGAATGTCTGAAAATACAAATAGGGCTGGTAGGTGAATAAGCCTCCGCATTGTTCCGGCTGGCCATAGATATTGCCCACATAGTTGACTTTATCGGAACAGGTAACCATTGACACCCGGTCACCATTGGTATTTGAAACAGTAGCGGCCGTTTTCTCAGAGGAAGGGAATACGGGAATGGCTCTGCGTCCCGACTGAACCTGTTGCGCCTGCAGGGCGGTAAGAGAAGAAATCAGCAATATAACAAGTAGTTGTAATTTTTTTGCCATGATCTTTTTTTTCAAAAATACCAGCTAAAAGAGACAACTTCCTTACCGTAAAATAAAATAAAATCACATTTTATAGCTTTTTAAGAGGGCGAGCACCTCCTGTTTCTTCCTTCTTGAAATTTCAAGTTCCTTTTCGTTTTGCATGGTGATAATGCAGGGTTCTCCCTTTGAATACCCCTTGATATAATTGATATTGATGATGCAGTTTTTGTGGATACGGACAAAATAGGGCACGGCAGAAAGATATTCTTCGAATTCTTTCAGGGTTTTACTACTGCTGAATTGTTCATTTCCGGAGGTAAAAAGACTGCTGTAGTTCCAGTCGGATTCAATGTAACTGATGTCGCTTATTTTGATGAAGCGAACCGTATCATTTTTATGCAAGGCGATTTTTTTATCGTACCCTTCTTCAACTACACTCTGTAGAAGGTTCAATATGAGGTTCTGATTTATCAGGCTGTCTTTCAGCTTTTCAGCGGCTTTTTTAACTGCATTTTGAAGATCGGGAATGGCGACAGGCTTAAGCAGGTAATCGAGCGCGCTGAATTTAATGGCATTGATGGCATATTCATCGTAGCTGGTGATAAAGATGACGTCAAAAGGAATTTTTTCAAATTTTTTGAGCAAGGTAAATCCATTACCTGTCGGCATCTGTATATCGAGAAACACCAGGTCAGGTTTTGTATCATTTATCAGGCCAAAGGCCTCTTCCGCATTCCCCGCTTCACCAACCAATTCGGTTTCCGGACAAAAATGATGAAGCAGGTCTTTCAAAACAATTCTGCTGTCACTTTCATCATCCACCAAAACACATCTTATTTTTGTCATGATGTAATTTCTTAAATAACGATTTCCACTCTTGTTCCTGCCGTGTTGTTATTTGAATCGGTAATATTTTTTATATTGATGGTACTGCCCGACATGCTGATTAATTCAAGGCGTCTGCGAGTTAATGTAATGCCGAGTGATTTGTGGTTAAACATCTTTTTAATGTTAGCAGAATTCTCGATGCCAATACCGTTATCTTCAATTACCGCGAGTATCTTTTCGCCTTCCTGACTGATATGCATACTCAGTTTTGCTTTGCGAAGTCCGTTTAGTGGCATCAGCCCGTGCCAAATGGCGTTTTCCAGAAAAGGTTGTAATATCATAGAGGGAATGACCGTGTTTTCAATATCAACATTCTCATCTATCTGCAAATCGAATTCAAACTTTTCGGCAAAACGTAATTGTTCCAGTTCAATATACAAACGAATGGCTTCAATTTCTTTCGATAAAGCAACTATGTTTTCATTCGTGTTAACCAGGATCAAACGGATCAGTTGACTGAATTTAGTCAGCAAACTGTAGGCTTCATGCTGGTTTTTTTGTAAGATCTGGCTTTGAATGCTATTGATGGCATTAAACACAAAGTGAGGGTTCATTTGAGCACGCAATGCCTGTAACTGAAATGCAGATAGTTTTTTCTCAGTTTCAAATTTCTCTTTATTTATTTTATGGATAACCGTGCTTCTCCATTTAATAAACAGGTATGTAAGTAACACTGCCACCAATAACTCACCGAAAATGAACCACCACGTAAGCCAATAGGGTTTTGAGATAGAGAATTTATATACAGCTGCCTGTTTGCTTAGCAATCCGCTGTTATTCACTCCCCACACTTTCAAGGTATATGTACCCGGACTAAGGTTCTGAAACTCTATTTTGTTTCCTGTCAGATCTTTTTCCAGATCAGATTTCCCCTGTAAGACATATTTAAGGGTTACATTTTTAGAATCTTTAAATGAAAGCACATCCACATAAAAAAGTAAATTGTTTTCATCATGGCGGAATTTGCTAAATACATCAGGACTAATTTGGATGCTGTCGTTTAAAATGATTTTATTAACGTAAACGGGCGGAGGTACTCTGTTGAGCCAGTAGGCTGATGCATTTATTTTCACCAACCCCTTTTGGGTTCCGGCGTACAGGTTGTTATTGAAATATTCAAGGCAAAATACTTCTTCGGACGGTAAACCATCAGACGACCTGTAATTGCTGACTGAAAACCCGGATGTGTCGTTAAGAGTGATCCGGCTGATTCCTTTACGGGTGCCAACGTAAAAAGTATTGTTTTCGGCTTCAACTATAGAATTGCACAGGTTGCTGGCAAGGCCGTCCTTTATGGAAATCTCACGCCATTGCCGGTTCTCAAAAAAAAGCACGCCGCTTCCTTTGGTACAGACCCAGATCCGGTTTTCCTTGTCATGGTATAAATAATTCACCCTTGTTTTAAGGCTGGGATTGCTGTTCCCAAGGTAATCGAAACTGCCGTCTTTGAGATGGTATAGTCCGTTAAGGGTGCCGATGAGGAAATCATTGTTACCCGTTTTTAATACCATACGGCCCCTGGCAGGAAGTTTAATGGTATGTACCAGTTTTGATTTATAGTAGGTGTAAAGGCTGCCATAGGAAAGAATATAAAGGGAGTCGTTGTCCCCGAAAGCCATGTCCTGTGCATTTAAACTGGCATTATTTTCATTCTTTATTAAGGCGATTTGATTCAGTTCCTTATCAAACCAGCCGGTAATGCCACCGCACAAAAAGATTTTATTATCATAAGGTGTAATGCGTAAACGCCCCGAATTAAACGGTCGTTGAATTTGCCGGATGTTAAAACAGTTACCTGAACTGTCAACTTTTACAAACTGGTGATTTTGATTTACCGCATATACAGTGTTACCTATTTTTGAAATTCCGATAATTTTATTTTGCAAATCAGGGTCTGTAAAAACGGTAGCCATCATGGTTGGCGCATAGTATATACCACTGCCTAACGAACTTATCCATATTCCGTCTTCGCTGTCAACCAATACATCGCTAATGGTGATGCCATCAAAAAAGTGCTTTGGTTCCGAATTCAGGTTGCCATACTTAAAAAGCAAAACACCTCCTTTTGCAAAACAAACCCACAGGTTTTGGTAGCGGTCGACGGTAAGTTTTACAATCTGGTCGGCAAATAACCTTTCATCCTGTGTTCCATCTTTGTGCACAATTAAAATGCTGTTTTGATAGGTATACAACAAATCTCCATGGGATAAAAAGGTTTGCCGGATGTATGGGAATACGGTGAAGATAGATTCTGCAAGAAAGGGAAAGGCTTTATGAATATGTTTGGTCTGGATATTTACATACTGATATAATTTTTGATTTCTTAATCGGGTAAATATGAGTGAGTCATCATCAGGAATGGAATTGGAACTGATCAGTTGTCCGCTGTCGGGTTCAAAAATAACCCGGGCAACGGTATCGTGCGTTGGTTTCAGTTCTTCAAAACGCTGGTAGTTATGTTCCGGAAAAACCTTTATCATCCGGAATGAGGTGCCGAGCCAAAGTGTATCATGTTGATCAACATACAAATCATATATGAGCCTGTTTCCGAATTGTAAATTATGTGCTAAAGAATCGTTACAGGCGGTGGTATAAAATACATCATCCAGGAAGTAGCCCACCTTGCCGTCGAAACTGCTCACCCAGATTCTTCCTTTGTAATCTTCGAAGAGGTTAAAAAAGGTATAGCCGGGAAGGCCGTCTTCGATGGTAAAGGTCTTAAAGACTGCTCCGTTATATTTAAAAACACCGCCTTCCGTAATACCCCAGATGTATCCCTTTTTATCCTGGATAATCCTATATACTTCTGAACCGGGAAGCCCCTGGCCGGTATTGATATTACTGAAAATGTAATTTTGGGCAAAAAGCCCGGAGGAGATCAGGAAAGAGCTAACGATGGCGAAAGCAACACATGAGACCTTAAATCCGGAGCCTGTTCTTTTCATTCTGTACATAAAAGTACACAGATAATAGCATCGAAAACACGGTGTGAAAAATAGTTATTTTGAGGTCAACCTAAACGTATCACTAAAAATTCCCGGGGGAATAAATGGGAGCGCTGTGGTTCTTATAAGAAACCTGAAGGAAGTCACAAAAGTTGAACACCCAACCCAGGCTTTCCTCAGCCGAAGCTGATGCTAAGCTGTGAACAGAGGAAGTGATTGTTTTTTTTGTTAGCTTTGGAATATACTGCGGCCGGTGGAATTCTTAAAGCTGCATCTCCGGGTACATTAAGGTATATGTTAGAACAGTTACATCATTTTCCGGTTAATTCAATATGAAATGAAAGGAAGAATTTATCTGCCTTTAATAGCCCAGCTATTGTTGTTTTGTCATTCTTTGTCGGGACAAAATACCTTTCAAAAAACCTATGGAGGTGGCATAGTTTCTAACTACGGACTGGATGTGTTGCAGGCTTTTGATAGCTGTTATATTTTAGCTGGCTTTACTTCTAATTATGGAGCGGGTAACCAGGATATGTATTTAATAAAAATAAATACGGAAGGTGATACATTATGGACCCGCGTATTTGGAACAGCTGCTGATGACAGAATTAATTCAATAACTCAGACAACTGATGGGGGCTTTGTATTAAATGGATTGATGAGTAATGAAACATGCCTCATGAAAACGGATGCTTCCGGATTTCCGATATGGTCCCGGAACTACGGAATCCCGGGTTCCATTGGCAGTGGCGCCGTACAGCAAACTGCTGATGGCGGGTTTATCGTTACGGGTCATGTGCCAAATCCACCTCCTCAACTGGACTGTTACTTACTCAAAACAGATTCTGCAGGAAACACCCAATGGAGCAAAACTTACGGAGAAAGTACATTGAAATTTGTTTCTTCATGTGTAAAACAAACAAACGATCATGGATATGTTGTTGCCGGGTCTTTTACAGGTACGCCAACAAATTATGATATGTTTTTAATAAAAACGGATTCCATTGGTGATACCCTTTGGACGCGCAGCTATGGCGGACCTTTAAATGACTACGGAAATTCAGTCCTGCCTGCCGATGATGGCGGCTATTTTTTATTAGGTTCAACACATAGCTTCCTTAATCCCGGTATTTATTTAATCAAAACAGATTCAGTCGGAATACCTTTATGGAGTAAAACATATGAAGGAACGATTCAAAATGGTCCAAATACACGAAGATATACGATAAGGAAAACAAACGATTCCGGCTACATCATATTTGCAGAATGGGTGACCGTCTCTGATTTATTTTTAATAAAAATTGATTCAACCGGAAACGTAATATGGGCTAATTCTTTTGGTGGAAGCGGAAATGAGTTTATCGGCTCAGGACTGCAAACGGTTGATGGTGGGTATATTATGATAGGTACAACCAACTCCTTAGGAGTTGGAAACTATGATTTCTTATTAATTAAAACGGATAGTCTGGGTAATGGTGACTGTAATGAGACGAATCAGATGATAACCCCTTTCAGTATACCAAATCAACTTCAAAATACCTCCATTACCATTTCAACACCGCTATTCACCAATACTCCTTCAAACTATTCTGTCGCGGGCGGAAGTGTGTTGAGTACTATTTGTTCTTCTGTTGGACTTCCGGATATCAAAAGTCATGATATGCATATTACCCCAAATCCTTCAGGAGGTAATTTTCAAATAAAATTTAGTGAATTAATTGTTAGTGGGAATATAAAAATAGTTAATGCACTGGGTATGGTAATTTATTCGGATAAAATTTTCAATGAGTCGGTAAAGGATATTGAACCGGGAAATATTTCGGAAGGAATATACCTTTTAAGTGTTTTTGATGGAGAAAAATATCATAGCTGTAAATTAGTTTTTGAACGTGATTAAAATAACTGAAATTGTGAAATAATTGCACAACAGAAACATTTTATCAGACCCCCGGACCTAGCAAATATTGTTTTAGAAATGCGCTGACTTCCCTGCAAAAATAGACTTTGGAAGAGCTGATACAGGCAAACCTTCAACAAAGCCGGAAGTTATGCCAATTGAATATGAGAAAACAGGTTTAATTTCGGGTATTAGATTTAACAGAAACTATTGTAATGAATAATATGGAGAAGAAATATTTCGTACTGTATTTATTGCCATCAAGACCTGACTTTGCTCAAACCATGACGGATGAGGAGCGGGCAATTATGATGCAGCATGTTGCTTATTGGACTGAAATAATGAATCAGGGGAAAGTGATTGCATTTGGGCCAGTATTTGACCCTAAAGAAGTTTACGGACTTGGAATTATTGCAGTTGAGGATGAGAAGGAGGTTGAGGAATTTATCTCTAATGACCCGGCCGGTAAAATCAATAAGTATGAGTACTTTCCTATGAAGGCACTTGTTCCGGCTAAATGAATAAAGACGAAGCAGGAGAGTTGATATATAATGAAACAAAAGCATCGACTTGAAATCGTTCGGGCTTAACCTGAAAGACCGGATTTTCAAATTATTATTTACCGCTTTCAGGGATTGCAAAGCGAGGCAACTGATTCCGGCCGGCCACTGTTTCCAAAAAATACGAGAAGTTCGTCAGTTGTTGCTTTTTATTGTAACATTAGTTACATTTTGAAAACTGTTTTTTTTCGATCTTTGTGTAATGAACAAAATGACACAAATCCACTGGGACAATGTTTACAATTCCAAAAGCCCTGATCAGGTAAGCTGGACGCAGGAAATTCCAAAAACCTCATTGGATTTTATTAATTCTTTTGGCTTAACAAAAACTGCTAAAATTATCGATATTGGCGGAGGCGATAGCAAACTTGTGGACTACTTGCTTGAAGCAGGCTATCAAAATATTACAGTCCTTGATATTTCTGAAAAGGCTCTTGAAAAGACTAAAAAACGATTACGTGAAAAAGCGGAAAAAGTAAACTGGATTGTTGGTGACATTACTGAATTTGAATCGGACACAACATATGATCTATGGCACGACAGAGCAACTTTTCATTTTCTTACAACCGATGAACAAATTGAAAAGTATCTGAATATAGCTCAAAACGTTGTAAAGGGGTTTTTGACAATCGGAACATTTTCGGAAAAGGGTCCGGAAATGTGCAGCGGACTTAAAATCCGTCAATACAGCGACCGAACATTAATTGCCGCACTTCAAACTGGATTTGACAAGTTGCATTGTATAACGGAAGATCACATAACCCCATTTGGCACATCTCAGAATTTTTTATTCTGCAGCTTTAGGAGACATTTTAGTTGAGAATAGAGAAGAATTCAAATTGACTTGTGCGGATATTTTTCAAATCATTCTTGATTAATCAAATGGATATGATCTTTTTTCAATCTGTAATCACTTGCCCCATTTGCGGTCATAAGGAAGAAAAAACAATGGCTGTTGACGCTTGCCAATTTTTCTACAAATGTCCAAACTGCAGAACTATACTAAAACCGAAAGAGGGCGACTGTTGTGTTTATTGCAGTTACGGAACGGTCAAATGTCCTCCTAAACAGTCGGGTTCACACTGCTGTTGATAGAGACTCAACTTTACGCAAGTAATTCAACTACAATACGTTGAAAGAATAGGCTTTTCCATCTTTTGATCGTTTAGTTACCGCCGTAGAATGATGCCCGGAAACTGCATTAACAATATGTTTTTTTATCTTGGATCAACAAGGATGTCGGGAAGGTAAAACACGATACACTTCCTCATTTAAAGGATTCTCAGGACATTTTTGAGCCATCGCGCCTTCAGCGGCGCCCTAAAGAAGCTCTGCTGTCAACTACAGGAATATTTATATCTTTATCTTTGGTGATAAAGCCATCAATGAGAAATAATGTAGTTAAGTTTCAGACCTAGATAAGACAACAATTCAGCTAACTCAGACAAAAATAATATGCAAAAGATAATTCCAAATCTCTGGTTTGACGACAAAGCAAAGGAAGCTGCAGAATACTACCTGTCAATTTTCAAAGACGGGAAAATCATTAACATTACTTACTATCCTTTGACCGAAGATGAAGGACTAGCTGACTTTCAGAAGGATTTTGCGGGAAAGATTCTTACTGTGGAATTTGAAATTTTGGGTATGCGGTTTATTGGGATTAATGCCGGACCTTTATTTAAGTTCACTGAGGCTATCTCGCTAATGATACCTTGCAGAGACCAAACAGAAATTGACTACTATTGGAATGCACTCACAGCTGAGGGCGGAGAAGAAAGTGTTTGTGGCTGGCTTAAGGACAAATATGGATTGAGCTGGCAAGTGTGTCCTGAAAATTGGGAAGAAATAGGCAAAAAACCGGGAGCATTCAAAAAAATGATGGGTATGAAGAAACTAATTATTGCTGATTTTTAAAGAACATTTTATGAATGTACTTGCTGTCATTACAGGACTATTAATTGAAATTGCTGTCGATATTTCAAAATAGAAGGATTCTGCCTGGAGCTGGTTTTGTAAATTGGCCTAACGTATAAAATGAATAGTTGTGCCATGTAACAATGCACTACCGGCTGGCAGTTTATGTTTGGGAATCGCCAACCACGACAACACTTCAAGCGTTTAAAACAAAATCAGTGCAACCACTTAAACAACAAGAACTTACACAACACTAAAAGGAATAGCAAAATGATTAATCGACGCTTTGAAAACACACTCAAAACAGTGGTTTTGATCGGCTTTCTGTCAGGATTTATATGTTGTAACTCCGATAATAAAGCAGAAACAAATGACCGTTCAGCAACACCGGGTGAAAATGTAAGCATTCCTGACTCAGTTGTACAGTTTTTGATTACTTCGGCTTCCAATGATTTTCGTGAACATCAGCCACCGACGCCGGTTGATTTCAGAAATGTGAAAATCGGATATATGCTATCGCCAAACAAGGAGAAAACGTTTATTTTATGTGGCGAGTTTTTATCGCTGGAGAATAAAGAGTGGAAGGAGTTTACAACTATCAAGACGTCGGGATACGAGCAATATCTGGGGAAAACATTATATTGCCAAGATGCTACTATGGTTTTGACAGATGAAAGCATATCAGTTGAATTGAAGAATAAATTGACGGAGTAATAAACTATTCATCGTGTTGAGCTTTTGAGCTAATGATGCCATAATAAGCACCTGGTTTGTTCAAATTGCCGATAGCAAAACACAGCCGCATCCGACTATTTGGAAGTAAACACTGTTTTTAAGCCGGTTATTACATCGGACAGGCTAAAGAGCAAAGCTGGTGCTGTGTATACATAAGTAGCGGATTCGGCGCTATTTGACAGATTTATCTTCCTAAACCCTCTCTTTAAAGCACCGTTAACCGTTATCGTTAATGGTAGCCGGAGTGATCGCGATACTTTTATCGTCCTCTTTGGATCCGTTGCTTTCGAAATTTCAGGAAATGTTGTGCTAAGGCCATTACAGGCAGTTCTTGTATCAACTTTAGTGCAGGCCAACAGGTTTTCGCTGACTTTTAGTTAAAACGTTTCATTGAGCAACAATTATTTGGAACAAATTACAGTGATTAGTGGCAGCATTTATTAGTAACTTTACAAAACAGTGCTATAGGAATAAAAAATGAAAAAGAGGATTGTAATTATTGGCGGAGGATTTGCAGGATACAACCTTGCAACTAACATCAATAGCAATAAATACCATATTACCCTTGTTGACAGAAACAATTACATCTTTTTTCCTCCGCTTTTATACCAGGTTGCCACAGGGTTTTTAGAGCCAAGCAGTATCAGTTATCCTTACAGGAAAATGTTACGAAAGAAAACTAACATAAATTTTAAATTAGGAGAAGTTTCGGAAGTTTTACTTGAACAAAACAAAGTTTTATTAACAACAGGGGAACTGGAATATGATTATTTGGTTTTTGCTACTGGTACAGAAACCAATTACTTCGGAATGGAAAATGTAAAAAGGAAATCCATTCCAATGAAAACAATCAATGATGCCATAGAAATGCGGAATTATATCCTGAAACAACTCGAAATAGCAACCACTCTTGTTTCGGATAAAAGAGCACTGCAAAAAAAACTGACAATAGTTGTGGCAGGCGGCGGACCCACAGGGGTTGAAATTTCCGGAATGATCGCGGAAATGCGATCAAGCGTAATTCGCAAAGATTATCCTGAATTTGAAACGGCAGGTGTGAAATCTGACATTTATCTGGTCGACGGGGCATCACAGGTATTGACACCAATGAGTAAAAAATCACAGGATGAAACATTTAATGCACTTACAAAATTAGGTGTGAAAATTATATTAAATGCGCGAGTTAAGGAATACACCGACAACAGGGTATATTTGAGTAACGATCAAATTATAGAAACAGAAAATTTAATTTGGGCAGCAGGTGTTATAGCCCAAACATTTAACGGATTACCTGATGAAAGTTACGGGCGTGGCAAACGATTAATAGCAGACGAAAATAACAAAGTAACAGGTTTGCAAAATGTTTATGCTATTGGAGACACTTGCATACAAACAACCGACCGCAACTTCCCAGACGGCCATCCGCAGGTAGCACAAGTTGCTTTGCAACAAGGGAAAAACCTTGCAATGAATTTCGCCAGAATGGCGGATAACAAATCACTTTTATCGTTTAAATATAACGATAAGGGTTCTATGGCTATAATTGGACGGAACAAAGCAGTTGCCGACATACCGCCAAATTTACATTTCAATGGATTTATTGCCTGGCTTATTTGGATATTTATTCATCTTATTTCATTGGTACATTACAGAAACAAGGTTACAACTTTGTTTAACTGGGTAACGGCATACTTTACAAAGGACCAGGCTTTACGTATGATTATACGTCCGTCAGTAAAACAAGGCTGACTAATATCCTGTCGTTCACAAGGGTCTGAAGTAAGGCCCACTCGGAACGTTATACCTATTGCTCTTATAGTTCTTCTATGAGTTGCCTTCCGAAGCCCTCCCGACCACCTCGGTGAGGCAACTGCTGTGGACGCCCGAGGCACCGGCTTGTATGGTTTCCAATACACATTCCAGCAGCCTTCTATAACCTTTACGGGTCCGGGATCCCGGACAGATAAAACTCAAAACACTTCCTCATTAAAATATTTTCGAGACACTTCAGGGCTTTTATGCATCCGGAAGAAAACTGCAGGAGGGGTGTTGTTGGCCTCTGGAAATTTTATATCTTTAACATCGGAGGCAAGATATTCTTGAAACTGTAGCATGTATGTCGTCAAAACAAAGTGCACTATTTAGCTAAAAACGCAAGGTGTTATTTTGATCTAAATTATTAAATACTTTTTGATAACTCATTTTTCTTCTTGTTTGTAATGTTGCGAGCTTTGTTTTTTCTCTTTGAGCAAGGATTTTAATGTCATTTCCATTGTAAACCGATGCAGGAGTCAGGTTTTTTAATGACTCATGATAGCGGACATTGTTGTAATACCAGACAAAGTCTTCCAGTGCCCTTTCAAGCTCTTCGGGGGAATAGTAATTATCCAGCTTAATGGTATTCTTCATGGTCCTGTGATACCGTTCGATTTTGCCCTGTGTTTGTGGATGGCCAGGTCTTCCGTGGATTGATTTAATATTTTTCTTATCGAGGTATGTTT
>DASUFP010000043.1:0-23016 GCA_036274495.1 Bacteroidia bacterium
AATACCATTATCGAAAACTGGAACGGAATTGGTGTTGGTTACCTGGTGGAAGCAAAGGGTCAGATATTTAAAGAGACCACCTTCCAGGTGTACTACCGAAAGAAACTTAAATTCGTTTCACTTACCGGCGGTATTGTTTTCGATGAAAATTTTGAAAACGCTTTTCCTATGATCGGTATACGTTTTTAACCGGTCAGTGAACAAATCCGATTCGTTTTATCAGTTCATCCGGAAGCTCCGGTAAGTTTCTGCGCTCAATCAGGAAAGAGGTAAGCTCGGCAATTTCTTTGAAGATGTAATGCTTGTCGAGTGCCGCTTTCAGATAATCTTTTCCGCTGCTGCCTCCGGTTCCCACACGTGTCCCAATCATGCGATGAACCATGTTCATGTGACGGTAGCGCCATTGCGACAACAGTTCATCGATATCGAGCAAATGGTTGAGCAACCGATAGGGAAGTTGCAGCAGGGGCAGGTCTCTGAAGAGCATTATAAACAATGCAGCCCTGTTTGCTTTGGGTGAAAAGCGCCTGGTTTTACCAAACTCCTCATCAAAAAAGATATTATTAAACCGTTCAATATTTTCCTGTTCACCGGTTACCAGACTTTCACGATAGCGATGTCTGTAATCGTCCCAGAAACTTCCATTACTTCCCTTGTACGATTTCCAGAAGGTGTCGTCTTCGAGAAACGGCATCCGCTCCAGCCACGAATTGACCTCCTCAATTAACGAACGCTGCTCTTCAATTTCTTTCACCATTTTGATGTGTTCGGGTCGCAGTTGTGAGAGGTAATATTCGAGTCCGTGACGGTTTTCCTGCTTTAGCCCAAGCATGGCTTCAACCATTTTGAACTGAATACTTTGAAAGCCGGAAGCAGGCCGGAGCAGATTTCTGAAATCAAGAAAATCGAGCGGCGTCATGGTTTCCATGATGCTGATTTGGTGCACCGCCACCTCCAAAATTTTACAAACACGGTTCATCCGGTGAACAACCGTGTTTAGGTCAGGGCTGTTGTCGTTAATGGTGTTCTGGCTGAATATTTTCTTTGCCGATTTCAGCTCATAAATAATTTGTTTGAACCATAATTCATATGCCTGGTGAATGATGATAAATAACATCTCATCATGTGCTTCAATACCCAGTTTGTCACTTTCGGGGTGTTGTGCATCCAGTATTTTACCCAGTTCAAGGTAATCGCCGTAATAAACTTCTTTGCTCATATCAGTTGCATTAATTTAATAAACCGGCATCAGCTGCGATGCGATTCGGAGAGCGGCAAAATTAGGCAATCATACCGAGGTTTTTACTATCGGAAGGTAGTGTCGGGGTCAGCTGCTTTGCTTATGAGCCACAGGCCTTTAAAAGTGATTATTCCATTGACGATGAGCAACTCGAAGCCGAATTTGTACCCATTGAGCCAAAGCGGTGCCATTTCGCTGATCCAATAGGTAATTGCGGGAGAAAGAAGGCACACCAGCGGTACCCACTTGTCCTTAATACTGCGTTTCGTCAGCACACCAAATGCAAAAAGCCCGAGCAGTGGCCCATAGGTATAGCCCGCAGCTTTGAAGAGGTTGCGTATAACGGCATCGTTGTTAATGACTCTGAACAATACTATTACCGCCAGCAATATGATTGCAAATGCAATATGCACTTTTTGTCTGGTTTTTTTAATCTGATCTGTCGAGAGATGATCCTGTTTGTTCAGTCTCAGAAAATCGAAACAGAACGAAGTCGTAAGTGCTGTTAATGCGCCATCAGCACTCGGGTAGGCGGCTGAAATCAATCCTATGATAAACATCACTGCCGTAGCTGTTCCAAGATGATGGAGCGCGATGTCGGGGAAAAGGTCATCGGTGTGTGTTGCATTAATGCTGACACCAAACTTTGTCGCGTAAAGCACCAGCACCGCCCCCAACAGGAGAAAGAGGAAGTTTACCACCATTAATACGCTCGAAAAAGTGAACATGTTTTTCTGCGCTTCACCGATGTTTTTGCAGCTCAGATTTTTTTGCATCATCTCCTGGTCGAGGCCGGTCATGGCAATGGCTATAAAGGCACCGCCCAGGAAATTTTTCCAGAAGTAATTGGGTGAATTTATGTCGGTATTTATAATGGTAGCATACTCGCTTTTCATTACTTCTCCTATCAGGTTCCCAATTCCCAATCCCAGTTGTCCTGCTATTACCACCACACTAAAAATAACAGTAACAAGCATAAAGGTGGTTTGCAGGGTGTCGGTCCACACAATGGTTTTAACGCCTCCTTTGTAAGTATAAATCAGGATCAGCAGCATAAACATACCTACTGTGACCCAAAAGGGAATCCCCCAGTTGTCGAAGATAAAAGTCTGAAGCACGTTTACAACAATGTACACTCTGAAAGCCGCTCCGATGGTTCGTGACAGTATGAAAAAAAAGGATCCTGTTTTATAGGATACGGGACCGAACCGGCTTTCGAGATAGGTATAAATTGAGGTCAGGTTCATGCGGTAGTAGAGCGGCATGAGGACCATTGCGATAACGATATACCCAATAAAATATCCTATAACCACCTGCATATAGCTGAACTGGGTGGTGTAAACTGCTCCGGGCACCGACATAAAGGTTACTCCCGATAAACTGGCTCCAATCATTCCATAGGCAACAATATACCAGCGTGATGATTTGTTGCCGATAAAATACGATTCGTTGTCGGCGTTGCGGCTGGTTAGCCAGACTACAGCAAACAGCAATAACGAATAGGCAACAACAACCGTCAGGATGAGCAGAGGAGACATGAATAGCAGTTGGATTTTCAACAAATTACGGGTTAAATAGTCCAGCAATGGTCTGTAGGCAGGGGAGGGCTTTCAACAAAGTTTTGCACACCGGAATAGGCTGATTTACCGATTTTCGGTACCTTTGAACTCCTGCTGAAACACTGTGCAACCACTACCCTCAAAACTTCTCGATTCCGCTGTAAATGAATTCTCCCGGCTCCCGGGAGTTGGTAAAAAGACGGCATTACGGCTGGTGCTGCATTTGCTCCGGCAGCCGGAGGCAGATGTACATCGCTTTGGCGATGCTTTGATGCGGCTGCGTTCCGAGATACAATACTGCGGAGAATGCGGCAATATCGCTGAATCGGGTCTTTGTTCGGTATGCAGCGACAACCGCAGAGACCGGTCGCTGGTAATGGTTGTTGAAGATCTCAGGGATGTAATGGCGGTCGAAAATACATCACAATACAAGGGATTATACCACGTTTTAGGTGGCATTTTAAGCCCTATGGACGGCATTGGCCCCGATCAGCTGAACGTTGGCCGTTTGACGGAGCGCCTGAACACGGGAACCATAACGGAAGTTATTATGGCGCTCAGCACAACAATGGAAGGAGATACCACGGTCTTTTACCTGTATAAGAAACTGGCACCCTTTAACGTTACCATCACAACCATTGCACGGGGTGTGGCTATTGGAGGTGAGTTGGAATATGCTGATGAGGTGACACTCGGACGCTCCATTGTCAACCGGACACTGTACGAATCAAGTCTTGCCCGCTGATTAACCTTTTAACCGACCGGATGCAGCTTTCTGTTATAATTGTCAACTACAATGTCCGGCATTTTTTGGAGCAATGTCTGATCTCGGTTGACAAAGCCTGCAAGACAATTACCGCTGAAATTTTTGTTGTAGATAATAACTCCGTTGACGGATCAACGCTAATGGTTCGTGAGAAATTTCCCCATGTAAAGTTAATTGCCAATACAGTAAACACGGGATTTGCCGTTGCAAACAACCAGGCTATCAGGGAAGCCGGGGGAGAATATGTGTTGTTATTGAATCCGGATACAGTTGTTGAAGAAGACACTTTTACCAAATGCATTGCTTTTATGGACAGCCATCCGGATGCGGGAGGTTTGGGAGTGTATATGATCGACGGCAGCGGCAAGTTTCTTCCTGAATCGAAGCGCGGTTTGCCAACGCCCTTTACCGCTTTCTGCAAAATCACCGGTCTGTCGGCACTGTTTCCCCGCTCGCGCACATTTGGCAGGTATCATTTAGGTTACCTCGATAAAAATGAAACACATGAGGTGGATGTTCTTTCGGGAGCGTTTATGTGGATCAGGAAATCGGTTCTTGATACGGAGGGGTTACTTGATGAATCGTTTTTTATGTACGGAGAGGATATTGACCTCTCTTACAGAATAGTCAAAGGCGGATATAAAAATTATTACTTTCCCGGAACACGGATTATTCATTACAAGGGAGAAAGTACCAGAAAGAGCAGTGTTAACTATGTAATTGTGTTCTATAAAGCGATGATCATTTTCGCTAAGAAACATTTTTCACAGCAGCATGCTTCTCTTTTTTCGATGCTGATACATATTGCGGTATATGCCAGAGCCGCCATTGCAATTTTACATAGAATCATAAGGAAAATATTACTTCCTGTTTCGGATGCCTTGCTTTTTATCACAGGCATTATCCTTCTTAAAAATTATTGGGAACATTCGGTTAAGGAACTGCATTATCCGCCGCAGTTTGTGCAAATTGTCATACCTGCTTATATTCTTATCTGGCTTACGGCGGTCTTTTTCAGCGGGGGGTATGATAAGCCTATACGTATTTCTCGTGCTGTACGTGGAGTTGTCACAGGAACACTGTTTGTACTGGTAGTGTATGCGTTGTTATCGGAAGAGTACCGTTTCTCAAGAGCATTGACACTTTTGGGAGCCGCCTGGGCGTGCGTAGCGGTTGTTGTTGACCGGTACCTGCTCGGATTAACCGGCTGGTCGGATTATACGCTGGAAAAAAGTGACAGAAAAAACCTGGTAATTGTTGGTTATCCCGAAGAAGGAATCAGAGTGCTTACTTTTTTAAGACAATCTGAAAGTTCAATGAATTTTATCGGATTTATTTCACCCGGAGGCGGACAGTCTGATTCGGGTGATACACTTTATGCTTCACAACTTATCGGAAACGTTCATAATTTCAAAGAGATTGCTTCTGTTTATGAAATCAATGAAATTATTTTTTGTGCACGGGATATCAGTTCGCAGGACATCATTAATCAGATGCTGCGGCTGGGCGGACTCGAAATTGAATATAAAATTGCACCTCCTGAAAGCCTGTTTATTATCGGGAGTAATTCGGATGCCACAAATGGGGATTTATACCTGGTGGAAGTAAATGCGCTCGACAGTAAAGCAAACCGGAGAAACAAACGGTTGTTTGATATTGTTACCGCGCTGTTTTTGCTCATCACTTTTCCTGTGGCAATGATTGGAGTAAATAATAAATCCGGTTTTTTAAATAATATTTTCAGGGTATTGTTTGGAAAATTAACCTGGATAGCACCCAGTTTAAACCGGGAAGAAGGCACAGGGGCATTGACGAAAAGCGGATTCAAGCCCGGAGTGTTGCGCCCGTCTGATGGTACCGGAGCGCATGTGCCCGATGCTCAGACAGCAAACAGAATTGATATGCTTTATGTAAGGGAATACCGACCCGGGAAAGATTTGAATATTTTACGCAACGGTTTCGCGTTGTTAGGTAATGAACATTTTTGCTGATCGTTTTTTGAAACAGAAAAAGGGAGCAGGATCCGGAGATGAGCAAATGTCGGAGCTGCTTGAATACTACTGCCACAAATACAATTCACCCGAATTCATAGAGGCAGATCCAATCAGTATTCCGCACCGTTACACCGGAAATACCGACAGGGAGATAAGCGGTTTTTTAGCCGCAACTTTTGCCTGGGGACAAAGAGCGGTAATCATCAAAAACGGATTGCGGTTTATGCAATTAATGGATGATAACCCATATGAATTTATAATGCATGCTTCAGCAACTGAAATAAAAAGAGTACAGGGTTTTGTACATCGTACATTTAATGGAGCGGATGCTGTTTACTTTATCCGCGGACTGAGGCATATTTACACAAAGTATGGTGGAATGGAAGGATTGTTTGCCAAAGAATTGAAGAGTGGGAAATCGATGGGGGAGGCAATAAGCTTATTCAGAGGTATTTTTTTTGAACATAAATCCCCGGGCCGTACAGCAAAGCACATTGCAGATCCATTGGCCGGATCAACGGCAAAAAGAATAAATATGTTTTTGCGCTGGATGGTACGGTGCGATAATGCGGGAGTAGACTTTGGTATATGGAAGTCTATTCCGGCTTCATCACTGATGTGTCCGCTTGATGTACACTCGGGTCGTGTTGCAAGGGAGCTGGGTTTATTGATGAGTAAACAGAATAACTGGAAAGCAGTAGATGAACTCACCGGCTCTTTGAGAATCTACGACCCGCTTGATCCTGTAAAATATGATTTTGCGTTATTCGGATTGGGAGTAAACGGGTAATTACCCCATTCGCATTTTTATATATTGAAAAAGCAGTCCTGCGACAGCACTCAGCAGCACAATCAGAGGCACCGACACCCACTTCTTGTAAGCAACCAGTAATACAACAGCAAACCAGGCTAACGACTGCCAGTCAAGGCCTCCTTCAAAATTGAGTAATACCGATTTGCCAAAGACAAACCCCAGATTCAGAATTACACCAGCTACTGTCGCCCGAACCATACGCAGTATTCCTTGCATACGTACCGATGAGCTTACCCTTGTAACATAAGGTGCCCCTGTTAACACAAAAACAAATCCCGGTAAAAAAGTGTACCATACCGTGAAAAGCAACGTTGCTGCGCCAAACAAAATATTGTGATCATACGTGGTATACCCTGCCATAAATCCCACAAAGGAGAGTACCATTACCAGAGGCCCCGGGGTGGTTTCGCCCAGCGCAAGTCCGTCAATCATTTGTGTGGAAGTCAGCCAGCCGTAATGATTCACACTTTCCTGTGCTACATAAGGTAACACTGCGTACGCTCCACCGAATGTTATACAAGCAGTTTTAGTAAAGAAGAGCGCCAGCGTACTCCAAAAAGAAAAGTCCTGTTTCATAATCACTACAAATGTCATCGGTAAAAATAAAAGAGCGATACCGGAAATAAATACTTTTAATCCTGATGAATGTTGTGTGGATTGCAAAGGCAAATCATGGATGCGATTATTTGCGCCTGAAGGAAACAACCATCCCGCAACCAAAGCGGAAACAATGAGCAGCGGAAAAGGAATGGATAAAAAGGTCATTCCTACAAAAGCAATAAAGGTTGCAATCAGATGCGGCTGCGATTCCCTGAACGGTTTAATCATTTTAATAAAGGCTGCAACTATCACTGCGAGCACCGCGGGTCTGAGAAATTTCAGGATTGCACCGGCTTCGGTGTAGTTGCCAAAGCGCACATAAAGCATACTGAGAGCAAGCATGATCAGAATAGAGGGCAGGATAAAGAGTATACCGGCCATTAAACCGCCTTTGATGCCGTGAAGCTTCCAGCCGAGGTAGGTGGCCAGTTGTTGCGCTTCGGGGCCTGGCAGTAACATGAAAAAGCCCAGTGCATCGGCAAACTGATGTTCATTAATCCAGCGGCGCTTTTCGACGAGTCCGCTGTGCATAATGGCAATTTGTCCGGCAGGTCCTCCGAAACTGATGCACCCTAATTTCAGCCAATAAAAAAGTGCTGTTTTAAATGCCGGTTTGTCCGGTTGCTGATCCATGCATGTAGCCGGTGAAGACCGGAATGGTTAATATTAAAGCATCTGACCGGCCAGATTAGCCAGTTCGGAGCGTTCACCTTTTTCGAGTGTAATATGCGCATACAGCGGACTGCCTTTTACCTTATCGATAATATGCGACAAACCATTACTATGACTATCCAGGTAGGGAGTATCAATCTGATTTACATCGCCTGTAAAAATAATCTTGGTGTTTTCTCCAGCGCGGGTGATAATTGTTTTCACCTCATGTGGTGTAAGGTTTTGGGCTTCATCAATAATAAAACAGATATTGGAAAGACTCCTTCCTCTGATATAGGCCAATGGGGTGATATGCAATTTCTCATTGTCTACCATGTCTGTGATCTTCTGAAACTCCTTATCTGTTTCACGGTACTGCCCCTGGATAAATTTCAGATTGTCCCACAACGGTTCCATATAAGGGTTGATTTTGGATTTAATATCTCCGGGCAGGTAACCAATATCTTTATTGCTGAGCGGAACAATGGGTCTGGCAAGATAAATTTGCCTGAAATTGGCTTTCATCTGTAATGCGCTGGCCAGGGCAATAAGCGTTTTGCCGGTACCGGCAACGCCTTGAATGGTAACAAGCCTCACTTTCTGGTTCAGTACGGCATGCATCGCAAAAGTCTGTTCTGCATTCCGCGGACGGATACCGTATGCTGCTTCTTTTAGAACCCTTTCCAGATGACCGGTTTCGTGGTTGTAACAGGCAAGTGCCGAACTCGACTCATATTTACTCCTTAAAATATAATAATGATTGGCAATAGGCTTCAGTTTTTTAATCACCTCCGAAAAAGGACATGACCCGTCTTTGTATATCTGGTCAATAAATTTACGGTTCACATTTTCAACAATGGTTTTACCGGTGTAAAGACCTTCAATATCTTTTACTTTCCCGGTCTGATAATCCTCAGCCTGCAGGTTCAGCGATTTTGCTTTTAACCTGAGGTTGATGTCCTTCGATACCAGGATCACCTTGCGGTCGGGACTCTCCTCCTTAAGGTGTATTGCAGCATTGAGAATGTTATGGTCGGCTTTACGTTCGCCAAAAACCTGATTGGCATCCATACTTGCCTTTTCGTGCATCAGCACCTTGAACTTTCCCTTGGTAGGCCCGTTCAGCGGAATCCAGTCCTGCAGCGAAAACTGCCCCGAAAGTTTATCTATATTCCTGATAAACTCCCTTGCTTCAAAATTTATTACATCGTTTCCTTTCTTGAAGCGGTCGATCTCTTCGAGGACCGTTATGGGGATGGCTACATCGTGTTCTTTAAAGTTGTGAATGGCATTATGGTCGAATAGAATGGCGGATGTGTCGATAACGAATATCTTTCTCGCGTTTTTTTTAACCATCAGTCTGTTTTTGAAGAACGAGGTGGCCCGCTGTGCCGGGCCTGATGTAAACAAATTTAGGGTCGACATCCGGGGTTGAGAGGCCCTGCTCATAAATTAAATTGACATCGGGATGTTAATAAAGGTTAGCCTATTTTTTCGTACTTTTGCCTGAATCCGGATCTGAATGAATATCAGTTTTGTCTACCCGTCCTTCCTTTTCGCGCTCTCACTGCTTGCAATTCCGGTAATTGTTCATCTTTTTGACTTCCGCAGGTTCAGGAAAATCCTTTTTACCAACGTTGGCTTTCTCAAGGAGCTCAAGGAGGAGACTACCTCCAGTTCGAGGCTAAAGCACCTGCTGGTATTACTGAGCCGTCTGCTCGCGGTATTCTTTCTGGTGCTTGCTTTTTCGCAACCCTATATTCCTGCTGCAGGCGGGGCAAAACTGGCCGCTTCCCGTGTGGTAAGCATCTATATCGATAATTCGTTCAGCATGGATGCGGTAAGCCGCGAAGGTACCTTGCTTGATGTAGCGCGTACCAAGGCTGCTGAGATAGCTTCCGGCTTCCGGCCTTCGGACAAATTTCAGTTAGTGACCAATAATTTTGATGCAGCACATCAGCGGCTTATCAGCCGGGAAGAATTTCTCTCGATGCTCCAGGATATCAAACCTGCGCCCTATTCCAGGAAGATCAGTGAAATCCTGAAAAGACAAAAAGAGCTGCTGCATACCGGAATTTCAGATGAAAGGATGGGTTTTCTGATTTCTGATTTTCAGGAAAAAATGGTTGATCCTGAGCAAATAACTGCTGACACCACAGTTGATACCTATTTGCTGCCGCTGGAAGCGGAGTCGGTCTCCAATGCGTTTGTAGATTCAGTTTGGCTGTTGTCGCCTGTTGTGAAGACAGGAGAGCCCTGTCAGTTTATGGCACGCATCAGAAACGCAGGTGAGCTGGATTTGGAATCGGTGCCGGTAAGTTTGTTTATTGATGATGTCAGACGATCGGTAGCCACCGCAACTATACCCGCAGGCGCTTATGCTGACATACCTCTGGCATTTACGCCCGATAAATCGGGATGGCTGAAGGGACAGGTTGTTATTTCCGATAATCCCATCACATTTGATGATACCTATTACATTTCACTTGAGGTAGCAGAACAGCTTCACGTGCTCTGTATCCGCGATAAGTCGGAAAACAGATACCTCAAAGCGCTTTTTGGTGAAGATCCCTTTTTCAGTTACACCGATATAGGGATGTATAATATCGATTACGCTCAGCTCCAATATCAGGATTTGGTTGTGCTGAGCGAATTGCCCGAATATTCATCCGGACTTTTATCTGCACTTAAAAGTTATGTTGACAATGGCGGATCGCTGGTGTTGATTCCCGATTCGGTATCGGGACCGGTTCCGCCCAATACCTTATTAACGGAGTTGGGTCTTGGTACACTGTCAGCAATGACGGAAAGTGATGAAAAGACCATCAGTCTTGCTCTGGAAGATCCATTGTTTGAGGGTGTTTTCAGCGAAACTGCCCGTCAGGGTCAGGAAACAGATCTCCCATCGGTAAAACGGTATTATCCTGAGAATTCCGTTTCGTCAGGTGCACGAGAGGTGCTGATGAAACTCAGGAGCGGGGCATCGCTCTTGTCGCGGAGCAGTGCCGGTAAGGGAAATGTGTATGTGTTTGCGGTTCCCTTATCGGGGACAAGTACCAATCTGGCTCGTCATGCAGTGTTTGTCCCGGTAATGTACCGGATAGCATTATTAAGCAGGCACCACGGGCCATTAGCCTTCCGAATTGGCACCGACGACCAGGTCACGGTCTCTGATGTTAAACTGTCAGGAGAGCCGGTGTTTCATCTTGTTAAACCCGGAACGGGCTTTGACATTATTCCCTCTTATCGCATGTTTGGCAACAGTGTAAGCATAGGTATGGCGGGTCAGGTTGAAGAGGCGGGCAATTACGACCTTATGCTGGACAACAATAAGCTGGCAATTGTTTCTTACAACTATAACAGGGACGAATCGGTGATGAAATTTTATTCAGGCGATCAGTTGTCTTCAATGGCCGAAGTAAAACATCTGAATAAAATAAAAACGTTTGATGCCGGTATGGCAGGTATTGCTGCATCGGTAACTACTATGACCAGCGGTATTCCTCTCTGGAAATATTGTGTTATTTTAGCTCTTGTGTTTCTTTCGGTTGAAGTATTGTTGTTAAAATTCATGAAAGGATGAATGTACTACTGCGCTCAGTAACCATTATAAATGGCAACGAGAGCCTTAAAGGCAAAAAGAGGGACCTTTTGATCAGGAACGGAGTGATAGAAAAGATAGGTGAAAAACTGGAGGTTTCTGAAGATGTCACTGTATTTGAACGGGCCGGAGCATGTGTATCGGTAGGCTGGCTCGACATGAAAGCCAACTTTCGTGATCCGGGTAATGAGACGGAAGAGGATTTAGTTTCAGGACTTGAAGCAGCCAAAGCGGGAGGGTATACCGGAGTAGTTTTAATGCCTTCCACACATCCGCCGGTGCAATCAAAGGCCGATGTGGAATACCTGATTCGTAAAAGTGCAGGCTCGGTGGTTTCTGTTTATCCTGCCGGAGCGCTTTCGGTCAACAGGGAGGGGAAGGATGTCACCGAGATGTATGATATGAAGATGGCCGGAGCTGTTGCTTTTACCGACGATAAAAGGTCCATTACAGATTCGGGTCTAATGCTTAGAGCGTTGCAATATTCCTCCAATCTGAACACACGCATTATCAGCTATGCCGATGATAGTTTTATATCAGGCAAAGGGCAGGTGAATGAGGGTGTTCCTGCTGTTATTGCAGGCCTTAAAGGAGCCCCGTCTTTTGCGGAAGAGCTGATGGTATACAGAGACATAAGAATATCGGCCTATACCGGTGTACCGGTTCATTTTGCAACATTGTCCTCTGCCGAATCGGTAAATCATATAAGAACGGCCCGTGCAGACGGGTTGAAAATCACGGCTGAAGTAACTGCGCATCACCTGTTTTTTGACGACTCATCCATTTCGGGTTTCGACACCAATTATAAAGTAAAGCCGCCGTTTCGCAGTAATGCGGATAAGGCAGCGCTCATTGACGGAGTAGCTGACGGAACCATTACGGTGATATGTTCTGACCACTCTCCTGAAGATACCGAATCAAAAGAGGTTGAATTTGATTTTGCCGCTTATGGAATAATCGGCCTCGAATCGGCCTTCGGTACAGCACGCTCCGCTACCGACAAAAAGGTAAGTCTTGAAACACTGGTAAATTGTTTTTCGGTTAATCCCAGAAACGTACTCGGACTGGGGATAAATGAAATTAAGGAAGGGTCGACAGCATGTTTAACCATTTTTGATCCCGACATTGAATGGACATTTGGTGCCGGCAAACTAAAATCGCGTTCATCCAATTCTCCGTTTATTGGCATGAAATTGAAGGGCAGAGCCCTTGCAGTTTACAACAACGGACAATTTAGCAGCTGTATCTGATTACCTGGAAAAGGATAAAAAATAACCCGGCGAAGCTACGCAACGCCGGGTTCCCCATCTTCATGAACAGAAAAGCTAACCAGTAACGATAACAAGGAATTTGGAGGCTTTCCAAAACCTTGTCTGATCTTTTATAACAAGCTTTGTTACGATGTCTTTATCCTTTTCGAGGGAATATGAGTCTGACGGATGATTGGTGACAACCTTAACGGATTTTTTATTGATATCGATACTTTCAGTTTTGGAAATATCAATCTGCGTAAAGCCATCCAAATCAAAATCTTTTTTAAGTACCTGTTCTTTGCCGATACCCAGGAATCCGCCTTCTTTGCTAAGTATGTTTCGTGCCTTTAAATCTTTATAGGTGCCAACAGTATAATAGGCGGTGTTTAGTTTTCCCGTCTGATCACTTATTACCTGCTCTTTCGCCATATTTTGCCTGCTCAGAGAGTCGAGTGCAAGATTAAGACCGTCAACAACCAGGTGCATTTCGGTGAGTTGCGTATTCAGATCGGCAATTTGCGCGTCCTTATTGATCATTTCAGCATTCAACTTCTCTATCATGTCCTTGAGTGAACTGATAGTATAGTTTGATTTGCGGACTTTTTCCTTTAAAGAGGCCATCATCTCCTGGTTGGTCTGGAGCAAACGGTTTATGAGTTCAATATTCTGATAAATTCTGTCCCGTATGTCCTGACTGAATTCCGTTTTACCATCGGTGTCCATTGAGATGGCATTCTGACTCCTGGTAATGCTGTCCAAATTTGACTCGATGGTGGTGAGTGTGCCCAGAAATTCGTTGATCGATGAATCTTTCGCAAGGCTCATCATCATCACCGAATCGCGTTGCATAAGGGCTTGTTCCATTTCAGGCTTGTAATCTTTACAGGATGTGATAAACGAACCTGCTGAAAGGACAAGACCTGCTATAAACTGTTTTGGAACACGTATACTTAGCAACATAGATTGAAAATCGATGATGTAAAAGTAGAAGGGGCGGAAAGCTGCTCTACATCAAAAGGAAAGGACTTATTCACATTTGGATGTTGATTGTTGAAAAGTCGAAAATCGCTGCCAGATTGTGAAAGGAGTAACCAGCAGGATAAAAAACGATGCTAACGGATTGCGAAAAAGTAATTTTCAAAAAAAAATGCGGCCCGGAGACCGCATTTTTTCAAAGGTTCATAAAAGGTGATTACCCCTTAACGGGCAATGTTGAACCGTTTACGAGTAATGTTGTTTTCGGTTGTCAGCTCAATAGTGTATGAACCCTGACTCCAACCTGCAGTAGTAATAGATACATTGTTACCAGTTTGTTTTACTTCAGAACTGTACACTTTCTTGCCTGCAAGATCAAACACAACAATTTGTTTTATCATGGAAGCATCAGCCACACTTATATTTAACATATCAGAGGCGGGATTTGGGTAAACTGAGAATTCCGATGCATTTGTTTCTCCAATGCCTACACTTGTAACGACAAAGTTTGGTGAAAGCGTAGTACAACCATTAACGGTTACAGCAACAGCATATGTCCCTGTTTGTGTAATGGTAAGTGTTTGTCCGTTCTGACCGGCCAGTACGCCACCGTTAAATATCCATTGATTACCTGCAGGAGCAGACGAGGTAAGCACGTTGCCGTTTTGTGAAATAATCGGAAGTGGCGGGTAACCACTAACTGTATACGTTGCAGGTACGCGTTGGCTGCGACATCCTTCCGAAACCACCCAGTCGTACAGGAACTGATATGTTGTTCCGGTAGTGTTTAAAGCGGGGGTAAGGTATCCGACAATGGTTAAAGGGCCATTGGGTGCAGTGTATGGATAAACGGCACCTGAAGTGTTTCTGGTACAGGGCACACTTCCTGCTGCCAGTTCGAGGCGGTATCCGGTTCCTGCGGGAACAGCAAAATTCAGGTAAATAGGAACAGCACCCGTAAACGCAGTAACCGCCTGGGTTTGTGTTGCCAGTATCGGACCTCCCTGTGCTTGCCGCAGATTAATGGTGACGTTGCCCGACTGTCCGGGATACACATTCACATAGTCGATGGTAATATCGCGGGAAACATCAAAACCGAGTCCCCAATCGGTACTGTTTACCGTTGACTGACTGCCTATGCCCGGGTTGGTTGCTCCAATATGGTATTGTGTGCCTGCAAATTCTTCAACATAAAATGTGGTAGTTGCAGCAGCCGTAAAAGTGTATGAGTTGCCCTGGTTGACCAGTTGTCCGTTGGTTGGACTGTTATACCATAACAATGTTCCCTGACCTCCGGTTGCATACAAGGTAGTTTGACCTCCTGTGCAAACAGTAGAATCAGTAGTTACCGGATTTTGAACAGATACAACAACAATATCCAATGAGTTGGAACTGTCGGGAGGGCATGAGCCGCTCGACAGATAGGCGCGATACGTTGTGTTTACTGTTGGGGCTGTGGAATAGGTCGAGCTGTTAGCGCCCGGTCCTGTTTCGTTTACCCAAACACCACCACTCAGACTTTGCCATTGTATAGTACCGCTTGATCCGTTTAATATTAAATCCGTGTCAAAGCCAAGACAGATGGTGTCAGCATAGGTAATTGCTGTGCCTGCTGCAGTTGGAGTACCTACATCAATCGTTATGGAATCCACATTGGAGCAGGTACCGTCATCACCAAAAACTGCATAAGTAATTATGCCGGGACCCGGCGGTGTTGAAGTTACAGTGGCTCCGGTAGTGGTATTGAGACCCGTTGCGGGGCTCCACGTGTAAACGTAGTTTGGATTTAAGCTGGTAGCTGTTAAAGTTGCCGAGCCGTTCAAACAAAAGTTGGTCGCAGATGCATTGATGGTAACAGGATCAGAGTTGGTAATGGTTACCTGAACAGGAACCTTAGGGCTGAGGCATCCAAATCCTGTAAAAGGTAAGGTGAGACCGGTGTTCAGCATATTGGTACTCACCGGCTGGTTGGCAAAATCGGTGTTTACGTTATTGTCGTGAGAAACGACACGCTGAACACTGGTTGATCCGGTTGTAGCTGTGATATCTACACCGTCGCCCGACCAAATCAAACCCGGAGTAAGCGTTGCTCCGTTAACGGTGATCGACATGTTTTGAATATCGGCTGCCGGCCAGTTTAATGGAACAAAGTCCATTAAGTTGTTTTGATCGTCCAGAATCAGCGCCCATCCGCTGAAGCCGGGAAATGCACCGGGGTTCCAGAGAATATTGACTCCCCAATAAACATAAGGAGTTCCCGTTACATCTGTGAACGTGATGGCATCACCAGGATTCATCACACCATTGAGTGTCTGAACAACAGGGTTCACCAGGTTTATATCGGTGTACGAATCGTTTATCGCTACTTTCCAGCCGGTAACATCAATCGGAATAGGACTCACATTCATTATTTCAAGGTGATCAGTTAAATCCAATTCCATTTCAGTTACCTGAATGGGGCTACTAAAAATGTTTACGGATTGATCAGAAACATACAAGGTGGTGCTGGCAGGAACGTAAGTGGTTACCGAGTCTCCTGTTGCAAACGGACTGGTGGCATTAAGTCCGTTGTACCATTGCAGTGTACCCGAACCGGTTCCCGTTAAGGTAACCATACCCGGACCGCAGCGTGATACTCCAATGGCGGCAGGAACCGGAATGGTTCCGACAGTTATTGTAATGGTGTTTGAAGTGTCGGCAGGACAAGGGCTCTGTGTTACCAACGCTCTGAAATCGGTGGTTGCAAGCAACGACACCGGATAATTGTCGGTTAAGGCATTCGGATCTGTGTCATCAACCCAGTTTGTGCCGTCAAAATGTTGCCATTGAATGGTGCCGGTGTACCCTGAAAGCGTTAGTGCAACCGTATCAGTGTAGCAGACCGAATCGGCCGTTGCGGCGGCGGTTCCTGCAACTGAGCACCCGCTTAAAGATACAGCGGTGCCATTTCCTGCAAAAGCATATGTGCCGCACGACAGCAGTGCTGCAGAAGGGAGGAACAGATAAGAACTCAATCGTAATAATGTACGCATGATGATAGAAATTAATTAAGAAATAGGATGGTTTTGAGCCTTAAAATTACGCTGATTTGACGGATGTATATCAATTCAATCCGATTATTTTTTAATAGATTGAATATCAAATATTTATAGCATGTTATTGAATCGTTTTATGGATGCTCAATCTATTAAATTGCAGAGTGGACTTTATATAGCAAACCGTTCAGTATTTTTGAACCATATTTAAAGTCATGAAAAAAATAATACTACTCTTTGCACTCCTGATTGGGACACAATTCACATACGGACAAATACAAAATCTGCAATTATTAGGTCAGTTGAATTTCGGTACAAGTTGTGCCGGGGTTTGGCAGTATGTTGATTCATTGGGAAATGAATACGCTCTTGTTGGAGCAGGGAACGGACTGGCAATTGTAGATGTTACTGTTCCATCTTCGCCCAATTTGTTGTTTACAGTACCTGGAAATAACAGTTTATGGAGAGAGATGTCAACATATGGTCATTATGTTTATGCCGGGACCGAAGGCGGTGGCGGAATTACCGTTGTTGATTTGAGTGATTTACCCAACTCATATAATTCGCATGTTTATACCGGTGACGGACCCATTGCAGGGTTGCTGAGCTCATCGCATACCGTTAAGGTTTTTGATGGATATCTGTACATTTTCGGAAGCAATCTGGGTTCTGGCGGGGCGATTATCTGTAACCTGAACGATCCCTGGAATCCTGCATTTGAAGGCATGTATACCAGCCAGTATGTGCATGATGGTTTTGTTTACAATGACACACTGTACAGCGCTGAAGTTTATGCAGGACAATTTGGTATGGTTGATGTCACCAACAAGGCAAACCCTGTACTAATCGGTACACAGGCAACACCGGGTGCTTTTTGTCATAACACCTGGTTTTCGGACGACCACCGATATTTATATACAACCGATGAAAAGCCTAATGCCCCTCTGGGAGTTTTTGATTTAATTGACAAGCAGAACATAAAGCTGGTAGAAACATTTTATAATGATACATTATCATCGCATGAAGTACACAATGTTCGGGTATTAAATGATTTTCTTTACAATCCTTCTTATGGCAGTCAGCTAACAATTGTTGATGGAGCGCGGCCGGATAACCTGATTGAAGTTGCCCGCTATCATACAGGTCCCTCATTGTGCTGGGATGCAAGTCCCTATTTGCCCAGCGGAAATATTATTGCAACAGATATGAGTGGGGTGCTGTACATTTTTGCTCCGTATACTGTCAGGGCTTGTTACCTTGAAGGAAATGTCACAGATATTAACACCGGCCTTCCTCTCAGTGGAGCTCAGGTGAAACTGTTGACAACTGCTGTTCAGGCCAGTTCTGTAATAAACGGAGATTATAAGACCGGATATCCCACACCGGGAACTTTCGATATTGAATGCTCACGCCCGGGTTACCTGACGCAGGTGATTAGCGGTGTGACACTGTCAACCGGAATTTTAACAACGTTGGATTTTCAGCTTGAGCCGCTTTTGGTTTCCGGAACAGTTGTCGATGCAGCCACCAGTCAGCCGGTGCCATTTGCCGATGTCAGGGTGCAGAATGGCAGTCTCGATTTTATGCTTACCGCAGATGCTAACGGAACATTTGCCTTAACCTCGCTCACATCGGGATCTTTTGATATTACGGCCGCAAAGTGGGGCTGGAAATCCAATTGTGTGAATGTTTCTTTTCCCGGACCTTCACAGGTTACCATTCCGGTAGATCAGGGAATATATGATGATTTCACATTTGATTTCGGCTGGTCGGTAAGCGGTAATGCCGCCGATGGTATGTGGGAATGGGGAATTCCGGTTGGTACCGTCTTCAGTACCACTCAAGCCAACCCGGCTGTTGACGACTCGCTTGATTGTTCCAATCGCTGCTGGGTAACAGGAAACGGGGGTGGAGGAGCCAACGATGACGATGTGGACGACGGGACTACCATTTTAACTTCGCCTGTATTTGACCTGAGCAGTTACACCGACCCTTATGTGCATTATTCAAGATGGTTTTTTGAGCAATTCAGTTCCAATCCGTCGGCAAACGACACCATGTTTATTTCTCTTGACAATGGTGCTGGTACATCAATTATCGAATCGGTAACAGGGCCATCGGCAACCAACTCTACCTGGGTCGAAAATGGTTTTCGCGTGAGTAACTTTTTAACTCCGACTGCCAACATGACCATTTCGATTGCTATTGGAGATAAGCCCGGTTCTGCAAATCCGCTTGAGGGTGGCTTCGACCGCTTTTTTGTAACTGAAGGACCTACCGGTATCCAGGAGAATATTGCTGACATTTCATTTAGTGTGTTCCCGAATCCGTTTACCGACCGGTTGCGTCTTGATTTCAAGAATCAGACTGTTTCGAAGGTTGTGTTAACAGATATTGCAGGAAGAGAAGTGTACCGCAATTCAGCAATCCGTAACAATAACCTGATAATTGATGGTGCCTCGATTCTACCGGGTTTTTATATTGTTTCGGTTTTTTATCCCGACGGCAGTAAGTCCGCGGTGAAAGTTGTGAAATCCAGATAAGAATATAAATCTGAGTTCAGGTCAGAAAAGAGACGGTGCATACTTCCGGGTGATTAAAACCCGGAGGCCTTTTGCATTTTATCTAAAGAGCCATCGACAAAAAATTCTTTCAGTGCAATTCAAAGGATACGCCTTTTCCGGATGGCTGAATCGGCCAGCAAAAAAAGAAGTCCTGCCGTTGTTATGAAAAACAGAATTGATATTGTTGACCCTGAAAGCAGCGATTCGAAAGATTTAGCCGTGTTGATTGCGGATGACAATTGGGGAAATTCATAAATCTGGCTGCCTGATGGCAAGTGGGTACCAATAACCCAAACCATAACAACAAGTACCAGGGTGAACACCCAGCCGCCGGTTGAAATAACAGGTTTACTTATAAGAGACGGTGAAGTGGTTGAAATGCGGTCCATCACCCTGCCAGTAAACCCTTGGGGGGGTGATTCGAGATAGGAGGGGTTGAGCAGATCTTTCAGCGGATCGGAAACGGGTGAATTGTTGTCGGGTATCATAGTGATTCAAAATTAATAGATCATTATTTCTTCTTTCGGCACTTGTTGCAGCAATAAACTTCCGAGTTTTTTCCTGGCCCGGAACAGCCTGACTTTTACATTGGATAAGGATAGTCCGGTTATTGCTGAAATGTCATCTATAGACTGTTCATCCATATAAAAAAGTGTAATCAGCAAACCATCGGTCTCATCCAGCATATTTATAGCGGTTTTTATGAGCTGCTTTTGTTCTTTTAATTCAATATGGGGTAATTCATCCAATCCCGGTTCGTTAAAATGGTCGTCATCTACCGATCCGTCAAACAGGTTTTTTTTACGGATGCGTGTCAGGGCGAGGTTCATGGTAATTTTATACATCCAGGTTGTAAATTTTGAGTCGCCCCTGAATTCACTTAAGCTTTTATGGAGTTTTACAAATGCGTCCTGGGCTACCTCCTCGGCATCTTCCCTGTTTCGGGTAACTCGAAGCGCTATATTGTAAACCATGGTCTGGTGCTTGTTGACCAATGCCGCAAAGGCATAATTGTCGCCGTGGACTTTAATCCTTTCAATGTAGTATGGGTCGTCCCGGTATGCCATTTATGATTAGTTAGACAACAGCGCAAGGGCCGCGGTTACAAAAAAAGTATAAATAAGATGTAACCTCATTGAAACCGACGTTGTCTCAATTTAAAAGTACCAAAAACATTTAAACATAAAAACTAAACAAAATGGAACCAGGAACACAGGAAACGTTAATCCCTATTGCAATGTTTCTCAGCCTATTCGGCATAATGTACGTTTATTTTACTACCCGCAACAGGGAGCGGATGGCCATGATTGAAAAGGGTGCTGACCCCGGTTTATTTCAGCGCAGGCAGGGTAATGGTGGTGCCATTAAACTGGGTATGTTCCTGATAGGGATAGCCCTGGGCATTTTAACCGGAAATGTGCTTGCTGAAACTACCTCATTAAAAGAAGAGGTAGCCTATTTTTCCATGATCTTTATGTTCTCGGGTCTTAGTTTGGTTTTATACTACCTTAAATTCGAAAAAAAATCAGGTGGTACTGATTAAGCCCATTTTGAAAGCAACAAATTAAGTTCTTCTAACAATTGCATTTCAGGATTCGGCTGATTATATTTACGTGTCAAATTTCAAATCCATGGGACACGAAAAAACAATTAAAAAAGAAACCAAAAAGGCTCCCGCCAAATCACTAAAGGAAAAGCGGGCTGAGAAGAAAGCCAAAAAAGCGTCTAAGTAATGATGCAGAAAGGGAACCAATGGTTCCCTTTTTTTATAGTTAAACAATTTTGGATATTCTTGCAAATTCAACTGTTATTGCATTTTTGATTTAGTTCTATTCTTCAATGTGTGGCTAACGGCTGGTGTATGTATGCTCACAAAATAAAAAGCGGCTCCCCATACATTCGGAGAGCCGGAAACAAGTTGGGGGATCGATAACTTTATATTGCTTGGTTGAAGTTTTACCCGGATAAAATATTATGACGGCAGTTGTACCGGGAGTTGTTTTGAAGAAATAGATTTCAGTTTATGAACATACATGGTGTCTTCGGCATATACTTTGCCTAAAAACTCAAGATACCTGTCGGTCATTTTAAAATTATGAATCTGCCATAATTTGTAGTCGGCTACTGCATCCTGCCAAGTATTATAAACGGCATAGTTGTTTTGGGCGGCATATTTTTTTAATTCCTGCTGACTGCCTAAAATGATAGTGTCTTTTGCCGGCAGGTAGATGCCGCATGCCGCGGTAGGCCGTTTTGCGGGGAAACGCATACCTAACATATTATTGGTACGTTTCAGCAAACCTGAACGGAGGTTGCCTGATTCAAGCATCATTTGTGCAAACACCTCGTTTACACAAATAATCTCCTGAGATTTTAATTCTTCAAGCAGGTTTGCTTTTGTCAGAGGCAGACATTGTTCAGTTCTTAACGGGACTTCGCATGCGATGATGTTTTTGCTGAAGTCGTCAAATGTAAAGAGTGAGCCGATAAGGAATAATGCAAGTGCGCTTGTTCTGCGAAATACTGTTAGGTCCCTGTAGGTAGATGTAAACCCCAGATAGTTATCGCAGGAAGGCGACAGGCAAATTGTCCTGTTTTCTACCTTGTGATAATGATGTGTGTTACAGCATACTGTTTTCATGACAGTTTTTTTTAGTTGCACTTTGATAATCGGGGGAATCGTTTGGGCTCTATAGGTGGAGCCGGTACCTACCGGGCAGGAGGAGGGAAGTTGGCCCGGGTTGATCTGATATCTCCAAATTGCCCAATTTCATGGCGTTTTGGGACGTTTTTTTGGTGAAAGGGCTAAGGAAATGGGTAAAAGGGCACTTTGACAGGATCTATATCGTATATTATACCATATAGATGAACGTCACCGGCACATCTTTTTCTGTCTTCAGTTTTTTCCCACTTTCGCTCGGACTGCTTCCATATCTTTTTGCAGTTTCATCACCATTTTGCTCAGTTGGTCCTGTGTTGATTCGGGTTCGGGCAATTCTCCGCTTATAAAATTGATAAACTTCCACACTTCGAGTACCTCGTTTACCGGAACCTCATAGGGCTCGAATGCGGGATTGAGGGAACGCAGCAAAAAGTTGCGGTATTTCTTCGACTGGTTGTACACCACCTTGAAAACAATTCCATCGTCTTTGGTTACTACTATATAGGCACTGCCGTCGCGCACATCACGCCAGTCCTGCACAAACTCCGCTACAATCCACGATCCGTGGCGTATGGGCAGCATCGAGTCGCCATCGATCTGGAAGGTGCGGTACTTGCGATCCTGTGAGAGAAACGGGAGTTGAAAGGTGGGTAGTGTACCAATAAATTCAGGGTCATTATAACCGGCGGTGTAGCCTGCTTTCGCCCGCAGCGGCACCACTTCGATGTTTTCACGGTTCATGCTGTCGACAGTAGTGGCCAGCACCCGTAGCTTTCCTCCGGTTATGTACACATCGTAACCCTTTTCCAATTCTGATAACTGGCTCTCCGACAATTTTTCGAGATCGGTCTTTATTAAGGTGTCGATGGAAACTCTGAAATACTTCGAAAAAGCAATCAGCGCTTCTACCGTCGGATTAATGATTATACCGTTTTCGTAACTGTTAATAGTGGAGCGGCTCACGCCCAGTTCATTGGCGACCACATCCTGGGTCCGGTTCCTCCGTTTGCGGAGCAGTTTGATGTTGCTGGCGAAATACATGTCTTTTTTCTTTTAATAACCCAAAAGTAATGATTATATTGTAATCTGCAAAATGATTGTAATAATGACATAAAAAACGTCATAAGTCATAGAAAACGTCATAAGTCATAAGTCATAGGTCATAGAAAATGTTATAGGTTATATTTTATTTGTCAACAGGACCTACGGAGTTAATGAATGCATTTAACTTGATTGTAAATTCAGAAATGGTATTTGATAATGATTCAAAATCCGAGCTGGTAATGAGGTTGCGTCCCGCAG
>DASUFP010000044.1:0-5526 GCA_036274495.1 Bacteroidia bacterium
CTGGATTAGTCTGCCCTACAATACGGCCACATACATACACATTGCCTGCAGAATCGGTAACCATATCCATGATTTTCTCATCGGGAAGGGAGATGTTAGTAGGATACCCGGCACCACCCATGCGGTCAAACCATTGCCACGTCTGGCTGTGTGCTAGTGATGGAACAACCAATACGGTAATAAAAAACAATATGCGTTTGAGTGTCATGGTTTTAAGGATTACCCTGTTAAAAAACTACCATTTATGGGGCATTCTGGAAAAATTATCACCGTTTAAAGTTATGAATTATATTATATACTTGTAAAAACCTGCCTTGTTTGCAAAGCGATCCGAAAAACTAATTACTAAAATCTTGCTTTCCCGATAACTATCGGTCAGTGGTGAGGATAAATGGAATTAATTCCAATTCCGGTGAGTCCTCCGAAATAGTTACTAATTTGTTTTTTCACACATGCTTCAAAATTGTTATTATCGGATAGTGAAGCGTGTTCCATATGAAATTGTTGTTCTGCTTTCTGCAGATTTTAATAAGAATACGCTTTTCTACATTCTCCACATAACACTGCTTGAATAAAACTGTGGTAAGGCATTTTCATGATTAATCATGAGTACTGTCATGCTGAATTCATACAAGTATATCTCAACTAATATCTTTCAATCCAACGCGAAAACAAGCAGTCATACACTTTGAATCCCACCTCAGAACCGGTTTCAATTTTATAAATCAGCTCCTTATCAAGCAAGGATTCAATACTTCTCTGAACGGCTGAAGATGTACCCAATCCGTATTGCTGTATCATTTTCCTGGAGTTGGGCTGATATAAAATCCCCTCCTTTGCAATTGCCTTCAGCATATCCCACTGATTTGTGGTAAGCATTGTCCTGTACTGGTAATAGACAACTTCATTTTGTTTTAAAAGTTCAAATGCTTTCAGCCTGGCCCGATCAATCGTGGAATCCTTGTCGCCATCGGCAAAAAGGTTGTTACACAATAATTGCGTGTAAAAAGTATGACGAAAGGTGAAATCCAGCACAAAATCGACTGCATCGCTTTCGATCCTCCTCTGTTTTTGATTAAACATCCGGATAATAAATTCTTTATAAACCTCCTGCCCGATTTCACTTAAATAAAGGGTGGATTGATTGGAAAAAAACGGACGCTTTGAATGATGAAACATCTGCGTCAATAAATGCTGACTGCTGCCACTGAATATAAATCTGACATTTTTCAGGTTTTGTATTTGAGTTCTGATAATGGCCTCCATATTCGTTTCCTTGTAAAGCGCTATCTGCTGAAATTCATCAAGAGCAATTATACAGGGTTTGTTTTGATTTTCAAGAAAAGAGAATATGCTTTGAAGTGTATGTTCGTAGAGCTTTTGATGGTTATATGAAAAAGTAACCTGTGGTTGCCCTGTCAACTCATCATAACTGAAAACCGGACGAAGTTGTTTGATAAACTCCATAGCGTTTTTCCAAAATGAAGTCTTTTGTGGAACAGACTGCAGAATTGCAGTAACTATTTTATTTGAAAAATCACTCAGAGATTCCGTATCAAATATATCTTCATAAATACAGGTAACTTTATGATTCTTCTTCAGTTTTTCCAAAGTATGATGCAATAACCCGGTTTTGCCCATACGTCTTATCGACACAAAAACCGTATTGATGCCATTATGTGCATTTGTAATTAACTGCTTTGTTTCCTGTTCGCGGTCACGAAAAAGTGCAGCCCCATGATACCAGCTGACCGGAAACGGGTTGGATTCGTTGTATCTGATCATAATTCAAATACACAACAAAATGCGTTACGCAAAATGCGTTATGGCGAATATGTTTTTTAGATTTATCATTGAGTCAGAGTTGGAATTACGTCGTATAAATAATCGCAATATTAATTATATTCAATGTGTTATAACAAAAATCCCTACTCTGATCTGAGACCTCTGCCGGTCCGGCCCTTTCCCATGTTTGTCAGCGCCCCATTCGGGATAAACGGCTCATTCCGGTAGGTTAAACCACCAAACTGCGAATATGCAGGCGTTGGTCAGTAATGTTTAATAATAAAAATACCCACTGAAGCACCTCATCTGTTTACGGTGGATGTTGACCGACCAGCCCCGACAGTTATCAGTGTCGTCCTGGACTTTCTACTGCAGTTTACAAACCGATATTCAAAAAAAAGCCCACCTGAGCAAGTGGCCTCTGCGATGCAAGGTCGCAAGAATGCTCATTCAAGCCTCCGTCTTATTTGAGAATCATTTTCGATTTAAATTAGTATGCTATCTATTGATATAAAAGTTTACCCGTGGTCAGAGTATGTCCCTCTTCATCCAAAAATCGTGCAAAATAAATACCACGCGATTGCTGGCTCAAATCGATGTGCTGTGTTCCGGTTAATTCAACCAAATTTCGAACAACCTCTCCTAAAGCATCGGTGATTTCGATTTTTGAAACAGAAGGATGAGTTTGAATGGTGAAATGTCCATTGCCGGGATTAGGGTATACGGAGTATAAATTAGATTCGGCCAAAACATCTTCCTGTGAAAGCGGAAGACCTGTGATCTTGAGGATAGTTCCATCCAGTCCGCAGCTGTACCCAATGCCGGAACCTGCAAGGAAACCCCCATATTGCCTTGAAGAACCGGTTGTTTCCGGTTGCCAGGTAACTCCTGCATCAATAGTTTTCAATATAGTGCTGGTGTTGGCCTGTGAATTGCCACCAAACACATATCCGGTGGTTGCATTTAAAAAGTGAATCTTGGTCAGGTAATTGTCGGCGACACTTTGTAATGACCAATTTTGACCCCCATCTGTAGTGTTAAGTATCACACCACTGTTGGTTCCGGCGACCAGATCGCCACCGGTAATATAACCATTGTTATTGTCGGTAAAATAAACCGATACCAGGTGTTCAGTGTAACCGCTGGTTTGTGCAGTCCAGTTTAAACCACTGTCAGTAGTTTTAATGATTGCACCTTCATATCCGACAGCATAACCCGTGTTGGAGTCGGAAAAATAAATGTCGTAGAGATATTCACTGGTTCCGGTATTGAGCGTTGCCCAGGTAACGCCATTATCGGATGACTTTAATACTGTTCCATTATATCCGGTTACAAATAAATCTATTCCAACCGAAAACACTGACGTGAAATCCTGATTGGTTCCGGTTGAAATCGAACCCCAAAGCATTCCTCCATCGGTTGTTTTCAGAATGGTGCCGTTTCGTCCAACAATATATCCGGTGTCTGTACTTACAAAACATACATCAAACAATTCTGCATTCAAACCTGATGATTGGGCAATCCAGTTTATACCCCCGTCGATGGTTTTAATGATGGTGCCATTTTGCCCCACGGCGTATCCCACCAAAGGATCAGTGAAACAAACAGCCAACAGGTTGGATGTGGTTCCGCTGCTCAGGGGCAACCAGGATTGGCTAAACGTGATAATGGAAAACCAGCCGAATAATAGGGTCAGCAGTGCTTTTTTCATAGTTAAGTGCAGTTGAAAATAGGGTTGGAGTTGTAAAAGTTGCCCGTATGATAAAACAGATCAGGGATTTTCAGATATTAATACGTTCAATACCGGTTAATCATATCATAGCGAGCTTAGGGATTGATAGATAAATCTTCGGAATGGAAAGATAGGAAAAATGGTTAAATTGGTCAAATCCGGCAACGATATCGGTATCTGGCTCAGCAGCTCTGATTCTGGGTATTCAAATAATTTGGACTCGTTTGTTTGAGAAGCTTTATTATTTTGGGATGGTCATATCTGATGGCATATATAAAAGGGGAGTAACATCTCGAAAAATAGGGAATCGTCTTAATTTGTTTGTTTGTATTTGAGTTAAAGCTGAGTATAAATATTGAATATCCATCAAATATGTGTGTAATTGATTTTCATCTATATTAAAATCGGTGCTTTTCATTTTCTGATTTTTATCCATACGGTTATGCACAAATTTTAATCCAATAACGGACCTTCCTGTTTCTTGGTCTCTGGAAATGAGTACTGGCTTTGAAAAAGCATGAATTAGATTATTTCGAAGTTTATTTGCTTTTGTCAATTTTTCGATTAATAGTAATAATGAATCATTTTCAAAATTATTTATCATTGGTTTTAAATGAGAGTTTAAATGCTCAATCAACATTACAAATGGAATATCTCGTTCTATATTCTCATCATATGTTGGAATAATAGTCTTTAAATAAATAACATGTTTAATAGCTGATTCCATTAATCCAAAAATGGTAACGAACTTGCCGAGTGAAGCAAATAGTTTTATGTCTGGTCCCATTATATTTTAAATTATTGATTCAAAAATAGGTTAATTATGGATAATTCCTAGTTAAACATTCCACCTTTGTGGATTGTTTTTCATTTAGTTCCTTGTTAACATTATTAATTGTCAAAGGCATAGTTATATGTACTGTGTTCCAGCCATAGCGAGTTACATATTCCTGTAGTATTGAAGAGTCATATGATGATAAGAGGAATTTGCCTTTAATCTTTGTAAGGATATCTAAAAGCAATCTGAAATCTGACTCAGAATATCCTTTGTAATGACCGCACTCGGAATTGAAATATGGTGGGTCCAAATAGAAAAAGGTTCCTTCTCCATCCTTCAATTTTATCAGATTAACAGCGTCACGACAAAAGATTTCTACCTTTTCCACACGCTGCTGATATTTATCGGTAAAGTTTAATCTCCTGTTCATCGTTGCTTTGGCGGAGAGGTCAGACTTTCCAATGGCAAAACCTGCGTTGAGCTTATGCCCGAACCCCAGGTTTGTGTTGCACCAAAAGCCCCATGCCTGTGATAGTTTATCGTCAGCTGTTCAATTCTGATATTCTACCGTGCTTCCTGTCTTTAAAATGTGCTTTGATAAAATATACGAATACTCACTATGTAATGTTGATAGTATTTTTAATTGTAGCCTCTCAAAATCCGTTTGAAGTGTTTCATAGAAATTAATTACACGATTATCCATGTCGTTAATCACTTCGTGCGCTGATGGATGTTTTGCAAAGAACACTGCACCACCTCCGAAGAACGGTTCGCAATATAGTTTGTGTTCAGGAATCATTTGAACAATTCGTTTGGCAAGACGTTGCTTGCCACCATAGTAAGATATTGGTGTTTTCATCACCAATAAATAGATAGAGAAAAGTTAATTGCTGAAATATCCGAGCAATTAATCATGAACTATATGTTGGTAGGTGATTTATTGTAAAATGTGCAAAATGTTGGACAGCCAATAATTGATACAAAACTGCTGTCCGTCTGGAATCTGACAAATTACCCGTGCAATTAATCTGGATTCTCACGCAGAAGTTACTTATTTGTTCTCGCTCCGTCAGTTTCCATTGTTCCCAACAATTATGTCGAATATGCAACAATGTTATATTCATTGTATGATGCATTAGGTGAGATACAATCAACGATATTGATTCAGATACCACATCATTCCCAATTGCTGTTTGAACCCAACATCGTTGAGATAAATGATTCTAATGAA
>DASUFP010000045.1:0-9058 GCA_036274495.1 Bacteroidia bacterium
GGATAGGTCCAAAAAAAGTGAAGGTAATCTGGGAAGAACTCGGGATAGAAACCCTCGGTGAATTGCTGTATGCCTGTAATGAAAACCGTCTTGTCGATTTAAAGGGTTTTGGTGCTAAAACACAGGAGCAGATAAAAGGTGCTGTAACATTTATGCTTAACAATGCCGGACTGAAACGTTATAGCGACGCATGGGTGATCGCCCAAAGAGAAGAGGCCTTCATACGAAACCTGAAACAGTCTGTTGCCATTTCACAAACCGGATCCATCAGAAGAAAATGCGAAATTCAATCGGAAATTGATTTTCTTGTTGCTACTGATTCGTCTGATGCATTGTTTCACGCATTCACCGAAACCGGCCAAAATGGTACAAGGCAGCCCTGGGGTTTTTCATATTTGACGGATGAACATTTTCCGGTTCGTTTGTTCACCTGTTCCAAAATGGATTTTGGCACGCGATTATTTGTAACCACCGGCAGTGAGGTATTTCTATCGGAATGTGAAAAATATAAATCGTTAGCAGCAACGTTGCAGCATAATTATGCTGATGAAGATTCCTTATTCGCTGCCGCTGGATTAGCGTTTATTCCTCCTGAATGCAGGGAGGGCAGTGGAGAATTATCAATAGCGGAATCAGGATCGTTCCTGGCACTTTTGGAGTATGCCGATTTAAAAGGGTGTCTCCACAATCATTCCACCTACAGCGACGGCATTAACTCGTTGCGTGAAATGGCGGTTGCATGCATAAACGAAGGTCTTGAATATTTTGGAATTTGTGATCATTCCAAGAGTGCTTTTTATGCGAATGGACTTTCGGTTGAAAGGGTAATTCAACAACATTTAGAAATTGATAAGCTGAATGCGGAACTTGCACCGTTTAAAATATTCAAGGGTATAGAATCCGACATTCTGCCGGATGGCTCTCTTGATTATCCGGATGCAGTACTCGATACGTTTGATTTTGTTGTTGCCTCTGTCCATTCCAATTTAAGGATGGACAAAACCAGGGCTACTGAACGCCTCTTAAAGGCAATTTCCAATCCCTATACAACTGTTTTAGGTCATCCTACCGGCCGATTGCTCCTTGCCCGCGAAGGATATCCGCTCGATATGGATGAGATACTGGAAGCCTGCAGACAACATGATGTGGTAATTGAACTGAATGCTAACCCCTATCGCCTCGATTTGGACTGGCGGTGGATACAGACTGCGGTCAGCAAAGGAATTAAGATAGCTGTTAATCCTGATGCTCATAGAGTTGAAGGGATAAAGGATATGCAATATGGGGTTTGGGCCGCCCGCAAGGGAATGTTATTGGCGGCTGACACATTTAATGCACGCTCCCTTTCTCAGGTTTCCGAATATTTTGCTGCTCGGAAACAACGTGTTTTCAACTAGAATTCTTTCGTTTCATAAAGGTTAAGCCGTATATTTGAGGACATAGGCCCCAACATATGCCAATCATAAATTCTATTGTTTCCTGGATTATGAAGCAGCGGATGCATCAAATCGAGCTCTTCATTAAATATCCCTATGAGGTACAGGAAGATTGGTTCAGGAAACTTATAGCGTCAGCCAAGTCAACAGAGTGGGGGCAGAAATACGATTATGCAGGAATACGGTCGATTGAAGATTACAAATCGCGCGTTCCCCTTCAGGACTATGCTTCAATTCATCCATATGTTGAACGGCTTATGCAAGGCGAACAAAAGCTTTTATGGCCAACTGAAGTAAAATGGTTTGCAAAATCTTCCGGTACAACAGCTGCCAAAAGCAAGTTTATCCCTGTTACCCAGGAAGCACTTGAAGAATGTCATTTCAAAGGGGGAAAGGACCTTTTATCCATTTACTGTTCAAATCATCCTGAAACCAAATTGTTCAACGGTAAATTGCTTTCGATGGGCGGAAGTCATCAGCTCAATGGCTTTTCGAATGAGTCGTTTTATGGTGACTTGTCCGCAATTCTGATACAAAATCTTCCGTTTTGGATTGAACTTTTCCGAACACCTGATTTATCCATAGCATTAATGGATGAGTGGGAATCCAAAATCCAGAAAATGGCGGAAAAAACAATGAAGGAAGACGTTACCAATATCTCCGGTGTTCCTTCCTGGACGCTGGTGTTGTTGCATAAAATTCTTGAATTAACAGGAAAAAAAACAATCCCTGAGGTCTGGCCCAATCTTGAATTATTTATTCATGGGGCTGTGAGTTTCACTCCTTACAGGTCACAGTTTGAAACTTTGATTCCCTCACCCGGAATGCATTATTATGAGACATATAATGCATCTGAGGGATTTTTCGGGATACAGGACCAGGTAAACGGCGGCGAAATGCTGCTGATGCTTGATTATGGAATTTTCTATGAGTTTATTCCGATTGCTGAATTGGCCTCAGAAAATCCTAAAACCTTAACCATTGATCAGGTTAAATTAAATGAAAATTATGCAATTGTTATTTCAACTAATGCAGGATTATGGCGCTACAAAATCGGGGATACCATTTGTTTCACTTCTCTGAGTCCGTTCCGCATCAGAGTTACCGGACGCACCGCACATTTTATTAATGCCTTTGGTGAGGAACTGATTGTTGAAAATGCTGATAAGGCTCTTTCCGAAGCCTGCAAAAAGTGTGATTGTCTTGTCAGGGACTATACTGCATGTCCGGTTTATTTTTCCGACCGTTCAGCAGGAGCACATGAATGGTTGATTGAATTTGAAAAACAGCCTGCGGACATTCAGTTGTTTACTGAAACGTTGGATCAGGAATTGAAAAATGTGAATTCAGATTACGAGGCAAAACGGTATCACGATATGGCATTACGTATGCCTCTGATGCATGTTATGCCCGAAAATACTTTTTTGAACTGGTTGAAATCTCAGGGTAAAGCAGGTGGTCAGCACAAGGTCCCCAGACTTTCAGATAACAGAAAAATTGTCGACGAAATTCTGAAATCCGTTCAACACAATCTGGTATGAAAAGGATATTGTTTTTTCTGCTGATTCTCGTTGCCGGCAACAAGGCTTTTGGTCAAACGCATTTTACTTTGATCGATACTATTAAATTAGCGCACGAAGCTCATTTTACTACCGACTACCTTGGGAATTGCTATATTTATCAAAATGGTGATTTATTCAAATACAACAAAAACGGAAAACAAATAGGCACCTACAGTACCCGTGAGTTCGGAAATATCGGATACATTGATGCATCAAACCCGTTAAAGACCCTTGTTGTGTATCCTGATTTTTCGAAGGCTGTTGTTCTTGATGCCAGTCTTTCTGCTAACACAACCATTTCGCTGAATTTTCCCGGATTGGTACCGGTAAATCTCATTTGTACAAGCAGAGATGCCGGTTATTGGGTATATGATGAGGGTGCCCAGCGATTAAAAAAATTGGACAATCAGTACAATGTTATACTTGAAGGAACCGAAATGGGGCAGATATCTGCAGATCCGGTGAAACCTGAATTTCTGCTCGAAAGCGGCAGGTGGCTTTTTATAGGTACTTCTGACAATGGAATTCTGGTATTCGACAGGTATGGGACATATTTTAAGACCATCAGACTGAATGATATAAAAGGAATACAGGTGGAGGATAATGAGGTAATATACCTGGATAACAACATTATCAATGCCCTTGACGTAAGATCACAGGTTTCACGTACATTTGCACTTCCTGATGTGGCTGAAATCAGCCAGGCCAGGTTAGCCCCTGACAGGTTATTCCTTGTATCTGCAGATATATTGAAGATTTACAGTTTCTGATTTTCATATTATTTGTATTTTGGAGGCCCCTATCATCTATTAATTTAACACAGTTCACTACATGCATATTGCAGTTGCAGGAAATATCGGATCAGGCAAAACTACCCTGACCACCTTGCTTGCCAAGAATTTTAAGTGGGAACCTCATTACGAAGACGTGGATGATAATCCCTATCTGAACGATTTTTATGAAGATATGCAGCGCTGGTCATTTAACCTGCAGATATACTTCCTTAATTCCAGATTCAGTCAGGTTGCAAAGATCATGGAATCCACAAAAAACATCATACAGGATCGTACTATTTATGAGGATGCATACATTTTCGCTCCCAATTTGCACGCTATGGGTTTGATGACTACACGGGATTTTAAAAATTATCAGGAGCTGTTCGATCTGATGACACATTTTATCAAACCGCCCGATTTGCTCATTTACCTGCGTGGTTCAGTGCCAAGTTTGGTAAAGCAAATCGAAAAAAGGGGAAGGGCTTACGAGAACAGTATCCGAATTGATTACCTGCGCAGATTGAATGAGCGATATGAGGCTTGGATTTCAACTTATGAGCACGGCAAAATGCTCGTGATAGATATTGATGAAATCAACTTTGCCGAAAATCAGGAACACCTGGGGATGATTGTGAACAGGGTTAATGCGGAATTGAACGGTCTTTTTTAACTATTTTTTTAGCAGCCGTCCCCGGTAACGGGTACTCCCGTTTTCAACAGTCAGAATATACATGCCCGGTGTAAACGGGCTTACATCTATCCGGTATTTCTGCTGGTGCAATTGCCGAAAGGCCATTTGCTGTGAAAAAACACTTCTTCCGCTCATATCAGTTAAGGTAATGTGAAGAGGTCCGCTTAACGCAGAGGGAATTATAAATTCGGCATAAGCGGATGACGGATTTGGAAAAACCTGAAGTGACATTGGGTTTGAATTGTGTTGCGGAATTCCAAGCGGATCATCTGAACACAATTTAACAATCCAGTAATCGCCGCCTCCCCATATGGGTTGTGTTTTATAACCGCCGGTATCTGCATACGTGTAATTGGCAACGGCAAAACACCGGTCGTTAATCATTACCGCGGTTCCAAGTTCATCATGTCCGGTAGTAAAAATGGTTTTATCCCATTCAATGGTTCCTACACTGTCGGTTTTTACCACCCACGACTGTTCCACACCCAGGTTATCTTCAGTTTTATCACCATCAACAGGAGAGTAGGATTCACCGCACAGCAGTAAACCATGATCGGCAGTTTCAACCACTCTGCTCAGCTGCTCAACTTCACTGGCCCCATAAGTCCTGTCCCATAGCTTGTTTCCGGAGGCATCAAGTTTTACAATCCAGTAGTCGCTGCCGGCAGTTGTAAGGTCATGATTTGGCTCTGATTTATCTCCTGATTGCCCCGAATAGGATTGGCCGGCAGCAATATATCCGCCGTCTGATGTCTTGCAGATTGAAAAGAGGTAATCCTGGAAAGTACCACCTAGTGTTTTGTCCCAAACCTTATTTCCGCTGCTGTCAATTTTAATCAGCCAGTAATCCCATGTACCCTGACTGGGTTCCGATTTATCGCCAGAAACAATCGAATTGCTGTAGCCCCCGACAATAACTCCGCCATCATCAGTTGCCTCACACCAGTTTACAAACTCATCATTTAATCCGCCGAAAGTATGATCCCAGATTTTATTCCCCGTTGAATTGGTTCTGATAACCCAAAAGTCCCATGAGCCCTCATTGAGTTCTGTTTTATCACCGCTGATCCCCGATAAGGAAGACCCGGTAACATAATAACCGCCATCAGTTGCTTCACGGGTAGCTCCGTAAATGTCAAATGAGGTGCCTCCGAACCGTTTATCCCATTGTTTGGTACCGTTGCTGTCAATTTTTATGATCCAGTAATCATTCGATTGCTGTGAGGCATCCCAGTTCGACTGTGATTTGTCGCCGCTTATTCCTGAATAACTCTGCCCGCCACATATGTATCCGCCATCACCGGTAAGCGTTACATCACCTAAAACTTCAGTGTTAAAACCACCATACCGTTTGTCCCACACCTTGTTTGAACTGCTGTCGGTCCTAACCAGCCAGAAGTCGGTTGCGGTAAGAGAGGGATCCCAGTTATTTTGCGTTTTATCGCCCGAAATACCCGACTGCGATGTGCCACCGATGATAAATCCGCTATCCGGAAGCAGCTGAAACATGGAAATGTTATCGTCAAGTGTTCCACCAAAACGCCTGTCCCATACTCTGCCAAAAACAGGTGTCTGAGCAGCTGTTAAAGTACTGCAGCCCACAACAAGCAGGGCCAGCAATCCGTTGATTTTCCTGAAATTCATTAAAAATGATAGTTTTAAGGTTAAAGTTACAATATTTTTAAGGATAATTAAAGGTTGAATCCGTTGAAAATTCATTCATCTAAAAATGTACCTGAATTGAGAATAATTTATATCTTGCCATCCTTATCAGAAGGATTTTAATAGCTAATCGGAATTACCCATGTTGAAAACGGACAAAAAGGAAAAGTATCAGATAGAATTTGAGATGCATTGCTCACCACGTATACTTTTTAATTTTTTAAGCACTCCGTCAGGACTGTCAGAATGGTTCGCTGATGATGTAACTGTCAGAGATGGCATCTTTACTTTTAAATGGCAGGGAACTGAATCAAAGGCAAAAATTGTTCACAAAAGAGATAACCAGCTTGTAAAGTTTAAATGGCTGGACGACTCCGAAGAAGGCTTCTTCGAATTTGAGGTGATAACAGATGATCTTACCTCCGATGTTGCTCTACTTGTAACTGATTTTGCGGCTTCTGAGGACCTCGAAGAATCAAAGCGGCTGTGGGATACCCAAATGCACAATTTGCGACAAATTATAGGGTCGTAATCATTCAAGAGCCTGTTGAATTGCCTTTACAAACCGGATCGCTTTTTCGGTGAGTTCCCGGTAACCGGAGAGCGGCACAACTAATCCCAGTTTAATAAAACCTGTTTTCTCTGCTCGGGCTTTTATGTTTTTGGTGTCGCCGTTTTGTGGCAAAAACGTATAGTGTGTTTCCCTTATTTCCCATATATCTTCTGATGCCAGGTAACGAATATCTTTATCAAGACGGTTAAGTTGAATGGAACCTGCGTGCTTGTACAGATCACCTGAAGCCTGAAAGGAAATCAGAAAATAATTTCCCCACCAAAAAACCACTCTTAATGCCAAAGTCCCTTCTGGTTTATAGATAGCAGGCTGATCCAGTACAAGAAAGGGGAGACCATGCAAATTTTCGCCACGCGAAATCTTGCCCGGCCCGCCGGGTGCAGTATCAACCGGAAAGGGCGCCGGCCATTTGCTGAAATGACATCTTAATTCCCGGTCCAGACCACCCAATAAAGCGACCATTTTTTCCGTTATAACTCTCTTTTCCAGCAGGAAACGGGAGTCAGATAACAGCGCTAGTTCATCGTTACTCAGGTCGAAATGTGTATCTTGCGGCACGGTTAATTTACTGGTATAAGGACCAATAGGACTACCGGGAGTTCACTGTTGGTGTTCAAATGTAACACAATCATTCAGTAAAAACATTGGTGAAAAAACTTCATAAGCTTGTGTTGACCTCATTTTTGGGGCCTTTTTCCGCAACCTTTTTTGTTGTTCTCTTCGTGTTGCTCATGCAGTTCCTCTGGAAGTATATCGACGATCTGGTAGGAAAAGGCCTCGAATGGAATGTTATTGGTGAACTGCTCTTTTACGCTTCCGCAACATTGGTGCCGCTGGCATTGCCGCTCGCAATTCTGGTTTCTTCCATAATGACAATGGGAAACCTTGCCGAACATTATGAACTGGTAGCGGCAAAGGCAGCCGGCATTTCCCTTCGGAGAATCCTGTTGCCTTTAATGGTACTTGCACTCCTGATCAGCGGCCTTGCATTTGTCTTTTCCAATTACATGCTCCCCTATACCAATCTAAAAATGGGCTCATTGTTGTACGACGTTAAACAGCAAAAACCCGCATTTTATATTCAGGAGGGTATTTTTTACAATGGAATGGATGGCTATTCAATTAAAATTGGAAAAAAAGACGGAGACAATCAGACCCTTCATCAGGTAATGATCTATGATCATACTGCTCACCAGGGCAACAACAAAGTAATTCTTGCCGAAAAGGGAACAATGGCCATGTCGGATGACGAACGGTTTTTAATTATTACTCTTTTTAATGGTTACAGTTACGAAGATCAGAGAGGTTCCGGTCAAAATTTGCACGAAACGAATCCTTTCCTCAGAACACATTTTTCCTCTTATAAGATTAGGTTCGATCTGTCAACTTTTAAATTGAGCAGAACCAATGAAGATTTATTTAAGGATAATTACCAGATGTTGAATTTGAAACAGCTGGAACAATCGCTCGACAGTCTGCACAAACAGTTTACCGACCGTCAGCTGGACTCAAGAAAGGTGATTCAGACACATTACCTGACGTTTCGTGACTCACTATTGAAAACCGGAAATGCTGACACCTCAGGTTTGGCCGTTTTTAAACAACAGCAACCGGTAAATTTGTATGAGAATGCTTTGGGACAAGCCAGAAACATTCATTCTTTTTTAAATAATATTGATGATGAACTGGATTCAAGAAACAAATTAATCGCCCGCTTTGCTATAGAAAAAGAAAGAAAATATACGCTCTCCATTGCGGTGTTTATTTTATTCCTGATTGGAGCTCCGCTCGGTGCCATCATACGCAAAGGTGGCATTGGTACTCCTGTAGTTGTTTCGGTGGTATTTTTTCTGGTGTTTCACATTACCTCAATAATGGGTGAAAAATTTTCAAGGGAGGGCGTACTGGATCCGTCGTTTGGAATGTGGATAGCACCTGCTATGCTCTTACCCATTGGAATATTCCTTACCTATAAAGCTACACATGACTCAGCTCTTTTCGATATGGAAGCCTATACCCGTATTTTCAAAAAAATAACCGGAAAAAGAAAGCAGTGAACATACTTCAGTTGTGTTTAAGAGTGCCTTATCCTCCTGCTGACGGTGGTTCTATTGCTATGTTAAACCTTGGCAATGCGCTTACACAGACCGGAAATAAGTTAAAGATGCTTTGTCTCAATACCGGCAAACATTTTTCTGATCTCAGTCGCCTGCCTCAAGAAATGATCAGCCGCTTTCATCCGGAAGCAGTTGAGATTGATACCACCGTAAAAACAATACCCGCTCTTTTAAATATTTTTGGTTCGGGATCCTATAATGTTTCCCGTTTTGATGCTGATGTTTTTAAAAAAAAATTAA
>DASUFP010000046.1:0-4765 GCA_036274495.1 Bacteroidia bacterium
AGGTCAGGTAAACCCTGCATTCGAACATTTTATGAGTAACCTGATTCGTCAGAAACTCATTGTTGCTATAGACTCACTCACCAGCAACCGCAAAGAGGGTGCGCGAAAATTTACATTGTTTCTTCCACACGGAGAAAATCACGAACTGGGATTACTCTTTGCAAATTATATGCTGCGTGCCCGCGGACACAATACTATTTATCTGGGTCAAAATCTCCCACACACCGAACTGGAGCCTGTTATTGCCATGCAGAAAACCGATTACCTGCTTACTTCGGTTACATCTATACCTGAAAACTTTTCTGTCCAGGCTTTCATAAATGATTTAGGAGCCCGCTACAAAAACGTTAAAATTGCTATAACAGGTTATCAGATCTCTTCCGATAATTCAATTGTGGCACCGAAAAATGTGAAATTTATCCGCTCTATCCAGGAGATGCTGGATTTCATAGAACAGGTATAATTTTAGCCGACAATTACGAGGTAATAATTCTTTTTACCTTTTTGTAACAGCAGGTATTTTTGTTGTAACAGCGCATCCACTCCAACAACAGTTGCAGGGTCCGTTATTTTCTGTTTGTTTATACTCACACCACCTCCGGAAACCATTTTGCGTGCTTCGCCTTTTGAGCTGAATACGGAAGTTTTTTCGGAAAGCAGATCAACAATTCCGATACCTGACTCAAGCTCCGATTTTGATATGTTGGAAGTAGGTACGCCTTCCATTATTTCGAGCAGCAGTTTCTCATTAATGGTTTTGAGCTGATCGGAAGTGCTTTGTCCGAACAGTATTTGGGATGCTTCAACAGCGTTTTGGTAATCTTCCGGTGAATGTACACGAGAGGTAATTTCTTTGGCCATTGCTTTTTGCAATGCTCTGCTTTCGGGCGCCTGCTGCTGTTCAGCCTCCAGTTTATTTATTTCCTCCTCCGGCAGTAAGGTGAAAATGCGGATATACTTCTTCGCGTCTTCGTCAGCGGCATTAAGCCAGAATTGGTAAAACTGATAGGGCGAAGTACGTGCCGGGTCGAGCCATACATTGCCTTTTTCAGTTTTTCCGAATTTCGATCCATCACTTTTTGTAATCAGAGGCGTGGTCATGGCAAATGCTTCTCCGCCATCTTTCCGGCGAATGAGTTCGGTGCCGGTTACAATATTTCCCCACTGATCGGAACCACCCATTTGTAATTTGCAATTCTTGTTCTTGTAGAGCCAGTAAAAGTCGTAGCCCTGCACCAGCTGATAGGTGAACTCTGTAAATGAAATTCCGGTCTCCAGTCTCTTTTTTACCGAGTCCTTGGCCATCATATAGTTTACTGAAAGATGTTTGCCGACATCCCTGATAAAATCCAGAAAAAGGAAATCCTTGAACCAGTCGTAATTGTTGACAATCTCAGCGCTGGTAGGTCCGCTGTTGAAATCAAGAAATTTTTCCAGTTGTTTTTTGATGCAGCTTTCATTGTGGCGGAGGGTGGTTTCGTCAAGCAGATTTCTTTCTTCTGATTTACCCGAAGGGTCTCCCACCATACCTGTGGCACCGCCAACAAGGGCAATCGGCTTGTGGCCGGCCCGCTGAAAATGTACAAGTATCATGATAGGAACCAGGTTGCCAATATGCAGGGAGTCTGCGGTAGGGTCAAAGCCAATGTATCCGTTGGTTATTCCCTTAGAAAGCAATTCTTCTGTTCCCGGCATTATATCGTGCACCATGCCGCGCCATGTGAGTTCCTGTACAAAGTTCATGGGGCAAAGATAAATTTTTAATGACAGATGAGGGCCCTGCCGTGCCAAAGTTCCTGCCACCGTACCCGCTTGCCGGGTGGTGAGTAAAGAATAGGTAAGGATATCCAATAAGTTGTTTATTGTACTTTTACTTCAATATTCGACAATATGATTTTAGTAACGGGCGCAACAGGATTAGTAGGCAGCCGGCTTGTAAAGGAGCTGGTGCAAAGAGGTGAAAAAATCAGAATACTTGCGCGGAAGAGTTCTGACAGGAGTCGCATTTACAGGGTTCTGGACCGAAATGACGGGCAGCAGCGATCGTTAATTGAATGGGTTGAAGGTGATGTTACTGACGTATATGCAGTAAAGGACGCCCTGCAAGGTGTTGATAGGGTATTTCACTGTGCAGGACTGGTTAATTTTCAACCGGGAATGGCCGGCCGGCTGATGGAAGTAAATGCCGACGGTACGGCTAATGTGGTGAACATGGCACTCGAATCAGGGGTATCGCACCTGGTTCATGTGAGTTCCATTGCGGCATTGGGACGGAACGCCGATGGTGAACATATTGATGAATCAGCAACCTGGAAGACCTCGAAAAGGAATTCAGCCTATGCCGTAAGCAAATATTCCGCCGAGCGGGAGGTATGGCGTGGTGTTGCCGAGGGGTTAAACGCCGCCATCGTAAATCCCGGAGTAATAATCGGTCCAGGGAACTGGAAAACCGACAGTTCGATGATTTACGGACAGGTGTGGAGAGGCCTCCGTTTTTATACAAGAGGCATTACCGGTTTTGTTGATGTTGCAGATGTGGTGAAAGCCATGTTGCTGCTATCTGAAAAGCGTATATCCGCAGAGCGTTATGTTCTGGTTTCCGAAAACAAATCCTTCAGGGAAGTGTTTGACGGAATTTCTGATGCGCTGGGGAAAAAGCGTCCCGTAGTTTATGCGGGAACATTTTTGACAGGCTTAGCCTGGCGGGCGGAGAGAATAAAAGGATTACTAACAGGAAGAAAACCCGTTATAACCCGTGAAACAGCTCAATCGGCAGCATCACAATATTATTACTCTTCCAATAAAATTCGAAAAGATTTTGGATTCGAATTTATTCCAATAAAAACCAGTGTTGAAGAAACGGGAAAAATATTTGTTAAGGAACTGCGTCGGGAAAAGTAGGTCATCCGCCTTCGCCAAGGCACCGGCGGATACAATCCGCCGCGGCGGAGTCATTGGTCATAAGGGAAGCCCTGAAGTGTGTTTCGAACGAGGAGAGAAAATTTTCTTCGGAGGTAATAGGCGATATGATATAGAGAAAGTTAAAAACACACTGATGAATTTTAATTCCGGCTTGTATTTTATTCAGCTGTTAAACGATAAAAGAGTAGAGAAAACCATCAAAATAATCAACCTGCAACAGTAAGCATTTCACAAATTGCTGAGCGTGTATTTGATTTAAACCCGACAATCGATGAACAACCTTTTAAAATATGTGCTGATGAGTACAGCGCTTTTTGCGGTTTTAAATTTACCATCAGTTGGGCAATCGTATCAGGTGATCAGCAACAGTTGTTTGGGAGGATCGGCGGGTGAAAAAAATGGTTCAATTGTATATTGTGGCAATTATGAGTTTATCATGGGATGTCAATCCTTTTCTGATAGCAGCGGCTTTAAAACGGTTCCGCTCTGCAATCCCGTAAATTCGGGGATGTGGATCCTTAAAACAGATACCTCTTATGCGAGTATATGGCAGCTGACTATTGATGGGAATAGAGGTGAAGGAAGAACAGAATTTTCAATGAATAGTATCAATAGTAATATTAATTTTGCCTGCGCCTCAATGTCGGATAGTTCGTGCGACAAATCGGAAAATAACAAATCATTCCCAAATTATCCGTTTGATTACTGGGTGGGTGCCTGTGACAGTTCGGGCGTTATCCTTTGGGAAAAAACACTGGGAGGTATGGGTGATGATGATTATCCGATCATATTTCAGTCGTCGGCATCAGATTATTATGTGATGGGTACATCTTTTTCTCCAATCGGAGGAGATAAAACAGTTGCCAATTACGGTGGGCCGGATTACTGGATGGTAAAGCTCGACAGTACCGGTCACATTAAATGGGATAAAGTGTATGGAGGCAGCTCAAATGAAATGGTTTTAACTTATAGCCAACTCTCAATGGTTGAGTCAAACGATCATGCAGTGGTGTTTCTGGGTAACACCATCAGTCCGGCTGATGGGACTGTCTCAGATACATCCAGGGGTGGTTATGATCTTTGGGTTGTTAAAATAGACACCACAGGATCCGTTATTTGGGACAAACGGTTTGGGGGTAATGATGATGAAGTTGCAAACAGCATCATAAAGACACCGGATGGGGGATTTTTACTTTGTGGCACAACATTTTCCGACCAGGGCCTGGATGTGAGTGAAGTTAAAAAAGGTCTAGGTGATGTATGGATAGTAAAGATAGATTCGCTTGGGAACAAACAATTTGACAGAAGGTATGGCGGTAATAATAAGAGTTGGGGTGTAGATGTTAAAATAGCACCGGGAGGGGGGTATTGGATTGGTGGTATTACCGACAGCGATAGCCTGTTTGATGTTTCGCAACCGGGATATGGCGGCTATGATTACTGGCTGATCAGGGTAGACAGTTTGGGTAATAAAATATGGAATGGCCGTTATGGGGCGGCGGGAGTTGAACTGTTATGCAATTTTTTGGTGTTACCCGATTCATCGGTGATGTTATACGGATGGGGAGGAAACGGGATTTCACCTGTAAAGACAGATTCGGGCTACGGGGGTGGCGATATGTATTTGGTGCGGATAAAATATGTAGATAACACCTCGGGCATAGCACAGCCGGAGAGTATTTCATCTTTTCAGCTGTATCCCAATCCGGCGCAGGATGCATTTACGCTTGTTTCGGATGCACTAAAACAGAGGGAAGTAACCATCAGCATTTACAACCTTCCCGGTGAGTTGGTTTACAGAGAAAAAGTAACGCCTAACACCAACAGCATAAGAGTCCCGATA